>NZ_JBHURF010000099.1:538-1002 GCF_042674125.1 Rhodococcus sp. NPDC056960 | reverse complement strand
GTTCTTCGAACAGTGGTAGGAGAGCGTTCTAAGGGCTGTGAAGCCAGACCGGAAGGACTGGTGGAGCGCTTAGAAGTGAGAATGCCGGTATGAGTAGCGAAAGAGGGGTGAGAATCCCCTCCACCGAATGCCTAAGGTTTCCTGAGGAAGGCTCGTCCGCTCAGGGTTAGTCGGGACCTAAGCCGAGGCCGAAAGGCGTAGGCGATGGACAACAGGTTGATATTCCTGTACCACCTCCTCACCATTTGAGCAATGGGGGGACGCAGGAGGATAGGGTAAGCGCGGTATTGGATATCCGCGTCCAAGCAGTTAGGCTGGGAAATAGGCAAATCCGTTTCCCATAAGGCTGAGCTGTGATGGCGAGCGAAATATAGTAGCGAAGTTCCTGATTCCACACTGCCAAGAAAAGCCTCTAGCGAGGTGAGAGGTGCCCGTACCGCAAACCGACACAGGTAGGCGAGGAG
>NZ_JBHURF010000099.1:0-440 GCF_042674125.1 Rhodococcus sp. NPDC056960 | reverse complement strand
CTCGTTAAGGAACTCGGCAAAATGACCCCGTAACTTCGGGAGAAGGGGTGCTCTGTTAGGGTGCAAGCCCGAGAGAGCCGCAGTGAATAGGCCCAGGCGACTGTTTAGCAAAAACACAGGTCTCTGCGAAGCCGTAAGGCGAAGTATAGGGGCTGACGCCTGCCCGGTGCTGGAAGGTTAAGAGGAGCGCTTAGCGTAAGCGAAGGTGCGAATTGAAGCCCCAGTAAACGGCGGCCGTAACTATAACGGTCCTAAGGTAGCGAAATTCCTTGTCGGGTAAGTTCCGACCCGCACGAAAGGCGCAACGATCTGGGCACTGTCTCAACGAGAGACTCGGTGAAATTATAGTACCTGTGAAGATGCAGGTTACCCGCGACAGGACGGAAAGACCCCGTGGAGCTTTACTGCAGCCTGATATTGAATGTTGGTACAGCTTGTAC
>NZ_JBHURF010000098.1:0-1046 GCF_042674125.1 Rhodococcus sp. NPDC056960 | reverse complement strand
TCGGCGCCCTGCTGCTTGACGACGAATGCCTTCGGGACCTCCTCGCCCTCGTCGTCGAGGACACCGATGACGGCGGCGTCGGCGACCTGCGGGTGGGTCAGCAGCAGCGCCTCGAGTTCGGCGGGCGGCACCTGGTAGCCCTTGTACTTGATCAGCTCCTTCATCCGGTCCACGATCGTCACCACCCCCTCCGGGTCGACGGTGGCGATGTCCCCGGTGTGCAGGTACCCGTCCGCGTCCAGGGTTTCCGCGGTGGCCTGCTCGTTGCCGAGGTACCCGGCCATGATGTTGGGGCCCTTGCACCACAACTCGCCCGGGGCGCTGACCCCGTCGGTGGGGTAGGCGATCTCGTCGCCGGTGGCGGGGTCGACGAGTTTGCATTCCATGTTCGCCACCGACGGCCCGACCGAGTCCAGGGCGATGTCGTCGCGGTCGAACGGGATGGCGTGCGAGACCGGGCTCATCTCGGACATGCCGTAGCCCTGCCGGACCCGGCAGCCGAGCCGGTGCGCGACGGCCTTGCCCAGTTCCTGATCGAGGGGGGCGGCGCCGGAGAAGATCGAATGCACCGACGACAGGTCGTACTCGTCGACCAGCGGATGCTTGGCCAACGCGACCGCGACCGGTGGGGCGATGAACACGTACGTGCATTTCTGGGCGGAGACGATGGACAGGAACTCGACCAGGTCGAACTTCGGCATCGTCACCAGCGCGGCCCGGTTGAACAGGGCCGCGTTGAGCAGCACCGTCATCCCGTAGATGTGGAAGAACGGCAGCACCGCGAGGAGTTTGTCGTCGGCGCCGATGCCCATCCGCGGGTTGATCTGGCACACGTTCGCGACCAGGTTGCGGTGGGTGAGCATCACCCCCTTCGGGCGGCCGGTGGTCCCGGACGAATACGGCAGCACCGCCAGCTGGGTGGCCGGGTCGAACGACACCTCCGGCGCCGGCGCACCCGCGGTGAGCAGGTCGGTCAGCGACGGGTGCCCGTCGGCGCCGTCGAGGACGATCACATTCTCGGTGGGGATCCCGACCCTCGCGGCGGC
>NZ_JBHURF010000097.1:0-1091 GCF_042674125.1 Rhodococcus sp. NPDC056960 | reverse complement strand
CTCCTCACCGGCAGGTACCGGATTAGTTGACGGCGGGTGCAGCCGTGGCCGGGTAGGGCGGTGTCCTCGTCGCCGGCCGGCCGTCCCCGGCCTCGGTGTGCGACTGCGCCGTGGTCTGTGGTGGAAGGGCGGTAGCGGCGGCCGTTTCGCGGGACAAAAATGTGCCCAGCTCGCCGATCGCACTCATCAGGGGGGCGGGGAAGACCACCGTGGTGTTCTTCTCGACGCCCAGCTCGAGCAGGGTCTGCAGATTGCGCAACTGCAAGGCGAGGGGGTGGACCATCATCGTGTCGGAGGCTTCGCCGAGCGCCGCAGCCGCCCGCGCTTCCCCCTCGGCGGCAATGATCTTCGCCCGCTTCTCCCGTTCGGCCTCCGCCTCGCGGGCCATCGCCCGTTTCATGGTCTCGGGCAACTGGATGTCCTTGAGCTCGACCAGGGTGACTTCGACACCCCACTCGAGGGTGGTGGTGTCGAGGATCTGCCGGATGGCGGCGTTGACTTCCGAGGTCTCGGCGAGGACCTCGTCGAGGGAGTGTTGTCCGACGACGTTGCGCAGGGTGGTCTGCGCGATCTGGTTGATGGCGGTGTCGACGTTTTCGATCACGACCACCGATTTCCGTGCGTCGACGACCCGGAAGTATGCGACTGCCGCGATGTCGACGCTGACGTTGTCACGGGTGATGATGCCCTGGGACTGGATCGGCATGGTGACGATCCGCATCGACACCATGGTGAGCCGGTCGAGGACCGGGATGATCAGTCTCAGGCCGGGCTCGCGCACCCCGATGATCTTCCCGAGCCGGAAGTGCACACCCTTCTCGTATTGCTTCACCACCCGGATCGACGCCGACAACAGCAGCGCCACGACGGCAACGACGACGATCACGACAATGACGACGGTGGCGGTCACGACGAACTCCAAACCTCTCGCAGAATGATTCTGTCCTCCAGTGAACCCGTCGATGGCCGCGGACATCAGGGTCCATCGTCACCAGCAGCAGACGATCCTTCGGGATCCGACACGTCCCGGGCAAAGCCTGGTGGTTCGGACACGCCGGCACTTGTGCCTCTCCGTGCACGGGCGTTCCATC
>NZ_JBHURF010000096.1:0-1111 GCF_042674125.1 Rhodococcus sp. NPDC056960 | reverse complement strand
CCGGTTTCGACGCCGGAGTCCATCCGGACGCCGGGGCCGGTGGGGGGCACGAACTTGGTGACCGGTCCGGGGGCGGGCAGGAAGCCGCGGCCGGCGTCCTCACCGTTGATGCGGAATTCGAAGGCGTGCCCGCGGGGGGTGGGGTCCTCGAGGATGTCCAGTGTGTCGCCGTTGGCGATCTTGAACTGCTGCAGCACCAGGTCGATGCCGGCGGTTTCCTCGGTGACGGGGTGTTCGACCTGCAGGCGGGTGTTGACCTCGAGGAAGGACACGGTGTCGCCCTGGACCAGGTATTCGACGGTGCCGGCGCCGTAGTAGCCGGCCTCTTTGCAGATGGCCTTGGCGGAGGAGTGGATGCGGGCGCGTTGGTCGTCGGTGAGGAACGGGGCGGGGGCCTCCTCGACGAGTTTCTGGAAGCGGCGTTGCAGGGAGCAGTCGCGGGTGCCGGCGACGACGACGTTGCCGTGCTGGTCGGCGATGACCTGCGCTTCGACGTGCCGGGCCTTGTCCAGATACTGTTCGACGAAGCATTCGCCGCGGCCGAACGCGGCGACGGCCTCGCGGGTGGCGGAGTCGAACAGTTCGGGGATTTCCTCGATGGTGTGGGCGACCTTCATGCCGCGGCCGCCGCCGCCGAAGGCGGCCTTGATGGCGACGGGGACACCGTATTCCTTCGCGAAGGCGACGACCTCGTCGGCGTTCTTGACGGGGTCCTTGGTGCCGGCGGCCATCGGGGCCTTGGCTTTTTCGGCGATGTGGCGGGCGGTGACCTTGTCGCCGAGGTCGCGGATCGATTGGGGGGAGGGGCCGATCCAGATCAGGCCGGCGTCGATGACGGCCTGGGCGAAGTCGGCGTTTTCGGAGAGGAAGCCGTAGCCGGGGTGGATGGCGTCGGCGCCGGATTTGGTGGCGGCGTCGAGGATTTTGTCGAACACCAGATACGATTCGGCGGAGGTCTGGCCGCCGAGGGCGAAGGCTTCGTCGGCCAGGCGCACGAACGGGGCGTCGGCGTCGGGTTCGGCGTAGACGGCGACGCTGGCCAGGCCGGCATCGGCTGCGGCCCGGATCACCCGCACTGCGATCTCACCGCGGTTCGCGACGAGCACCTTGG
>NZ_JBHURF010000095.1:0-1143 GCF_042674125.1 Rhodococcus sp. NPDC056960 | reverse complement strand
TATCAATGGTGCAGGAATATTGACCTGCTTCCCATCAGCTACGCATTTCTGCCTCGCCTTAGGGGCCGACTCACCCTACGCCGATGAACGTTGCGTAGGAAACCTTGGGCTTACGGCGAGGGGGCCTTTCACCCCCTTTATCGCTACTCATGTCAGCATTCGCACTTCCGATACCTCCAGCACCCTTTACAAGGCACCTTCGCAGGCTTACGGAACGCTCTCCTACCATGCGAGCAAAGCTCGCATCCGCAGCTTCGGTATATAGCTTAGCCCCGTTACATCTTCCGCGCAGGCCGACTCGACCAGTGAGCTATTACGCTTTCTTTAAAGGGTGGCTGCTTCTAAGCCAACCTCCTGGCTGTCTGTGCCTTCCCACATCGTTTCCCACTTAGCTATATTTGGGGACCTTAGCTGGCGGTCTGGGTTGTTTCCCTCTTGACACCGGACGTTAGCACCCGATGTCTGTCTCCCGTGATTGCACTCTTCGGTATTCGGAGTTTGCTATGGCGGGGTAATCTGCAATAGACCCCCCAACCATGACAGTGCTCTACCCCCGAAGGTGAGACACGAGGCGCTACCTAAATAGCTTTCGGAGAGAACCAGCTATCTCCAGGTTCGATTGGCATTTCACCCCTATCCACAGCTCATCCCCTAACTTTTCAACGTTAGTGGGTTCGGACCTCCAGTACGTGTTACCGCACCTTCATCCTGGCCATGGATAGATCACCTGGTTTCGGGTCTACGCCCAGCAACTGAACGCCCTATTCGGACTCGCTTTCGCTACGCCTGCCCTATACGGTTAAGCTTGCTACTGAACGTAAGTCGCTGACCCATTATACAAAAGGTACGCCGTCACCCCTTACGAGGCTCCGACTGTTTGTATGCATGCGGTTTCAGGATCTATTTCACTCCCCTCCCGGGGTTCTTTTCGCCTTTCCCTCACGGTACTGGTTCACTATCGGTCGATCACGAGTATTTAGCCTTGGAGGATGGTCCCCCCATCTTCAGACAGGATTTCACGTGTCCCGCCCTACTTGTCGCACACCTAGTTCTTTCATATTGTTTTCGCCTACAGGGCTATCACCTGCTATGGCCGCACTTTCCAGAGCGTTCGGCTAACAATACAAATAAAGAGTGCAAGGC
>NZ_JBHURF010000094.1:0-1156 GCF_042674125.1 Rhodococcus sp. NPDC056960 | reverse complement strand
GGGCTGCAGCAGCGCGGCCATCGCGGCGGCGTTGGCCTGCGCACCCGAATGCGGCTGCACGTTGGCGAACTTCGCGCCGAACAGCGAGGTCAGACGGTCGATCGCGAGCTGCTCGATGACGTCGACGTGCTCGCAGCCACCGTAGTAGCGGCGACCGGGGTAACCCTCGGCGTACTTGTTCGTCAGAACCGACCCCTGCGCCTGCATCACCGCGAGCGGGGCGAAATTCTCACTGGCGATCATCTCCAGCGTGCCCTGCTGGCGCCGGAGTTCCGCCGCGATCGCCTGGTGCACGGCGGGGTCGAGGTCGGCGAGCGAATGGGTCAGCGTCGGGTTCGCTGCAGCCGCTTCGGTGCGGCCTGCGGTGTCCACGGTCATGGTTCGCCTTTCTGGAAGGTCAGTTGATTTCGAACTGATATATCAACTGGAAAGTAGAGTAAGGTCAGGAACGAACAAGGTCAATAGCTCCGGAATATCAGGGAGACGAAACATGAGCCTGGCGCAATCATCGGTCGCGGACACGGCATCCACCGGCGGCACCAACGCCGACCGCGCGTACGAGATCGTGCGTGAACGCCTGGTCATGCTCGACATCCGGCCCGGCGAACCGATCAACGACGACCGCCTCGCCGAAGAACTCGGATTCGGCCGCACCCCGGTGCGAGAGGCTCTCAAACGGCTCGAACGGGAACGTCTCGTCGTCGCCTACCCGCGCCGCGGCACGTTCGCCACCGCCGTCGACATGACCGATCTCGCCGACATCTCCGAAATCCGCAAGCAACTCGAACCCAACGCCGCCGCCCGCGCGGCGCGAACCGCCTCACAGGACGCGCGAACGCGACTGTCCGCACTCGCCGACGAGATCGCCGAGATCAGCGACACCGAGGACCCGCGGGACGTCCTGCGCTACGACGTGCGCGTCCACCGCGAGATCTACCGGGCGTCCGGCAATCCGCACCTCGAAGACATCCTCGTCAGCCTCGACGCCCACGCCACCCGCATCTGGTGCCTGTTCCTCGACCGCCTGCCCGACGTCGCGAGCCACGTCCGCGAGCACGCCGAACTGCTACGGGCCATCGTCGACGGCGACGGAGACACCGCCTCCGCCCTCACCCTCGCCCACGTCACCGGCTTCGAGCAAGCCATCCGCGACCTG
>NZ_JBHURF010000093.1:0-1176 GCF_042674125.1 Rhodococcus sp. NPDC056960 | reverse complement strand
GACCTGTGTTTTTAGTAAACAGTCGCTTCTCGCTGGTCTCTGCGGCCACCCCCAGCTCAGGAAGCAAGTTCCCTCACCAGTGATGGCCCCCCTTCTCCCGAAGTTACGGGGGCATTTTGCCGAGTTCCTTAACCATAGTTCACCCGAACGCCTCGGTATTCTCTACCTGACCACCTGAGTCGGTTTAGGGTACGGGCCGCCATGAAACTCGCTAGAGGCTTTTCTCGACAGCATAGGATCATCCACTTCACCACAATCGGCTCGGCATCAGGTCTCAGCCTTAATGTGTGACGGATTTACCTATCACACGGCCTACACCCTTACCCCGGGACAACCACCGCCCGGGCTGGACTACCTTCCTGCGTCACCCCATCGCTTACCTACTACCACCTTGGGTCAGCGGCTCCACCACTCCCCTTCACCCGAAGGATCCAGGGCGGCTTCACGGCCTTAGCATTAATGGGCTCGATATTGGGCGTTTCAAAGCGGGTACCGGAATATCAACCGGTTGTCCATCGACTACGCCTGTCGGCCTCGCCTTAGGTCCCGACTTACCCTGGGCAGATCAGCTTGACCCAGGAACCCTTAGTCAATCGGCGCACACGTTTCTCACGTGTGTATCGCTACTCATGCCTGCATTCTCACTCGTGAACCGTCCACAACTCGCTTCCGCGGCTGCTTCACCCGGCACACGACGCTCCCCTACCCATCACGACCCCGTTGGGGGTATATCTGCAATGACACGACTTCGGCGGTACGCTTGAGCCCCGCTACATTGTCGGCGCGGAATCACTTGACCAGTGAGCTATTACGCACTCTTTCAAGGGTGGCTGCTTCTAAGCCAACCTCCTGGTTGTCTCTGCGACTCCACATCCTTTCCCACTTAGCGTACGCTTAGGGGCCTTAGTCGATGCTCTGGGCTGTTTCCCTCTCGACCATGGAGCTTATCCCCCACAGTCTCACTGCCGCGCTCTCACTTACCGGCATTCGGAGTTTGGCTAAGGTCAGTAACCCGGTAGGGCCCATCGCCTATCCAGTGCTCTACCTCCGGCAAGAAACACACGACGCTGCACCTAAATGCATTTCGGGGAGAACCAGCTATCACGGAGTTTGATTGGCCTTTCACCCCTAACCACAGGTCATCCCCCCGGTTTTCAACCCTGGTGGGTTCGGTCC
>NZ_JBHURF010000092.1:0-1220 GCF_042674125.1 Rhodococcus sp. NPDC056960 | reverse complement strand
GGAGCGGGAACGCACCGTGTCCGCACCGGCCGGTGTGCGCTCTCTCGTGGGGTGTGTCTAACCCCGGTGCCGCGACGATCTGAGGCCGCGGGCCGGGAGGTAGGTGGTGAACCACGTGCGGGCCAGTTCGGCGACCTGTTCGAGGGCTCCGGGTTCCTCGAACAGGTGGGTGGCATCGGGCACGATCTCGATGCGGCACTTGCCTGGGATCACGGCCTGTGCCCGCCGGTTGAGGTCGAGGACGGCTTCGTCACGGGAACCGACGATCAACAAGGGGTTGGTGTGCACCTTCCTCAGACACTCCCCGGCGAGATCGGGGCGGCCCCCGCGGCAGACCATGGCCGTGACCTCGACGCGGGGGTCGGTGGCCGCACACAGTGCCGCAGCGGCGCCGGTACTGGCCCCGAAATACCCGACCGGCAACCCGGCGACGTCCGGTTGCGTCGTCAGCCAGCCAGTGACCTGTACCAACCGCCCGGCCAACAGGTTGATGTCGAATACCGCCGCCCGGTCGCCTTCTTCGGCTGTAGTGAGCAGGTCGAACAGGAGGGTGGCCAGTCCGGCCCGATTCAGCACATCGGCGACGTAGCGGTTGCGGGGGCTGTGCCGGCTGCTGCCGCTGCCGTGCGCGAACACCACCATCCCGATCGGGTTCTCCGGGACGACGAGGTGCCCGGAAAGTCGGGCCCCGACCACATCGATCTCGATGTCGTTGTCGCGCAGCGGCGGATCCTCGTCGCTCTCCCGCACCGGTGCCGTCACCGCCGGTTCCCGGAAGCCGTCGCGTGCACCGGCGAGCAGTTCGGTCACCTCCTCGTCGGTGACCTGGGAGAAATCGCGGTAGCCCTGCCCGACCGCGAAGAATCCTTTCGGGGTCTCCATGCACACAACCTCGTCCGCATCCCGTGCGAGGTCGTCGATGCTGCGGGGCGAGCCGATCGGAATCGCAATCACCACCCGGGCGGCGCCTTGCGCGCGGGCGACCTGACATGCCGCGCGGGCGGTCGCACCGGTGGCGACGCCGTCGTCGACGATCAACGCGGTCCGGCCCGTCAACGGCATCCGGTCGAAGCGGCCGCGGAAGAGTTCCGTGCGGCGGCTCAATTCGGCGAGTTGATGCTGCTCGACCGCGGCGATGTCCGTGCACGTCAGATCGACCCTCTCGACGACGTCGGCGTCGATCACCCGAACCCCGCCCTCGCCGATGGCCCCGAAGGCCA
>NZ_JBHURF010000091.1:0-1231 GCF_042674125.1 Rhodococcus sp. NPDC056960 | reverse complement strand
GGCGGGTTCAACCGGTCGTTGCAACATCCCTGATGATGAGGGGTGTTTGAGATGGTGATGATCGGTCGGCCGCCGGCTTCGGAGCAGGCGCGGCTGTTGTTCTGGGAGTGTCGCACGCAGGGTTCGACGGTCGTGGAGGCGGCGTGTGCCGCCGCAGTGACCGCCTCGACCGCGCGCCGGTGGATCATCGACTCCGGTGGGGTTCGTCCCCGCCGGAGTCCACCACCGTCGGGCCGGTTCCTGTCCCTCACGGACCGCGAACAGATCGACGTGATGGTGCGCGAGGGCAGCAGCGTCGTGCAGATCGCGGCGGCGTTGGGGCGGCATCGGACCACGATCAGCCGGGAGATCGAGCGGGGCACGAACCGGCGCGGTTACTACGTTGCCTCCACCGCGCACCGGGCCGCGCAGGCGAGGGGACGGCGACCGAAATCGGCGAAGCTCGCCGTCCACGATCGGCTGCGGGCGTTCGTGGAGAAACAGTTGAAGAAGAAGTTGTCTCCGGAGCAGATCTCCCGGACCCTGGTGCGCAGATTCCCGAACGATCCGGAGATGCGCGTGTCCCACGAGACGATCTATCTCTCCCTCTACATCCAGGCCCGCGGCGGCCTCAAACGGGAGCTGACCACCGCGTTACGGACCGGGCGGGCACTGCGCAAGGGCCACCGCAAACCCGATGAGCGGCGCGGCCGGATCCCGAACATGATCAATATTTCCGACCGGCCCGCCGAGGCCGAGGACCGGGCGGTCCCCGGGCACTGGGAGGGTGATCTGATCATGGGCGAAGGCAACCGGTCGGCGATCGGCACCCTCGTCGAACGCAAGACCCGGTTCGTGATGCTGCTGCACCTGCCCGACGGGTACTCCGCCGAGAAGGTGCGTGAGGCGATGGCGGCGAAAATCCAGCAACTTCCGTCCGCGTTGGCGCGGTCGATCACCTGGGATCAGGGCACCGAGATGCATCAACACGCCAGGTTCACCGTCGACACGGGGGTGCAGATCTACTTCTGCGATCCGCACTCCCCATGGCAACGAGGCTCGAACGAGAACACCAACGGGCTGCTGCGTCAGTACTTCCCCAAGAGCACCGACCTGTCCGTGCACTCGGCCGAGCATCTGCAGTTCGTCGCCGACGAACTCAACGACCGACCCCGCAAAACCCACGACTGGCATACTCCAACCGAGAAGCTCAACGAACTACTTGATGTTGCGATGACCGCATGAATCCGCC
>NZ_JBHURF010000090.1:0-1457 GCF_042674125.1 Rhodococcus sp. NPDC056960 | reverse complement strand
TGATGTGGATTTGACGGCTGTGTGTTTGATTGGTGGTCGGTGGGTGCCGGGTTCGGGGGTGGATGCCATTGAGGTGTTCAATCCTGCTACGGGGCGGGTGATTACGGAGTTGGTGCCGGCGTCGATCGAGGATGTGGAGGCGGCTGTGGTGGCTGCGTCTCGTGCCTTCGTTGATTGGGGTTCGCGGCCGTTGTCGGAGCGGGTGCGGTTCTTGTATCGGATGAAGGTGATCCTCGAGGACAATGTCGAGTCGTTGGCGCGCACGATCACGATCGATCAGGGTAAGACGTTGGATGAGGCGCGTGGTGAGGTGGGGCGGGCGGTCGATTTCTTGGAGACGGCGATTGCCGCTCCGATGCTGTATCACAGCGACGCCGTGAACGTGGCCACTGGTGTGGATGCGCGGCGGGTGCGGGAGCCGTTGGGGGTGTGTGTGGCGGTGACGCCGTCGAATTTCCCGGTGATGAACACGGTGCAGTTCTCGGCGTGGGCTCTGGTCACCGGCAATGCGTTGATCATCAAGGCGTCTGAGCAGGATCCGCTGGCGTCGACCGCGGCGATTCGGTTGCTGCAGCAGGCGGGTTTGCCGGATGGGGTGTTGAGTGTGGTGCACGGCCGGGCGGATGTGGTGCAGCATCTGATTGCGCACCCTTCGGTGGCGGCGGTGTCGTGCATTACGTCGTCGCCGACGGCGCGGGCGATTTACGGGGCGGCGGCAGCGGCGGGGAAGCGGGTGCAGGCCAACGGGGGTGCGAAGAATCCGATCGTGGTGGCCCCGGATGCGGATCTCGATAAGGCGGCGGCTGGGATCGTGTCGTCGTCGTTTGGGATGGCGGGTCAGCGGTGTCTGGCGGGGAGTCGGGTTGTGGTGGTTGGTGATGTCTACGGTGATCTGATGGACCGTGTGGTGGCGTTGGCCGATCGGTTGGTGGTCGGTGACGGTTTGGTCGAGGGTGTGACGATGGGCCCGGTTGTCAGCGCCGAGAGTAGGGAGCGGATCCTGGCGGCGTTGGGGGAGGCGGAGGATCTGGGTGCGACGTTCGTCCTCGATGGTCGGAACGTGAAGCCGGTGGGTGGGGTGGAGACGGAGAACGGCTATTTCATCGGGCCGACCATCGTTGCCGGTCTGGACCCGCGGCACGGGGTGGAGGGTCGGGAGTTGTTCGGTCCGGTGATCAATGTGCATCGGGTGGACACGCTTGCGGAGGCGATCGCGTTGTCGAATGACACCGAGTTCGGTAACGCTGCAGCGGTGTTCACCAGCTCTGGTGCGGTGGCGGCGGAGTTTGAGCGTGGTATCCGGGCGGGCAATGTGGGGATCAATGCGTTTCCTGCGCCGCCGGCGAATGTGACGATGGGCGGGTACGGTGCCTCGTTCTACGGTGATTCGCATGTGTGTGGTGCTGCGCCGTTGGATTTCTTCACCGATCAGAAGTTGGTCGTGACCCGATGGTGAG
>NZ_JBHURF010000089.1:0-1460 GCF_042674125.1 Rhodococcus sp. NPDC056960 | reverse complement strand
CCTGACTTGCACAAGTCGGCGGGGATTTCTGGGTTCGGCTGGTGTTTGCGCTGGTAGCGGGATCACGGGTTGTCGATTTGGGGCACTAACGGGCCGGTAAGATCGCCGGTCGTGGCTGCCTATATCCGCAAGGTTCGGACCGCGTCGGGGGCGACAGCGGTCCAGATCGTGGCCAAGAAGGGCGGTCGGCGCACGATTCTCGAACATCTCGGCTCGGCCCACACCGACAGCGAGTTGGCCGCGTTGATGCAGGTCGCCCGCGACAAACTCGACGAGGGTCAGGAGGAACTCGACCTGGGGCTGGATGCGCTCGCCGGCCCCGGTGGCGGCCCGTCGGTAATCACCGCGAAGCGGTCCCGCTGGCTGATCGAGACGATCGCCATAGCGTGGTCCCGACTGGGGTTCGACGTTGTCGACGACGAGGCGTTCTTCCAACTGGTCCTTGGCCGACTCGTGGAGCCGACCTCGATGAGCGACACCGCCCGCGTCGTCAGCGAGATCGGCTTGACACCGGCGCACCGCAACACCTACGCCAATGCATTTACGCGTTGCACCACAAGCGATTACCGGAATCGAGTTGCGACGAAATGCTTCGAGCATGCGGCGGCGACCGGCGGGCTATCGCTGGTGCTCTACGACGTCACCACCTTGTACTTCGAGGCGGAGAAGGAAGACGAACTCCGCAAGGTCGGCTACTCGAAGGAGCGGCGGGTCGATCCGCAGATCGTGGTCGGCCTGCTCGTCGACCGGACCGGGTTTCCGCTGGAGATCGGCTGTTTCGAGGGCAACAAGGCCGAAACCCACACGATCGTGCCCATGATCCGGCAGTTCCAAGACCGCCATGACATTGCCGGTGTCGAGATGGTGATCGCCGCCGACGCCGGGATGCTCTCCGCTGGCAACCTCACTGCCCTCGACGAGGCCGGGCTTAAGTTCATCGTCGGCTCCCGAGTCACGAAAGCCCCAGCCGATCTGGCGAACCATTTCCATTGGAACGGGGACGCTTTCGCCGACGGGCAGATCATCGACACCGTCACCCCGAGGCACGCGAAGAGCGCCGTCAACAATGTGCGCCACCGCACCGAACCCGTCTGGGACGCGGCCGGACACCCGAAGTCATGGCGGGCGGTCTGGCAGTACTCGAAACGCCGCGCCGTCCGCGACAACCAAACCCTGAACGCCCAAGAAGCCCGGGCCCGCGAGGTCGTCGACGGGGCGAAGGCACCGAAATCGACGAGGTTCGTCAAGACCACCGCGGGCGGCCGCGCCCTCGACAGCGCATCTCTCGATCGGGCCCGGTCGCTGATCGGGCTGAAGGGCTACGTCACCAATCTTCCCGCCTCGATCATGGGACCAGGCGAGGTCATCGCGAAGTACCACGACCTCTGGCAGGTCGAGCAGTCGTTCCGCATGTCGAAAACCGACCTGAGGGCGCGGCCGATGTTCCATCACACCCGCGA
>NZ_JBHURF010000088.1:0-1676 GCF_042674125.1 Rhodococcus sp. NPDC056960 | reverse complement strand
AGCCTCGATCCGTGGAGAGGTGATTTCGGCGGGATTGGTGGTGGTTTCGGTTTCTTCGGGGTGTCGGTGTGTGTGCGTGGTCCGCTGACCGGTGTCAGCTCATCCACGTTGTCGGGAGTCCTCGGAGTCGGGCCGGATGGCGGAACGGATCAGTCACGCCAGTTGTGGTGGCGCAATTCCCGATCCGATAACCCAGCACCACAGGGTGTTCCACTGCTTCTGCCACGGCCAGTGGGCGGGCAGGTGCAGGACGGGTTTGCCGGCGGGCCGGGCGAACCGGGCGGGGACGTTGACCAGGTCACGACGCAGGGTAGCGCCGCGGGCGACGGCATGGTTGCCACCGGCGAGGGTGCCGGCGGCGCGGAGCAGGTTGTGCGCGATGGCCGCACAGGTCACCCAGGCGCAGTTCGCCGGAAACCGTCCCGACGGGATGTGCGCGAGCGGTCCGTCGATCAGGTCCGCGAACACCGTTTCCACGATCGCGTGCTTGCGGTGGGTGAGGTCGGCGTCGACGGTCGGCAGGTCGGAATTGGTGAAGAACGGGTGATACCGCCACACCGGGAACAACGCGTCGGGATAGTTCGCGTCCTTGACCCGGCGCACGATCAGGCGGGCGGTGACCTGGTGGCGGCCGGAGAACGCCGTGTACTCGACCTCGGCGACCTCGGCGTCGGAGATCAGCTTCCCGCTCTCGGGGTCGGTGACTGCACCGGGGTAGTGCACCGGGACCCAGTCCTGCTCGTCGATACCGTCGATGGCCCGGGTGATCCGGGGATTGCGGTTCATGCCCACGGAAAACTCGATACCCGCGGCGATCGCGGCACCGATGACGGACTTGTTGCCGAACGCCGAATCCCCGCGGACCATGATCTTGCCCGTCGCGCCACAGGCGCGGGCGGTGGTGATCGCCGAGCGCAGCTGGGAGGCGGCGCCGCGGCCGGAGCCGGTCTTGCCGCCGCGCAGCCGCATCTCCGTGACCACCGGCGCCGCCTGCGCGGTGGACAGCGTCGTGACCAGCGGGTTCAAGCCTTTCCGCAGTACGGTGCGGCCGGAAACCTTGGCGTGCCCGTAGCTTGCACCCTCCTTGGCGTGCCCGTAGACCGGGCGCAGCAACGAATCGATGTCGAGGAACGCCCGGTCCTCGATCCCGGGTAGCAGCGGGGTGCGGGCGGCGAGGGCGATCAGGTGCCGACGCAGTACCGCCCCGAGCTGCAGGCTGTGCCCGAAGGTGAACTCGCGCAGAAAGATCCCCAGGGTCGACGGGGCGTAGACCTTATCGAACAGGGCGGGCATCCCGCCGGCCCGGAGCAGGTTCATGTCGTCGATGACGTCCGCTCCGGTGCACATCCCGGCGATGATCGAGGTCAGTTTCCCGACCGGGTTGGCCGCGCCCGATTTCACCCGGGCACTGTCGATGTCGACATGGACGTCGATCAACTCCGAGAGTCCCGCCTGCTCGGCCAACTCCAGCACCGGAACCAGGCCGGCCGACGACACGAGATTCCTCTCATCGAAGACAGCAGAGTCTACGCGGAAGGTGTGCGATGATTTCAACCGAAAGTGCCTCGTGGTGTGGTGGACAATCAGGACCTAGACACTCCCGATTATCCCAGTTCACGAGGCACTTTCCTGATCTCCCACGCCGATCCGCCACCGCGATCATCCACGGATTCAGG
>NZ_JBHURF010000087.1:0-1880 GCF_042674125.1 Rhodococcus sp. NPDC056960 | reverse complement strand
CTGTCCGCCCTCGCCGGCGAAGGCACCCTCGACCGCTCCAAGGCCGTCGACGCCGCCAACCGGTACCGCATCGACGACGTCCGCGCCGCCGCCGTGTCCTACGCGGACACGGGAAGCGCCTAGAGGAGAACTGAAAAACTCATGACTGCAACAGTGTCCGAAACATTCGCCGATCCCGTCGCGCAGGCGCCGGCGTCGGCGAGACGCACGAAGATCGTCTGCACGCTCGGGCCCGCGACGGCGAGCGGCGACCGCATCCGCGAACTCGTCGACAGCGGAATGGACATCGCGCGGCTCAACTTCAGCCACGGCGATCATTCCGACCACGAAGCGAACTACCTCCGGGTGCGCGACGCGTCCGAACACACCGGCCGCGCGGTGGGCATCCTCGCCGACCTGCAGGGACCGAAGATCCGGTTGGGACGCTTCGCCGAAGGCGGCACTGTCTGGGCCGACGGCGACATCGTGCGGATCACCGTCGACGACTGCGAGGGCACCCACGACCGGGTGTCGACCACCTACGAGAAGCTGGCGGAGGACGCCGAGCCGGGCGACCGGTTGCTCGTCGACGACGGCAAGATCGGGCTCATCGTCACCGAGGTCGACGGCAACGACGTGGTGTGCCGGGTGACCGAGGGGGGACCGGTCAGCAACAACAAGGGTGTGTCGCTGCCCGGGATGAACGTGTCGGTTCCGGCCCTGTCGGACAAGGACATCGCCGACCTCGAATTCGCCCTGCGTCTCGGCGTCGACCTCATCGCGCTGTCGTTCGTGCGATCGGCGGCAGACATCGAACTCGTCCACGACGTGATGGACCGGGTCGGACGCAGGGTTCCAGTGATCGCGAAACTGGAGAAACCCGAGGCCATCGACAATCTCGAGGCGATCGTGCGCGCATTCGACGCGGTGATGGTCGCCCGCGGTGATCTGGGCGTCGAACTTCCCCTCGAGCAGGTGCCGCTCGCGCAGAAGCGGGCCATCCAGGTTGCCCGCGAGAACGCGAAGCCGGTGATCGTCGCGACGCAGATGCTCGAGTCGATGATCGAGAATTCGCGGCCCACCCGCGCCGAGGCGTCCGATGTGGCCAACGCCGTACTCGACGGCGCCGACGCCGTCATGCTGTCGGGTGAGACGTCCGTCGGCAAGCATGTGATGGAGACGGTCCGCACCATGGCCCGGATCATCGGTGCGGTCGAGGAGAAGTCCACGCACGTTCCGCCGCTGAATCATGTGCCCCGCACGAAGGGCGGTGTGATGTCGTACGCGGCACGCGACATCGGGGAGCGTCTGGGTGCCGCGGCACTCGTCGCGTTCACTCAGTCCGGGGACACGCTGCGCCGGCTCGCGCGGTTGCACACCCCGCTGCCGTTGCTGGCGTTCACCCCGCTGCCGGAGGTGCGCGCTCAACTCGCGCTGACGTGGGGGACGGAGACGTTCCTGGTCGATCCCGTCGAGTCGACCGACCAGATGATCCACCAGGTCGACCACGCGCTTCTCGGCCTGGGCCGGTACCAGCGGGGCGACCTCGTCGTCATCGTGGCGGGATCGCCACCGGGCACCGTTGGGTCGACCAACCTGATTCACGTGCACAGAATCGGCGAGGAAGACCACTGATCGGTGGTGGCGCGCAACAGTACGACCGTCCGCTATTGACAGAACACGAGAGACACGGTTTTCTTTATGTCAAGATACGAAACTGTGTTTTCGCATCGTGGAAGTTTGATCAAGGCGGAAGGTGAGTCATTCATGACTGAGCGTGTTGAGGTCGGCGGTCTGCAGGTCGCGAAGGTGCTCTACGACTTCGTGAACGAGGAGGCGTTGCCGGGGACCGGGATCGACGTCGACGGTTTCTGGTCGGGTGCGGTGAAGGTGATCGACGA
>NZ_JBHURF010000086.1:0-2028 GCF_042674125.1 Rhodococcus sp. NPDC056960 | reverse complement strand
CACCCGCGGAACACCGAGCACGTCACCGTAGAGCGACGCCAGCGTCTCCTCGACCGGCGACCGCGGCGCACGGAACACCCTCCCCGCGAACTCCGGTACCGGCAACGCCTTCCGATCCAACTTCCCGTTCGCCGTCAACGGCAACCGATCCACCACCATGACCACCGACGGCACCATGTACTCCGGCAGCCGCCTCATCACGAATTCTCGCAACCCCACGGAGTCGGTACCGGTCTCGGAATCGAGAACCGCATACCCCACCAACCCGGCGCCGAGAACGGTTTCTCGCGCGATCACCACTGCCTGCGACACGGCGGGATGCGACAGGAGCACCGCTTCGATCTCCCCGGGCTCCACCCGGAACCCCCGCACCTTCACCTGCTCGTCTGCGCGTCCCATGTACTCGAGGACACCGTCAGGCCTCCATCGCACCAGGTCGCCGGATCTGTACATTCGGGCACCCACCGCCCCGAACGGACATGCCACGAACCGCTCCGCCGTCAACCCCGACCGACCCAGATAACCGCGAGCCAACTGCACCCCGGCGATATACAGCTCCCCGACCACCCCCACCGGAACCGGCACCAACCCAGCACCCAGCACGAACACCCGCATGCCGGCCACTGCATCGCCGATCGGCACACTCACCAGATCACGATCACTTCGAGATTCGGGTAGCGAGTACATGGCCGCGAAGACCGTCGTCTCGGTCGGTCCGTACCCATTGACGATCCGCACGTGCAGATGGAGGGAGTCCTCGTCCGGACGCCAGCCGCGCAACCTGGTGGGATCCAGCACCTCTCCTCCGAGCACCACCGTTCGCAACACCGAACCGGTCCCCACCACCGGGTCCTCGTGCTCGACCTCGACGAACTCGTAGAACGCCGACGGCGTCTGACCGAGAACGGTCACGTGTTGCCGAACCACCAACTCCCACAACTCGATCGGTGAGCGCACCACGTCCCATTGCGCCACCACCACTCGCCCCCCGCGGACCAGCGCACCCCACAACTCCCACACGGAAAAATCGAACGCCACCGAGTGGGACCACACAATCACATCCGTTGCGTCTACACCCACACGGTCGGCGGTGCCGGCGAACAGCGACACCACGCTTCGGTGGCTCACGGTGATGCCCTTCGGAACACCTGTCGAGCCCGAGGTATACATCACGTACGCCGCAGAACCGGGTCTCAACGGGCTGATCCGATCGCTGTCGACGGGATCGTGATCAGCGCGACGCGCAACGACGGATTCAGTATTGTCGAGGTCCAGGTCCGCATCGAGCAGTATCCGGTCCAAGTCGTTGTCGGGCAGTGTGGCTACGGTGACCGAGTCGGACAGGATCAGCTGCGGAGCTGCGTCGGCGAGAATTGTCCCGGCACGAGCACTGGGATAGTTCGGGTCCATCGGCAGGTAGCTGCCGCCGGCCTTGAGCACCGCCAACAACGCTACGACCAACTCGACCGAACGCTCCAATGCGACGGCCACCAAGGTTTCTGGGCCGACCCCGGCACCGATCAGATAGTGCGCGAGCCGGTTTGCTTGTGTATTGATTTCTCGGTATGTCCAGCTCCGGTCGGAGAAGGTCACCGCTGCGGCGTCGGGTGTCGCAGTCACTTGTCGCTCGAACAGTTCCACGAGCGTGGTCTCCGAGAAGGGTGTTGTGGGATCGTTCCACGTCCGGAGTACCAACTCCCGCTCGTCGGGCTCGAGGATCTCGTACCCCTCGATCCGCCCCCGCGGATCCGCCACGACCAACTTCACCAAACGCACATACCGGGCCGCGACGGACTCCACCGTGGCCCGGTCGAACAGGTCACTCGCATACTCGACCACCCCCGCCAGACCCTGCTCCCCGTCGGGGGTGAGAGTGAACGACAAATCGAAACGCGACGTCCCCGTCGGCGCCGGCACCACCTCCCACACCACCCCGGGGAACTCGACCTCGGGAAAAGCAGTGTTCTGCATCGCAAACGACACCTGAAAGAACGGATGATAGGCCGTCGAACGAGCCGGATTCAGCAA
>NZ_JBHURF010000085.1:0-2604 GCF_042674125.1 Rhodococcus sp. NPDC056960 | reverse complement strand
AATCAGGACCTAGACACTCCCGATTATCCCAGTTCACGAGGCACTTTCCTGATCTCCCACGCCGATCCGCCACCGCGATCATCCACGGATTCAGGTTAAGATGCCCCGCACGTCGGGGGGGGGGGTGACGTCGGGGCAGGTTCCGGGAAATCAACTGACATCTCCGCTCAAATCGGCTCGCAGGTGAGTGATTACGTCGCTAAATACAAGCAAAAAACGTTCTGATTGCGAGCAAGGCTCCGGTGGGCCTCGACACGCGAACATGTCGCGGCCTTCTACTGCAATTCTTAGCGGAGGTGCAGAGAAACACGACGTTGGATGTTGGGACTTTCAAGCAGTACGCCGAGTCCGCGCGGCGTCTATACAACCGCGACGGGATAAACGCGGTCTACGATGCTTTGGATACGCTGAATCTCAGCAAAAAGACTGATGCCGACGTCAAGAAACCCACCGGGCGGGCAGTTCATCGACGTGGCCGGTGGCCGAGGTCAGCAGGTGGATCCCGGTGAAGGTTTGACCAGCAGGAGAGCGACAGCGTCGGGGTCCTCGGCGCGCAGATCGCCTTCGGTGATCGCCCGGCGCGCGAGGTCGCGGTAGTCGGACAGCCAGGTCGCTAGCAGGGTCGGGGCACCGGGACGGTCACGGATTTCGGTGGGCAGGCGGAACGCCGCCTGGACCGTGACATCGTTGACGACCGGAGATGCCGATCAGCGCCTCCAACGCCGGAATCCGAGGGGCGAGAAGGGGTCTGCACGCGCCCCGGAACCGGGCACTGCCGGCCTCGATAACCGCGCGGGCGAGTTCTTCCTTGGAGCCGAAATGGTCGTACAACGCGCCCCTGCTGACGTTCGCGCGGGTGAGGATGGTCTCCAGCCGGGCATCGGCGTAGCAGACCCGGGTAAATTCCACCGCCGCCGCGAGAAGCAGCGCCTCACCGGTGATTTCCGCCCGCTTCTGCAATTTGCCCCGGTCCTTCGACCCTGTGCCCGTCCCCGGACCCGTCAATTCACGCCGCACGGCACGAGTTCCCAGGCTCGACCTCGGTAGATGCCCGTGCACACCGTGCGAGGGGGATACCCGCGCGGGCGCACCTCAACCGTGCAACCAGACCGGATGGTCGGCTGCAGCCGAACTCGATCAGCGTCGACGTGCTCGGAGACCCATGGGGCCGGACCGCTCCATGCGGGGAGGGCGTGCGAACCAGGGGCGGCCGGACCGGTGACGATAGCCGTCGAATCCTGCCGACCGGGTCAGGTTAGTGTGTCGAGGTTGCCGGTCAGAACCAGTGACGGCGTCCGCCGACGGCGCGGCCGGTGCCGCCGAGCAGCGCGAGGATGACCCCGATCACCAACAGGATGATCCCAATGGTCCACAGGATCGAGATGTGTGCCACGAATCCGATCACGAGCAGAATCAGTCCGAGAATGATCACCATGCACCTCGTCTCGCCGTGGGAGTACACCCGTGACCGGGGGCTACCCCGTCGGTGACGGCGCGAAACGGAGGACGATCAGCGTGCACCGGGTGGGGAATGCCTCCTCGCGCTGGACCTCGATGTCGGGTGGGCCGCGCGCGGCCGAGGGGTGGGCGAACACTCGGCCTCGGTCCGTGCGCGGCAGGCGCTCCGCCGCGGCGAAGGGGTTCGAAGGCCGGAGCGGAGCTCGCTGCCGCGGGTCCGTGTTGGGCCGCGGGGCAGCGTAGTTGGCGGGTACCCGGATCTGGGCGGGTTACGCCGGTTTCCGCCGAGCCGTGACCCTCAAGCGGGCGCCGGGGCGCTGCGCGAAGACGTCTCAGCGAGGACGCTGGCGCCTGTCGGCAGGTTGGGGTGGGGGACCGGCCGGCCTACGGGGCTCGAGCCAGTGGTCGAGGGCGTCTCCGCACCGGGACTCTCGGTGCTGACCGCGCCCAGGGGTGGGCTCGTGTCGTGTCGGGGAACTACCGCGGGTCCGGGGGAACTCGCGCTCACACACGTGACCGGCAGCCGGAGCAGCCCGACCGGTTGGATCGTTTCTCGGCGGGTGCCCGCACCGAATTGTCCAGCGGTGACTGGAGGCTGGGGAATGTGTTCTTACGGCGATTGAGCAGCACCGAGCTGGGGTAGTCGGCGGAATGCGCCCCCACCGGGCAGGATCCGCTCACAGCCCGCCGCCGGCGCCGAGGTGCACCACTTTTCACTCGACGAAGGGGTTGGGCAATGACCACCAAATCTCAGCTGGCGTTGGCCGTCGGTGCGGGATACATGCTGGGCCGCACGAAGAAGATGAAGTTGGCGTTGATGCTGGCCGCCAGTGGGGCGTCCAGACAATTTCCCTCCGGCGGATCGTTGGGTCTTCTCAACGAGGGTCGCAAGCTGCTCGCGGACTCACCGGAGGTAGCCAAGCTCGGCAAGACGGTCCGCCACGAGCTGATGAACGCGGCGAAGACGGCCGCGGTGACCGCGGCGAGCCAGCGCATCGACTCGCTCAATTCGCGGCTGCAGTCCGGAGAGAGTCTCCTCGGCGGTCTCGGCGACGCCGCGGGCGGGAAGAAGTCGAAGCGGCGCCGGGACGAGGAACCCGAAGACGACGACTACGAGGACGCGGAGGTCGAGTGGGAGGAATCGGA
>NZ_JBHURF010000084.1:0-2618 GCF_042674125.1 Rhodococcus sp. NPDC056960 | reverse complement strand
CTGCTAGCGGACATGCCAACCTCCCTGTAGACGGACACGTTCGTCCCTGCTGACGGACAGCTGATCTCCCTGTCGATGGACATGGGGCCGGCGGTGTGTCGGTCCTGACACAGACGCCCCTCCGGGGTTTTGCTCGAGGTCTTCGACCACCTACGAGCGACTCCCCACCGGAGGGACGCATGAAGAAGTCTGACAGGGACATCATGGAAATTCTCGAGGCCTACGACACCACCGGGACCGCGCACTCCGCGGCGCAGCTGGCCGGGGTCGATCCGAAAACCGTCCGGCGTTACGTCACCGCCCGCGACGCCGGCATGCCGGTGACCGGCCCGTCGCGGCGGTCCCGCATCATCGACGAGCATTTACCCCAGATCGAGCAATGGGTCGAGCGCAGCAAAGGCAGGGTCCGCGCCGACATCGTCCACGAACGCCTCGTCGCTCTAGGCTTCGACGGCACCGAACGCACCACCCGACGCGCCGTCGCGGATGCCAAAGCCGCATGGCGGGCCGGGCACCTCCGCACCTACCGACCGTGGATCACCGAACCCGGGCTGTGGATGCAATTCGACTGGGGTGAGGGCCCGAAGGTACCCGGACCGGGCGGAGTCCTGCGCTCGACGCTGCTGTTCTGCGCCTGGCTGGCATGGTCACGTTACCGGGTGGTGATCCCGGTGTGGGATCAAACATTGCCGACGTTGATCGCGTGCCTCGATGCCACGGTGCGCCGCTTTGGTGGGGTGCCGACCTACGCGTTGACCGACAACCCGCGCACGGTCAGCATCGACCACGTCGCCGGGATCGCGGTACGTCATCCACAGATCGTCGAAACCGCCCGCCACTACGGCATGGCCGTGCACACCTGTGTGCCGTTCGACCCGGAATCGAAGGGCGGCAGCGAAGCAACCGTCAAGATCGCCAAGGCTGATCTGGTGCCCACCGACGCGAACCTGCTGCCGGACTACGCCTCGTTCGCCGACCTCGAGGCCGCGTGCGAGCGCTTCTGCGCCACGGTCAACGGCCGTCGGCACCGCGAAAGCGCCCGCATCCCGAACGAGGCCCTGGCCGAGGAACGGCCCCGGCTGCACACCCTGCCGACCGTCCCACACACCCTGGCATTGGGCACCACCCGCAGCGTCGGCACCGATCAGACGATCCGGTTCGGGTCGGTGCGGTATTCGACGCCACCGGGGCTGGTCGGCGCCGAAGTGTGGGTGCGCGCTGCCGGCACCGAACTGGTCGTCGTCGCCGACCTCGACTCACTGCCGCGGACTCCGGACTGGGCCGAGAACAGGAAGGGTTTGAGTGAGGTTGCGCGACATCCACTTTCGCCACCAGGGAACCCGCGGATCGACCCGGCGCATTACCCCGACCATCCGCAAGACCCGGGTGGGGCACCACGACCACCGGTCCCGAGGGCCCGCTCCGCGGCCGAAGCCCGGTTCCTCGACCTCGGGCCCGGCGCGCACACCTGGTTGGTCGCCGCGTCGGCGGCCGGCACGGTCCGGATCCGGGCGAAGATGACCGCCGCGGTCGAGTTGGCCGCATTCGTCGGCGCCGAGATGGTCGACTCCGCGTTGTCGCGAGCAGCCGAAGCGGGCCGATTCGCCGAGGCGGATCTGCCGGCGATCGTCGCGCACCACGCCGACACCACAGCCGGCGGGGTTGTCGTCGCCGACGAGGAGCATTCGGTTCAACCCGGCACCGCCGCCTGGGCCGGATTCGGCAGCACCGGTGTGCAGGCACGCTCGTGAACCCCACCGCGCCACCACTGCCCGACGACCTCCTCGCCGTCCTCAAACGGATGCGCCTGCCCTATCTTCGGGCTGCCGCGCCGGAGGTGCTGGCGACGGCGAAAGCGCAGCGGTGGGATCCGACTGAGGTCCTCAAGGTCCTCCTCGACGAGGAGGTCCGCGGTCGGGACGAGGCGACGAAGGCGATGCGCCGCAAAACCGCCGGACTCCCCGCCGGGAAGACGTTTTCCTCATGGCGGGAACAGGATTCGTCGATCCCAGCTCCCACCCAGCAGGCCCTGGTCACGTTGGAGTGGGTGCAGCGCGCCGAGAACCTGGCGGTCAGCGGACCGTCGGGGACCGGTAAGACCCATTTCGTCGAGGCGCTCGCGCATGCGGTGATCGACGCGGGGATGCGGGTGTCATGGTTCACCCTCGAATCGTTGACCGCCGCGATCGGGCGGGCCGCGGTGGACGGGTCGATCACCAAGACCATCACCAAGATCACCCGCGCCGAGTTGATCGTCGTCGACGATATCGGGATGCTGCCGTCCGGTCAGGCCGCCGCCGAGGCGTTCTACCGCCTCGTCGACGCCGCTTATGAGCGGCGCAGTGTCGTGGTGACCAGCAACCTGCACCCGTCCGGGTTCGACACGATCATGCCGAAAACGCTCGCGACCGCCGCGGTAGACCGACTCCTGCACCATGCGCATGTCGTGATCACCGAAGGCACCTCGCTGCGGTTGAAGGACGCCACCGCCGGACGCGGGGTGATGCCCCTGACCTGACCGGTGCGGGAGATCAGCTGACCGCCGACAGGGAGATCAGCTGTCCGCGCACAGGGACACCACCTGTCCGCCTACCGGGACGCCCCCATGTCCCTTGACA
>NZ_JBHURF010000083.1:0-2860 GCF_042674125.1 Rhodococcus sp. NPDC056960 | reverse complement strand
ACGGCGCCGTATTCCGCGGCCACCGTCCTCGGCGATCTGGTGTGGACGAGCGGCGCGCTTCCGGTCGAGGCGGACGGCACCACCTCGGAGGACTTCTCCACCCAGGTGCGCACGGCGCTGGCGAATCTCGAGACCTCGCTGCGCGCCGCGGGCGCGGAGTGGTCGACGGTGCTCAAGATCAACGGTTACGTCGCCGACATCGAGAAGCTGCCCGAGCTCAACGAGGTCTACGCCTCGGTGGTGACGGTCCACGGGGCGCCGGCCCGCACCACCGTCGAGGTCTCCCGTTTCCGGGGGCGTACCGCGGTCGAGTTCGACGCCGTCGCCTACCGCCGACAGTCCTGAAGCACAACTCTTTTCGTAATCCCGCCCAGAAAGGCTTCGCATCATGACCGACGCCACCGAGTCCGGCGCGACGCGATCCGTCGTCACCACCGTGCCGTCGGTCGCACCCAACCTCAGTGCGCCGCTGTCGGCGCAGTTGCAGCACCGGGTGTCCTCGTCACTGCTCGCCGATCAGGTCTTCGAGGCCCTGCGCGGATGGATCGCCCAGGGCGAATGGCTGCCCGGCAAGCAATTGCGGATCCGGGAGGTCGCCGCACTGGTGGGGACCAGCGACATGCCCGTGCGGGAGGCCTTCCGCCGGCTCGAGCAGGCGGGCCTGATCGTCGTCGAACCGTACCGGGGCGCAAAGGTCCGTGAGCTGAGCATCGACGAGCTCGAGCACGTCTACGACATCCGGATCCTCCTCGAACCCGTGGCCGCTCGTGCGGGCGTCGAACACTCCGACGCCGGCGTCCTCGAGGCGATGAACCGGCATTGGCAGCTGCTGCAGGAGGCGTCGGAACGCGGTGACGTGGTCGAGGCCGTCCGGCAGGACGAACAGCTCCTGATGGCGCTGTACACAGCCGGTCCCAACGACGTGCTCCTGAAGATGGTGCGCGAATTGTGGGACACGTGCCGTGCGTACAAGAGCCTGTGGGTGGTCAACGCCGTCGAGCACGGACTCGCCACCTGGAGCCACATCACGCACCTGATCGACGCCGTCGAACGCGGCGACGGTGACGGCGCTCACGACATTCTCGAACGGACCTATCGCGATGCCCGCGCGACGGTCCGTCAGTTACTCGACACACAGTCAGGAAGAAACCTGTGAGAACCATCGTCGTCGGTGCGGGAGTCATCGGACTCTCGTGCGCATACGAACTCTCCGAACTCGGCCATCAGGTCACCGTCGTCGACTCCGGGGCCGTCGGTGCCGCGGCCTCGGCCGGGAACGCCGGCTGGGTGACCCCGTTCCTGTCCACCCCCCGCGCGGCACCGGGCGCGGTGCGGGATGCGTTCCGCAGTTTCACCAGCACCGAGGGCCCGGCCCGGATGCGCCCGCACCTCGAACCGGGTTTCGCCGCGTGGATCACGAGGTTCCTGCGGGCGAGCACCAAGAAACGTAACGCGACCAGCACCGCCGCACTGCAGGACTTCGCCCGTCCCGCGCACAGTTACTTCGACTCCCTTCTGGAGCGGGGGGTGAGCTTCGAGCAGTACACCGACGGTTTGGCGGTGGTGTTCAAACAGGAGGACAACCTCGCCCACTACGAGCAGGTCGTCACCAAGATGCGCTCGCTCGGGTACGTCGGCAGCGTGCGGGTGTACCGCGGCGCGGACGCCGCATCCTTCGATCCGGCGCTGCGCCGGGACCTGGCCGGGGCGCTGCACCTCGAGAGTGAGCGGCACGTGCGGCCGGAGACCCTGTGTCAGGGTTTGGCGAAGTGGGTGCAGGCCAATGGCGGTGCGGTGATCGAGCACGATGCGGTCACCCGGATCGCGGCCCGCAGCAGCGGGCAGTGGATGCTCACCACCGAGTCCGGGCGGGAGATGGTCGCCGACAACGTCGTCGTCGCCGCCGGCCACCCCACCCGCACCCTGCTCGCCCCGCTCGGGGTGAAGGTCCCGCTGGAGGCGGCGAAGGGCACCAGCATGACCGCGTTCGGGGAGGGCACCGCCCCGACCCATCCGCTGAAGTTGTACGAGAACATGGTGGCCTGCTCCCCGTTCGGTGACGCGGTGCGGTTGTCGGGGACCTTCGATATCGGCAACCGCGATTTCACGCTGAATCGGAAGCGTCTGGACATGGTGGTGCGGCAGGGTTGCAGTTTCCTCGAGGACTGGCGCCCGACCGATGTGGAGATCGAGTGGGTCGGGCACCGGCCCACCGCGGCGGACGATCTGCCGATCATCGGTCCGGTCCCCGGGCGGTCGGGCCTGTACCTGGCCACCGGGCACGGCACCCTCGGGGTGACCCTGGGCCCGGTCACCGGCGCCCTCGCCGCGAAGGAAATCGCGCGGCACGGTCAGCAGCGGCTGCTCGAACCGTTCCGCCTGACCCGCTTCTGACAGCGCCGAAACCCGAACGACCGCACGAAATTAAGGAGAGATCTGTGTCCGGAGCAATCCATCACATCGCCGGTAACTTCCACGTCCCGACCCCGGAGAACGAACCGGTCCGCGACTACCGCCCCGGCTCGCCCGAGGCGGAGGCGGTGGCGCTGGAGATCAAGCGGATCGGCGGCACCACCCAGTCGATTCCGCTGTCGATCGGCGGGAAGGTCATCGAAACCGAACAGACTCAGCCGGTGGTGTGCCCGCACGAGCACGCCCGGGTGTTGGGTGAGGTGAGCATGGCCGACGAAACACACGTCCGCCAGGCCGTCGACTCCGCGCTCGCGGCCCGCCATGACTGGTCCCGGCTGCCGTGGTGGGACCGGATTTCGGTGTTCCTGCGCGCCGCGGAACTGGTCGCCGGGAAGTACCGCGACGAGATCAACGCCGCGACCATGCTCAATCAGTCCAAGACCTACCA
>NZ_JBHURF010000082.1:0-2890 GCF_042674125.1 Rhodococcus sp. NPDC056960 | reverse complement strand
GCCGCCACCTTCAACCGGATTCATCTGGATTTCCTGCTCGGTCGCGACAACGCTGCGTCCGGCGTAACCCGCATCACCGCCGGACAGGAGTAGCGATGTCCCTCGCGCTGCTCGCGATGAGCCACAGCCCCCTGCTCGAGCACGCCGAACTGCCTGCCGACGTGTCGGCGGAACTCAACACGGCGTTCGAGCAGGCCCGCGCGTTCGTCCGCGACTACGACCCCGACATCATCGTCAACCTCGCCCCCGACCACTACAACGGCTTCTTCTACACGCTGATGCCGGCGTTCTGCATCGGCTATGCGGCCGAGAGCATCGGCGACTACGGAAGCCAGGCCGGTCGCCTCGACGTGCCCGAGGAGATCGCCCGCGGCCTCGCCGAGTACGTCATCGATCAGGGCATCGACCTGACGGTGTCCCTCGACATGCAGGTGGACCACGGTGCGGTGCAGCCGATGGAAGTGCTCTACGGGGACATCGCGGCCAAACCCGTCGTCCCGGTCTTCCTCAATTCCGTTGCGCCGCCCTTCACCCCGGTCAAACGTGTGCGGATGTTGGGGGAGGCCATCGGTGGGTTCCTGTCTGGTCTGGACAAGAAGGTCCTTCTCATCGCATCCGGTGGCCTCTCCCACGACCCGCCGGTTCCCCGCCTGGCCACGGCGACTCCGGAGCAGCGCCGCGCGCTGCTCGGGCAGGGCGGCCCGATCACGCCGGAAGCGCGGGCTGCACGCCAGCAGCGAGTGATCGACGCGGCGCGCGACTTCGCGGCAGGCACCGCCGTCATCCAGGACCTCGCCCCGGACTGGGACCGGGAACTGATGCGCATCCTCGCCTCCGGCGACCTCTCACCCCTCGATGCCTGGAAACCCGAGGAGATGACCAAGATCGCCGGTAACTCCTCGCACGAGGTCCGTACCTGGATCGCCGGATACGCCGCACTCGGTGCCACCGGCAGCTACACAGTCCAGTACAGCTACTACCGACCCATCCGGGAACTCATCGCCGGGTTCGGCCTGACCACCGCAACCATGAACTGAGCGAAGGTTCACCCGTGGGACCGCCTCACCGGCCGTCCGGCCCTGGCACACGGCATACGCCAGGGCCGGACGGTCGGCCAAGTTCAGCTCCGACGACCGCTTCACACCGAGTGCAACTCCTCCGGCACCACAGCCTCGGAGAATGCAGATACGACCAGCCCGTCCAGGACACGTAACATCTCGCTCCAGCAGCCAGCACGGTGCGCGAGAACAAGAGTGCGAGGAGAAACGATGAGCGAGCCAATCGCGTCGGGCCGACCGGGGCAGAGGCTCGGTCACGTCGTGCTCGAACAGTTGAAAGAGCGCATTCTCGACGGGAAGTACAAGCCCGGATCCCGGATCTCGATCGAGGAAGTCCGCGCGGAGTTCGGGGTCAGCAAGCAACCGGTCATGGATGCGATGCGGCGCCTGGAATCGATCGGAATCGTACAGATCGTTCCGCAGAGCGGGTGCCGAGTCGAGGCATACACCAGCTGGGAGGTCGAGGATTTCTTCCGCCTCTTCGGCAGCTTCGAAAGCGAGATCGCCGCCGCTGCGGCGGCTCGGCGAACCCCCGCTCAGCTAGACGAACTCGACGAGGCGTGGCACCGCATCGAGGAATTGAATATGTGCACCGACAGTGTCGAGCGGGCGCGCCGATATCGCGGTCTCAACCGAGAATTCCATCTCGTCATCCATCGCATGGCTCATTCACGGGTGATGGCCGAGCAGAGCAAACGTATGTGGGATATGTCCGACTTTCTCATCAACACGGCAGGTCCCCCACATCCTCTCGCGGATGCCATCGTGGACCGCAACCACGATCACGACGTCATTCGCACCGCGATCCGTCAGCAGCGGATCGAGGTTGCGCGGGCAGCGATGGGCTCCCATATCACTGGCACGATCGACCACGTCAAACCTGGTCCAGTGGCACCGAGCCCGGCCGGGCGCGCTCACGGCACCCCATGACCGAGTCCATCTGACAATCCGGGCGTTCACTGACGGCAGTTCGGCTTTGCAAGTAGAGGACGTATGGCTGCAGCGGGTCACAGACGGTTGCCGTTGGTGGCATCGATGACTTGGCCCGTGATGGCACCGGCTGTGTCGCTGACGAGAAATGCCACGATGCTGGCGATGTCGGCGGCGGTCGCGAGAGTGCGCAGGGCTGTGGTGGCCGCGGCATCAGTGCGTGCCTGGTCGTTGCGGCGGAGCCAGTGCGCGTTCATATCGGTATCGAGCGCAGCCGGAGCTACGGCGTTGACGGTGATACCGCGCTCGCCGACAGCGGCGGCGAGGGTGCGCGTGAACACCTCGATCGCTCCCTTGGTCATGGCGTAGCTGATGACCTCAGGTCGGGCGTAGCGGGCGGATCCGGAGGAGATGTTGACGATGCGTCCGCCGTTGCGCATGCGGGGCAGGGCCTGCTGGGTCACGAAGAACGGGGCGCGCTGGTTGAGAGCGACGTGGTGGTCGAAGTCGTCGGCAGTGACGTGCGCGATTCCTCCGCGGCGGTTGATGCCGGCATTGTTGACGAGGATGTCGAGACCCCGGTCGATCCCGAGATCGTCGAGGGCGCAGTCGAACTGCTGTAGAAGCTTTGCGGGACCGTCGGGTCGAGTCAGATCGGCGCGGACCGCCGCCGCCCGGCCTCCGTCGGCCGTGATGTCGTCGACGACCGCGGCTGCGGCCGCGCAGTCGGATCCGTAATGGATGATCACGGTGACGCCGGTGGCGGCCAACGCATGTGCGATGGCCGCCCCGATGCCCCGACTCGCCCCGGTAATCAGGGCGACTCGCCCACTTGTATGCATTCCTGTGTGTCAGCGGTGGCCGAGGAGGAAGTCCAGGTGCAGCTTGTTGAAGGTGGTGGT
>NZ_JBHURF010000081.1:0-3162 GCF_042674125.1 Rhodococcus sp. NPDC056960 | reverse complement strand
CGGCCGTCCACCGACGAGGCCGGTCTCGACGACCTGCGCGCCCGCGTCGACGCCCTCGCCCTGAGCTTCCCGCTCTACCCCGACCTCACGGAGGCGAACTGATGACCGCGCTCACAGTTGCCGTCCAGTTCACGCTGAACCCCGACCTCACGGAGGCGAACTGATGAGTGCCACCCAGCCACCCGGCGCGCACCTGCCCGACCACCCGGACTTCCTGTGGCGTAACCCGGAGCCGAAGAAGTCGTACGACGTGGTGATCGTCGGCGGCGGCGGGCACGGCCTGGCCACCGCCCATTACCTGGCGAAGAACCACGGCATCACCAACGTCGCGGTGCTGGAGAAGGGCTGGCTCGCGGGCGGCAACATGGCCCGCAACACCACCCTGATCCGGTCGAACTACCTGTGGGACGAGAGCGCGAAGATCTACGAGCACGCTTTGAAGCTGTGGGAGGGCCTCGAGGAGGATCTCGACTACCCGATCCTGTTCAGCCAGCGCGGCGTCCTCAACCTCGCGCACAGCCTCCAAGATGTCCGCGACAGCGTCCGCCGCGTCGAGGCCAACAAGCTCAACGGCATCGACGCCGAGTGGGTCGGGCCCGACGAGGTCAAGAAGCTGTGCCCGCTGGTGAACATCTCCTCCGACATCCGGTACCCGGTGATGGGTGCGACGTACCAGCCGCGGGCCGGCATCGCCAAGCACGACTACGTGGCCTGGGGATTCGCCCGCCGCGCCGACGAGGCCGGCATCGACATCATCCAGAACTGCGAGGTCACCGGCTTCGTCACCGACGGCAACCGCGTGACCGGGGTGCGCACCACCCGCGGCGACATCGCCGCCGGGCAGGTCGCGCTGTGCGCGGCCGGGCACACCTCGACGCTCACCGACATGCTCGGCATCGCCACCCCCGTGCAGTCCCACCCCCTCCAAGCCCTGGTCTCCGAACTGCTCGAGCCGGTGCACCCGACGATCGTGATGTCCAACGCCATCCACGTGTACGTCTCGCAGGCGCACAAGGGTGAACTGGTGATGGGCGCCGGCGTCGACTCCTACAACGGATACGGCCAGCGCGGCGCGTTCCACATCATCGAACGGCAGATGGCGGCGGCGGTCGAACTGTTCCCCGTCTTCGCCCGCGCGCATCTGCTGCGCACCTGGGGCGGCATCGTCGACGTCTGCCCCGACGCCTCCCCGATCGTCGGCCGCACCCCCTACGACAACGTGTACCTCAACTGTGGTTGGGGCACCGGCGGGTTCAAGGCCACCCCGGGGTTGGGCTGGTGTCTGGCGGACACCATCGCCAACGACGAACCGCACGAGTTCATCGCGCCGTTCAGCCTCGACCGGTTCGTCACCGGCGCCCTCGTCGACGAGCACGGCGCCGCAGCCGTCGCCCACTGAGCGGAAGGAGCACACACCCATGCAACTCATCGAATGCCCGTGGTGCGGGTCCCGCGAGGAAACCGAGTTCCACTACGGCGGGCAAGCCCACGTCGTGTACCCGGACGACCCCGCAGCGTTGACCGACGAACAGTGGGCGCACTACGTGTTCTTCCGCGCGAACCCGAAGGGACTCTTCGCGGAACGGTGGAACCACGCCGCCGGCTGCCGGCGCTGGTTCAACGCCGTCCGCGACACCGCCACCTACCGATTCCACAGCGTCTACCGCTTGGACGAGCAGAAGCCGACGATATCGTGAACGCACCCTTCCGCACCCGCCGCGGCGGTCGCATCGACCGCGACACCTCCTACACCTTCACCTTCGACGGCCGGGAGTTGACCGGCCACGCCGGCGACACCCTCGGCTCGGCGCTGCTCGCCCACGGCGTCCACCAGATCACCACCAGCATCAAACTCGGCCGGCCCCGCGGCATCACCGCGGCCTGGGCGGAGGACACCGGCGGCCTCGTCCAGATCGAGGAGCCGTTCCCCGAGCCGATGCTGCTCGCCACCACCATCGAACTGTTCGACGGTCTCGTCGCCCGCGGCATCCCCGGCCAGGGACGGCTCGCCGCCATCGCCGATTCGGCGAAATACGACGCCACCCACGTCCACACCGACCTCCTGGTCGCCGGCGCCGGCCCGGCCGGTCTCGCCGCGGCACTGACCGCGGCCCGCGCCGGTGCGCGGGTGGTGATCGTCGACGAGCAGAACGAGGCCGGCGGGGCCCTCCTCGGCAGTACCGACCTGATCGACGGCGCCCCGGCTCTGGACTGGGTCGCGGCCGCGGTCGCCGAACTCGCCACCTACCCGGACGTGCTGCACCTGCAGCGCACCACCGCCTTCGGCAACTACGACGACGGCTTCGTCCTCGCCCTGCAGCGTCGCACCGACCATCTCGGTGGCCAGGCCCCCGCCGCGCTCAGCCGCCAACGCGTCTGGCGGATCCGCGCCCGGCACATCCTCGTCGCCGCCGGAGCGCACGAGCGTCCCGTCGTCTTCACCGACAACGACCGCCCCGGCATCATGCTCGCGCACGGCGCCCGCACCTTCCTGCACCGCTACGGGGTGAAGGTCGGCGAGCAGGCCGTCGTGTTCACCACCAACGACAGCGCCTACCAGGCCGCGATCGACCTGCACGACGCCGGCGTCCGGATCAACGCGATCGTCGAGGCCCGCGACCAGGCACCCGCCCCCTGGCAGGCCGAATGCGATGCCCGTGGCATCGCGGTCCGCACCGGATCGGTGGTGTCGGGCACCCGCGGCAACGGCCGGATCAGCCACGCCCTCGTCACCACCCGCACCGGCGACACCGGCACCGCGATCCCCCTCGCCTGCGACGTCCTGCTCGTCAGCGGCGGCTGGAACCCGGCCGTGCACCTGTTCTCCCAGGCCCGCGGCACACTCCGCTACGACGAAACCCTCGGCGCGTTCGTGCCCGGCGAGGACCTCGACGGCGTCACCGTCACCGGCTCCGCGAACGGCATCTTCGACCTCGACGGCTGTCTGCGCGACGGGCAGCGCGCTGCTGCCGCCGCTGTGCGCGGCCTCGGCTTCACCACCCCGGCAGTGGCGTTGACGGCGGTTGACTCGGGTGATGGCCAGGCGGCGAACAACGGTGGGGTGGCACCCCTGGTGCTGTGGCGGGTGCCCGACGTCGCCGGGCAGAACACCCAGTTCGTCGACGTCCAGCGCGACGCGACGGTCGCCGACCTCTCCCGCGC
>NZ_JBHURF010000080.1:0-4048 GCF_042674125.1 Rhodococcus sp. NPDC056960 | reverse complement strand
AACCCTCGGGAATTGCATCAGACGGGCGAAAATCTGCTGGTCGCCTGATGGGGAGCAGCGTGAGATTACCGCAGTAGTGACGAGGGAATGCCTGTTGGCCAGCAAGTTTGCCCCAACTAACCCATCTGATGCATGATTCTCGCACTGTTCGGTGGCGTGGGGAGTGTGGGTTGCGGCAGGTTGACTTCGCTGGGGCGGCTCATCTAGAGCTGGTGTCCGGGGTGGCGCAGTTACGCCCGCAGGATGCGATGGCGGAAGCGATGTTTCGTGGTTGGCGCGCCCAGCAGGCTGCCCGCGGACTGCGTGAGGAAACGATTACGGGCCGGGAGAAGCTGGTTCGGCGGTTCATGGAGTTCGTCAACGACTATCCGTGGCAGTGGACCCCGACGCACATCGATGAGTGGTCGCTCTGGCTGACCAGCGAAAAGCACCTGGCGCCATCGACCATCCGGGGCTACCAGGGCGGCCTGCGGTTGTTCAGCGAGTACCTGGTCGACGGCCGATACGGGTGGACCGTCGCATGCGAGGAAGCGTTCGGAACCCATCCAGTGGCGATCTGCCACGAGTGGAACACGATCGCCCATCTCAACGACTACGAGGGTCGACCGGAGGCGCGCCCGTTCACCCGGGAGGAGATGCAACGGTTCCTCGACTACGCCGACGATCAGGTCGAGCGCGCAGTGCGTGCGAAACGCAAAGGGGCCCTTGCTGCTTACCGTGATGCGACGATTTTCAAGGTCATATACGGATGGGGCCTACGCCGCTCCGAAGCGGCAAAACTGGATCTGGTGGACTTCGGTCGCAACCCGGCGGCGCCGCAGTTCGGCCGTTACGGCACACTCAACGTCCGCTATGGGAAGGCGAAACGCGGTCAGCCGCCGCGGCGGCGGAATGTGCTGTCGGTGATGGATTGGGCGGTGGAAGCTGTGGTCGACTACGTCGAGAACGTCCGGCCCCGGTTCGGCTGCCCCGACCATCCGGCGCTCTGGGTCACCGAGCGCGGCGGGCGGATCAAGCCCGCGGAGATCAACGCCCGCTTCGTCGCCTACCGCGATGCGCTCAAGCTCCCGAAAGCGCTGGTCGTGCACAGCGCCCGGCACTCCTACGTCACCCACCTCACCGAGGATGGTGCCGACCGTCGATTCATCCAATCGCAGGTCGGGCATGAAAGCGACAGTTCCACGGCCATCTATACCCACGTCAGCACCGACTACATGAACACCATGCTGCAGAAGGCGCTGGCGCCCGTACTGGGCCCGGCAGGAAAGGATCGATGATGCCCGCCAAACTCGATTACCACTGGCACCTGCGCAAGGTCATGGCCGACCGCGGCATGTTCCAAACCACCGACCTGATCGAACCGCTGGACAAACGCGGCATCACCTTGTCCTCGAGCCAGGTCTATCGGCTCGTGGTCGAACGGCCCGAACGGATGAGCCTGAAAATCTTGATGGCACTGCTGGACATCCTCGACTGCACCATGGACGACCTGATCGAACCGGCCGTTGCCGCCGAAGCCACCACGCGCGGCAAGAGGGCTGTCGGCGCCGAGGCCGGCATCGGGAACCTCCGCCCGCGGCGGGCGCGGATCCGCGGCGCCGAACCGTCGTGACCGCAGCGGACAACGATCGAGCGATCTCGGACCCCGTCGGGTTCATCACGGACTTGGTGCTGGCGGCCGATGGTCGACTTCCAGCTGACCAGGTCCGGGCCGTCGTCACCGGAGTCGCCGGCGGGCGGTCGAAGTCGCGGCGGCTCGCGGCCTTTCTCGCCGAGCGCTCGGTGACCTTGACCGACGGTCGTTCCCCGGCACCCCGGGCGATCGGTGATCTGCTGATCGCTCTGCGAGAGGCGGGCGCGGACGTTTCCCCGCCGGTCTGTGCCGGCTGCGGCAAACCGATGCGGACCCTGCAACGTCGCGGTCAGGACTGGTACTGCGGCTCCTGCGGCATCCGGCCACAAACCTGCGCGGCCTGCGGCCGACAGCGTCACGCCACGACCCGGGACCGCGCCGGGCAGCCCCGCTGCGCCCAATGTCCCGACCGCGACGACCGCGACCCGATCGACGTCATACACGGCGTGATCACCCGGCTCGACCCGGACGTCGATCGGAACCTCATCGCCACCGCGGTCGGCAAGCTCGCCTCCCGGCCCTCTCATCAGCGCAGGATCGGCTGGGCACTGGAAGCTCAACCCGAACTGCTCACCGGCGCTGGTCATCTCGCTCCCGTCCGGGCGATCGTTCCGCTGATCGAGGCCCTTCACGCCGCAGACGTCGTCGGGATCGTCCGACCGGCATGCCCCCGCTGCCACCGGGTCGTCCGGATCGACAAACCCCTCGACGGACAACGCGTCTGCCGCACCTGCATCGCCCGCACTCGTGTCGAAGAATGCACGCGCTGCGGCGCGAACCGCGAGCCCGCGACACGAGACGAACAAGGCCGGCCACTCTGCCCGAACTGCCTGGTCACAGACCCCGACAACCTCGAAGTCTGCCTCAACTGCGGGCGCCGCCGGCCAGTCAGCACCCGCACGCCGGACGGCCCCGTCTGCGTCAGCTGCCCGCCCCTCCCGACCGCTGCGTGTTCGATCTGCGGCGAAGAAAAGCCCTGCGGCACATCCCGAACCACCGGACGACCGTGGTGCCCCGCCTGCCAAAGACGCACGGCACGGTGTTGTTCCTGCGGCCGGACCGCGGCCATCGTCTCCGGCACCCTAGACCAGCCACGCTGCGAGCACTGCACCACCCTCCCCATCTGGCATGACTGCCCGACCTGCAGCGACCCCACCCACCCGCATCCCGGGCAATGCGGCCGATGCCTGATCAACCAGGGCCTCAACGAAATCCTGGGCCCACCCTCGGCGTCTCTGCATCCCGGCCTGCAAGCGCTGCGGAACAACATCGCGACCGCCGAGCACCCGATCACCGCGATGCGATGGCTGAGGAAGAAGTCCGTCGCGCCCGTCCTGGCCGACCTCGCTGCCGGTCGACGGGCGCTGACTCACGAAGCGCTGGACGAATTGCCCGACAGCCAGGCTCTCGCTCACCTGCGGCAGGTCCTCGTTGGTGTCGGCGCCCTGCCCGAACGTGACGAACACATGATCCGCGCCGAGCAGCTGGTCGGCCGCGTGGTGGCCGCCCAGTCGAATCCCGAACAGCGCAGCGTGCTGCACCGCTACACCACCTGGCAGCTCGTCCGCCGATTGCGGCAACGCAACAACGGCGCCCTCACCACGATCCAGCAGTTCAACTCGGTCCGGCAACGCACCTACGGAGCCGTCGCCTTCCTCGACTGGCTGACCGATCACCAGCTCGCCCTCGGCACCTGTCGGCAAGCCGACCTCGACCGATGGCTCACCGACAACACCGCGGTCAACCGCGGCTCCGCCGGGCACTTCATACGCTGGGCCCACAAGAACAAGCTGATCAGCGTCCGCATCCCCGCCCGCCGCTGGATGGGCCCCACCCGGCCGCTCGATGACCAGCACCGATGGGACATCGCGCGGCGGCTACTGCACGACGACACCATCAAGGCCGAAGACCGGCTCGCGGGCCTGCTCGTACTTCTCTACGCCCAAACCTCGGCAGCAATCTCGCGGCTGACCATCGTCGATCTCGAGACCAGCAATGGCGCCGTCAAGCTGCACCTGGGTTCCTCACCCATCCATCTTCCCCACCCCGTCGACGAACTCGCACAAGCGGTCGCCGCAAAACGCAAGGGCCACGCGACAATCGGTGCGCTGACACCATCGCTCTGGCTGTTCCCGGGCGGTCAGCCCGGCCGACCCATCAGCACCGGCCAACTCGTCGAACGGCTGAACAAGCTCGACATCCGGCCCGGCGCCGACCGCAGCACCGCCCTATTCCAGCTCGCCACCGAGATCCCCGCAGCGATCCTGGCCCGCACCCTCGGCATCCACACCGACGTCGCCGTCGCATGGCAGCGACTGTCCGCCGGGGACTGGACCAACTACGCCGTCGAGATCAGCCGACGATCATCGAGATCATGAGGCATTCGGACAGTTCGAATATCCGACGTCACCGTTA
>NZ_JBHURF010000079.1:0-3418 GCF_042674125.1 Rhodococcus sp. NPDC056960 | reverse complement strand
GTTGTGTGTTGTTTGAGAACTGCACAGTGGACGCGAGCATCTTTGTTGTAAGTAATGAAGAGCGTACGGTGGATGCCTTGGCACCAGGAGCCGATGAAGGACGTAGGAGGCTGCGATAAGCCTCGGGGAGCTGTCAACCGAGCTGAGATCCGAGGATGTCCGAATGGGGAAACCCAGCACGAGTGATGTCGTGTTACCCGCACCTGAATATATAGGGTGTGTGGAGGGAACGTGGGGAAGTGAAACATCTCAGTACCCACAGGAAGAGAAAACAATAGTGATTCCGTGAGTAGTGGCGAGCGAAAGCGGAAGAGGCTAAACCATGGATGTGTGATAGCCGGCAGGTGTTGCATTCGTGGGGTTGTGGGGTTCATCTTGTCAATGCTGCCGTGTTGGCCGACAGTAAGAAATCGTTGTGTTAGTGGAAGTGGTCTGGAACGGCCCGTCGTAGAGGGTGAGAATCCCGTACACGAAAATGTGACGACTGTTGTGATGGAAACCCAAGTAGCACCGGGCCCGTGAAATCTGGTGTGAATCTGTCGGGACCACCCGATAAGCCTGAATACTCCCTGGTGACCGATAGCGGACTAGTACCGTGAGGGAAAGGTGAAAAGTACCCCGGGAGGGGAGTGAAATAGTACCTGAAACCGTGCGCTTACAATCCGTCAAAGCCTTCGAGCAGCTTGCTGCTGGGGGTGATGGCGTGCCTTTTGAAGAATGAGCCTGCGAGTTAGTGGCATGTCGCGAGGTTAACCCGTGTGGGGTAGCCGTAGCGAAAGCGAGTCCGAATAGGGCGTTTGTAGTGGCATGTTCTAGACCCGAAGCGGAGTGATCTACCCATGGCCAGGTTGAAGCGACGGTAAGACGTCGTGGAGGACCGAACCCACTTAGGTTGAAAACTGAGGGGATGAGCTGTGGGTAGGGGTGAAAGGCCAATCAAACTCCGTGATAGCTGGTTCTCCCCGAAATGCATTTAGGTGCAGCGTCGCGTGTTTCTCACCGGAGGTAGAGCTACTGGATGGTCTAGGGGGCCCACAAGCTTACCGAAATCAGCCAAACTCCGAATGCCGGTGAGTGAGAGCGCGGCAGTGAGACTGCGGGCGATAAGGTTCGTAGTCGAGAGGGAAACAGCCCAGATCGCCAGCTAAGGTCCCTAAGCGTGTACTAAGTGGAAAAGGATGTGGGGTCGCGAAGACAACCAGGAGGTTGGCTTAGAAGCAGCCACCCTTGAAAGAGTGCGTAATAGCTCACTGGTCAAGTGATCCTGCGCCGACAATGTAGCGGGGCTCAAGTACACCACCGAAGCTGCGGCATTCACACAATGCACCCCTGCGATTCTGCGGAGTCGTGGGCAGTGGTGTGGATGGGTAGGGGAGCGTCGTGTGGCCATGGAAGCGGCGGGGTGACCCAGCCGTGGAGGCCACACGAGTGAGAATGCAGGCATGAGTAGCGAAAGACGAGTGAGAAACTCGTCCGCCGAATGACCAAGGGTTCCTGGGCCAGGTTAATCCGCCCAGGGTGAGTCGGGACCTAAGACGAGGCCGACAGGCGTAGCCGATGGACAACGGGTTGATATTCCCGTACCCGTGTGAACGCGCCCCTGGTGAATCAGTGATACTAACCATCCTGAAGCGTCCTTACGTCCCTTCGGGGGCCCTGGACGTGGATGCATGGGACCTGATCTGGTAGTAGCCAAGCGATGGGGTGACGCAGGAAGGTAGCTGAGCCAGTCAGTGGTAATACTGGTGTAAGCCTGTAGGGCGAATGGTAGGCAAATCCGCCATTCACACAGCCTGAGAGGTGACGCATAGCCGAATGAGGCGAATTCAGTGATCCTATGCTGCCGAGAAAAGCCTCTAGCGAGCTTTCACACGGCCCGTACCCCAAACCGACACAGGTGGTCAGGTAGAGAATACTAAGGCGATCGAGATAACTATGGTTAAGGAACTCGGCAAAATGCCCCCGTAACTTCGGGAGAAGGGGGGCCTCGTCCGGTGATCACTCTTGCAGTGTGAGCTGGGTGGGGCCGCAGAGACCAGTGAGAAGCGACTGTTTACTAAAAACACAGGTCCGTGCGAAGTCGTAAGACGATGTATACGGACTGACGCCTGCCCGGTGCTGGAAGGTTAAGAGGACCGGTTAGCTCTTCGGAGCGAAGCTGAGAATTTAAGCCCCAGTAAACGGCGGTGGTAACTATAACCATCCTAAGGTAGCGAAATTCCTTGTCGGGTAAGTTCCGACCTGCACGAATGGCGTAACGACTTCTCAGCTGTCTCAACCATAGACTCGGCGAAATTGCATTACGAGTAAAGATGCTCGTTACGCGCGGCAGGACGAAAAGACCCCGGGACCTTCACTACAGCTTGGTATTGGTGTTCGGTTCGGTTTGTGTAGGATAGGTGGGAGACTGTGAAGCGCTCACGCCAGTGAGTGTGGAGTCGTTGTTGAAATACCACTCTGATCGTATTGGACCTCTAACCTCGGACCATGATCTGGTTCAGGGACAGTGCCTGGTGGGTAGTTTAACTGGGGCGGTTGCCTCCCAAAATGTAACGGAGGCGCCCAAAGGTTCCCTCAGCCTGGTTGGCAATCAGGTGTCGAGTGCAAGTGCACAAGGGAGCTTGACTGTGAGACTGACAGGTCGAGCAGGGACGAAAGTCGGGACTAGTGATCCGGCACCGGCAAGTGGAAGCGGTGTCGCTCAACGGATAAAAGGTACCCCGGGGATAACAGGCTGATCTTCCCCAAGAGTCCATATCGACGGGATGGTTTGGCACCTCGATGTCGGCTCGTCGCATCCTGGGGCTGGAGTAGGTCCCAAGGGTTGGGCTGTTCGCCCATTAAAGCGGCACGCGAGCTGGGTTTAGAACGTCGTGAGACAGTTCGGTCTCTATCCGCCGCGCGCGTTAGAAACTTGAGGAAGGCTGTCCCTAGTACGAGAGGACCGGGACGGACGAACCTCTGGTGTGCCAGTTGTTCCACCAGGAGCACCGCTGGTTAGCTACGTTCGGAAGGGATAACCGCTGAAAGCATCTAAGCGGGAAGCCTGTTCCAAGATGAGGTTTCTCACCCCCTCGAGGGGGTAAGGCCCCCGGCAGACCACCGGGTTGATAGGCCAGAACTGGAAGTCCGGTAACGGATGCAGGTGACTGGTACTAATAGGCCGAGGACTTACCACAAAGAAGCTACGCGTCCACTGTGCAGTATCTGAAACAACACACACGTTGTCTCGGATCGAGAAGAACAACATTTTTTCTCTGATCCGTGTGTGACAGTTTCATAGAGTTACGGCGGCCATAGCGGAGGGGAAACGCCCGGTCCCATTCCGAACCCGGAAGCTAAGCCCTCCAGCGCCGATGGTACTGCACCCGACAGGGTGTGGGAGAGTAGGACACCGCCGAACATCCGTTACCGAAAG
>NZ_JBHURF010000078.1:0-5345 GCF_042674125.1 Rhodococcus sp. NPDC056960 | reverse complement strand
CCGCGATCATCGCCGAATACGGCTCCGACGAGGAAATCCACCAGGTCCTCACCGGCGTCGACGGCACCCTCACCGTCACCGTCCACACCCGCACCGAACCGACCCCCGACGAGCGGGACCAGCTGCGGACGATCACCCGGATCGCCGCCACCCGCGCCGGCCGGCTGGTGTTCAACGGCTGGCCCACCGGCGTCGCCGTCACCCCCGCCCAGCACCACGGCGGCCCCTACCCCGCCACCACCGCCGTCGCCCACACCTCCGTCGGCACCACCGCCATCCGCCGGTTCCTCCGCCCGGTCACCTACCAAGACGCCCCCCACACCCTGCTGCCCACCCCCATCCAGGACACCAACCCCCTCCACATCCCCCGCACCATCAACGACGCCGGCGAATCCACCACCTGGGGTCACGCTCGGTCCTGACAAATTTTCACGACCACACGAAGGGAGAATGTCCGGTGCGGTTGATCAATCTCGATGGGCGCCTGCAGGTGTCGACGCCGGCAGGTTTCATCGATGTCGAGGCGGAAAGTCATGGCTTCTTTTCGTCCGAGCCACAGAAGATCTACGAACGGTGGTCGGAGTTCACCGCCTGGTACGCGGGAAACAGAGACAGACTGATCCCCGCGCACGGACGCGGGATCGATCCCGCCCGACTGGGGTCGCCGGTGCCGGCACCGCGTCAGCTGTTCGCTGTCGGACTCAACTACGCCGACCACGCCGCCGAGTCCGGAGTGGAGCGGCCCGAATCGCCGGTGATCTTCACCAAGTTCGCCTCGGCGATCTCGGGACCGGTCACCACCGTGCCGCTGCCGTCGGACACTGTGGACTGGGAGGTGGAACTGGTGGTCGTGATCGGCCGGGGTGGTCGTAACATCGCAGCCGATCGGGCATGGGAGGCGGTTGCGGGGTTGTCGGTCGGGCAGGATCTTTCGGATCGAGGTCGGCAATTGGCCGGACCGGTACCGCAATTCAGCCTGGCGAAGTCGCATCGGGGGTTCGCCCCGATCGGACCGGCCCTGGTGACGATCGACGAATTCGACGATCCGGACGATCTCACCCTCGAGGCCGGCATCAACGGTGAACTCGTCCAATTCGGGCGGACCGCGCAGATGATCTTCCCGGTTCGAACGCTGATCGAACACCTGTCCCGGACACTTGAGCTCTACCCCGGAGACGTGGTGTTCACCGGCACTCCGGCCGGGGTGGGGGTCGGACGCACACCGCAGCGGTTCCTGGCCCCCGACGACGTGCTGCGAAGCCGCATCACCGGGATCGGCGAACTGGTCCAAACCTTCACCGCAGGCGAACCCGCGACCACGCGGGTGTGATCAGTCCGCTGCGGGAAGGAACCTGCGCCCGTGCTGTCGTGCAGGCCGAAAGCCGGTGTCCGACGAACTAAGCTGGACGGACACCGGCTTCGCGTGGCGTCTGAGCGACGCCGGTGAATGGCCGGGTGAACCGGGCACTGCGCGCGAGTGCATGTAAGAGGTGAGGGCACGATGTCCGACGTCGACCCCTTCCGAACCCAGCGTGCCGCCGGGCCCGGATTCCCGGCGGAACTCGAGGCCGAAGGGTTCGACGCCGCCCAGGAAATCGGCCGCGGCGGATTCGGCATCGTGTACCGGTGTGTTCAGCCCGCACTCGACCGCACGGTCGCGGTCAAGTTCCTCACCGCCGACCTGGATCCGGACAATCTGGAACGGTTCATCCGCGAACAGCGTGCCATGGGCCGGCTGTCCGGCCATCCCAACATCGCCAACATCCTGCAGGTGGGGACCACCGCAGGCGGACGGCCCTACATCGTCATGCAATTCCACCAACGGGGTTCGCTCGACTCGCAGATTCGTCGCGGCGGTCCCCTCGGCTGGGACACGGTGCTACATCTGGGCGTGAAACTGTCCGGTGCCCTCGAAATCGCGCACAGGTCGGGCATCCTGCACCGCGACATCAAGCCTGCCAACGTGTTGCTTACCGACTACGACGAGCCGCAGCTGACCGACTTCGGTATCGCCCGGATCTCCGGCGGATTCGAGACGACCACCGGCACCGTCACCGGGTCCCCGGCGTTCACCGCCCCCGAGGTCCTGCACGGTCGGATGCCCGAGCCCCGCGCCGACGTCTACAGTCTCGGCGCGACCTTGTTCTGTGCACTGACCGGGCACGCGGCGTTCGAACGCCGCGACGGCGAACAGGTGATCGCCCAATTCCTGCGGATCACCTCACAGCCGATCCCCGATCTGCGCGGGGGCGGAATCCCAGATCCCGTCTGCGCGGCCATCGAGCACGCCATGGCCGGCAACCCGGCGCACCGGCCGCCCAGTGCCGCCGCTTTCGGCAACGAATTGCGGGAGGCGCAACGCCGCAGCGGCACCGAGGTCGATTCGATGCCCTTGCCCATCGACGCGGCCGACCCATTGCACGCCACCCCCGGCCCGCCGGCGGCTGTCCTTCCGACGCAGGCCGGACGCGGCGGGTACGCCTTCTCCCCCGGAACACCGACGCCGTCCCCGGAAGGCGGCCGCGGATACGCACCGTCGCGGACCCCTCCGCCGTCTCCGGCAACGAAGTTCCGGCCTCCGGCCCCTGCACGGTCGCTGATCACCCGTGCCCGTTTGCTCGCGGTTCTGCAGGCCGCCGGCCGGCGCCGGTTGATCGTCATCCACGCTCCGACCGGATACGGCAAGAGCATCCTGGCCGCGCAATGGCGGCAGCTGCTGTCCGAGGAATCCGTTCCTGCCGCGTGGCTGACTGTCGACCGCGACGACAACAACCTGGTGTGGTTCCTCGCCCACCTGGTCGAGTCGATCGAGCGCGTACGTCCGGACCTGACCGGCACACTGCGACAGGAACTCGAGGAACACGGCGCGGACGCCGAACGATTCGTGCTGACCGCCTTGCTCGACCGGATCCACGAGAGCGGCGGGCGGATGGTGATCGTCCTCGACGACTGGCACCGCGTCACCGACGATGCGTCTCTGGCCGCCCTGCGCTTCGTCCTCGACAACGGCTGCCATCACCTCCAGATTCTCATCACCAGTCGCAGCCGCGCCGGGTTGCCGCTGAGCCGGATGCGGATGAACGACGAACTCGTCGAGATCGACTCCGATGCCCTGAGGTTCGACACCGCCGAGTCGCAGTCCTTCCTCGTCGACCTCGGCGGGCTGGACCTCGACCGCAGCGATGTCGCGACTCTCACCCACACGACGGACGGATGGGTGGCCGGCCTGCAACTGGCGTCCCTGTCGCTGCGCGGGCGCGATGATCCGACCACGTTGATCGAGCAGCTCTCCGGACGCACCCAGGCGATCGGGGAGTTCCTTGCCGAGAACGTGCTCGACAGCCTCGACCCGACGCTGCTCGAATTTCTGCTGGCCACCTCGGTGTGCGAGAGACTGTGCGGTTCGCTGGCCAGTGCCCTGTCCGGAATGGACCGCGGTCAACGGCTGCTCGAACAGGTCGAGGAGCAAGATCTGTTCCTGCGCCGCACCGACGAGGACGGCCGATGGTTCCGGTACCACCACCTGTTCGCCCAGTTCCTGCAGCATCGCCTCGACCGGGACCAACCGGACAAGGTCCCTGCCCTGCACCGCGTCGCCGCCACCTGGTTCGCCGACCGTCATCTGCTCAGCGAGGCCGTCGACCACGCTCTGGCCGCCGGCGAGCAGGCCTGGGCGGTCGACTTGGTCGAACAGCACGGTATGGATCTACTCGAGCACGCCCGGATGGCGACCCTGCTCGGGCTGATCGCCAAACTGCCCCCGCACCTGGTGTCCGACAGTGTGCGTCTACAACTCATACTCGGGTGGGCGAACAACGAATTGCTACGCCCCGAGCCCGCCCACGCCGCACTCGACCGCGTCGACGACCTCCTCGCGAACACCGGCCTGCCCGCGTCGGCCGTCTCCGATTTACGCGCCGAATTCCAGGTCGTCAAGGCCGAGTCGTTGATGTACGCCGACCACGTCGACGGCATCAGGGACCTGGTCTCCGACTGCCTGGCCCATCCCGAGAATCTGCGCCCCTGGGTGGTGTCCGCGGCCACCGGTCTCGCCGCCTTCGCCGAGGTCTACGGCTTCGACTTCGACGCCGCCCGCAGGATTCAGGAGTGGGCGCGCCCGTACTACGACCGCGCCGGCGGCCCCTACAGTGTGGTCTGGGGGCATTGCATCATCGGGATCGCCGACAACGAACAACTCCGCATCGACAGCGCCGAACGCCGCTTCCGCGAGGGCTTGCGCATCGCGACCGACGCCGGTGGTCCGCACTCGCACCCGGCGCGACTCGCGAGCGGCCTGCTGGGCGAATTACTTTACGAACGAGGCGATCTCGCGCAGGCACAGCAACTCCTCGACGAAAGCTACGCTCTCGGCTCCGAGGGCGGTGTCGACTTCATGCTCGGCCCCTACGTCATCGGGGCGCGCATCTTGGCGCTGACCGGCCACTCCGACGCCGCGGCGACCCGACTCGACGAGGGCCGCGCGATCGCTGACACACTCGACCTGCCCCGGCTTCGCGCCCGTATCGACAACGAGCGGATCCGACTCGGCCTGGACCACTCGTCGCCGCCGGCATCCACCGACGGCGGACTGCGGCGCACCCGTGATGGAATCGACGAGATCATCGCCCAGTACGACGACTCCTCGGCGATCATGTCCCTGCTTGCCGACCCCACCCCCGAGCGGACGTCGGTGGCCGTCACGTGGGCGACCGGGTGGGTGCATCGCCTCGAGGGCAGCGGACGGGACCGGGCGTTGTTGCAGGCCCGCCGCCTGCTCGTGAGCTGCCTGGCCGCCGACGGCCGCACCGACGAGGCCCTGTCACTCCTCGCGGAGCTCGCGGCTCAGTGCGCTCCGCACGGACTCAGCCGCTATCTCGTCGACACCGGCCCACCGCTGCCCGCTCTCCTCGACGACCTCCGGCAGCGCCTGAGCGAGGATCGATGGGATCCGGATTGGCCCGCGGTCCCGGGCGAGTTCCTCACCGCGCTCCACACCGCAGCAGTCGCTCCGGGCTGACTCCCACCGGTCCGAACGCCGCCGACCCCCTCCGAGTGACCGGTCGCGAACAAGCATGTCCTGCACATCCATTCAAGATCGCCGAGGCATCGTCGATCGGGCGTGCGCGGCCGACGGGCGCGTCGGGCAGGCCGGGGCAGCCTCGCGCGCCCGTGCGTGAGCCGAGGACGAAAGGCCCTATTGACGAGAGGCACCTCACATCCTTACAGTGTTGTTCATCAAATGAACCACATGTTCATAAAATGAACGGAGATAGACGATGACGTCCCAGCGCATGCGACTGTTCGCCTTCGACTTCCAGGGACCGGCCCACCTGTCCGCCGGCCTC
>NZ_JBHURF010000077.1:0-5522 GCF_042674125.1 Rhodococcus sp. NPDC056960 | reverse complement strand
TGTCCTGTGTCAGCGAATCGTCCTTGATATGTGCGCCCTGACCTGCGGTAAGGAAATTTGATTGGCAAACCGAGTGCTGGTCAAGGTTGTCGGGGAGCCCTGGGATCGGGTGACTTTGCCATTGGATCTTGTTCGTTTGCTCGGATGTTGAGGATCCCGGGAACGAGGGCGATGGCGTCGGGGTATTTCGCTGCGCGTGTGTAGGCCTCGTGGTCGGTCCCGATGCCGCGGTGCTGGTTGACGGTCTGGAGGATGAGCAGTCGGTGTCTCCAGTGGCGTGGGATGGCGGCCTGAGAGGTCGGCCAGGACGGGATGGCCGTGACGGCGATTTCGTGAGCGAGAACGAGCTGCTGGGGTGTGTATCGGCGCAGGAGCCGGTTGACACGATGCTGAGCTGTGATGATTTCAGGGCAGGCGGTCACGTCGAGGTTGGGCTGACGAGTATCGCTGAGCCAGATGCCGTGGTGCGTGCAAACTTTCAGGTGAACAGGCAGGTGAACGGGGATGGGTTCCCTGACGCCGCGGCGGGCTGTGCAGGAACGGCAGGCGGTGGTAGCGCGGACCGGCCCTCGGGTGTGGGTGGCGCCGAAGGCTGGTAGCGCCCCGGCAAGGCGTTCCGGGGTTGTTCTGGCGAGACGAGCGAGTGCGGATAGCGCGTCGGCGGTCGCGGGGACGAGCATGTGGTGCTGGGAGAGTTCGTCGGAGTTGTTGATCTTCGTGGAGAACCAGGACGGCAGTGCGGCCAGGACCTCGGCGAGGGTGAGGTGGTTGGCTCGGGCGAGCCGAGGCAGGTAGGAGCTCAGAGATTCCCCCGTGATCGGTGCGACCGGTCGTGGCAGCACGACCGTGTGCTCGCCTGGACGGCCGAGTGGGTGCGGGGGATCCGACTGTTCGACGGGTTGCCGGAACTGTTGCAACTCGCGGTAGAAGGTCGCCTTACTGGCATTGAGTCCGCGTTCCTTCAACTCTGTGAACAGGGCGTTGGGCCGTAGATGCGGGTCCTCGGTGAGGCGCTGACGGCCGTAGTCGGCCAGGGCATCGGTAAGCAGGCGCGATCGGCTGACCAGGTCGAGAAGATCCTGGTTCGGGTGAGTCGGCTGTCCGCTGGGCGGCCTGAGCTGTTGTATCTCGCGGTAGAAGGTCGCTTTGCTGGCGTGGAATCCGAGTTCTTTCAACTCGCTGAACAGGGCGTGGGGCCGTAGATGCGGGTCGTCGGTGAGGCGCTGACGGCTGTAGTCGGCCAGGGCGCCGGTGAGCAGGCGGGGGCGTGCGGTTCGGACTCCGGGCATCTTGCGTCCGGTCAGGTAAGAGCGGATCGTCGTCGGGCTGTAGCCGAGCTGCCCCGCGATGGCGCTCACCGACCATCCGGCCCTGCCCAGGGCCAGTATCAGCTCGGCTCGATCTCGGGGCAGCATGTTGGGCATCGCCTCTTATCCGACGGGAGGGGCCGGAGATTCGGAGGTGATGTCGGCGTCGACGGCATCCAGGGACTTCTTGGTGATCTTCTCGGTGCCGTCGAGGACGGCATTGATGGCCGCGCTGCGGATCAACCAGAGCAGGCTTCCGATCATTCCGTGGGTGCGCCGGTGCAGGTAGCGGTCGAGGTCGGGCAGCGATCCAGGCCGATGCCGATGCAGTCGCAGACTGTCTTCCAAGGCGGCGATGAGCGCGGTCCATTGCTGGTCCTGGCTGAACGGGCCGGTGCGGACCATGCCGAACCGGCCGGCGATCTGCTCGCCGCGGGTGCCGGACAGCAGCCCGGTGCGGTCGAGGCTGATCCCGGCATATGCAAACGTGGCAGGGACCCTCTCGCTCAGGTATTTCAAGGTGTCGGATGCTTCGGCGCCCGCGCGGGTGCGGGTGTTGAGGTTATGGAGTTCGTCGACTGCGACGAGGGTGACGCGGGCGTCGCGGCTCACGCCGCAGACCGCGTCGGCGATGTCGGTGATGTTGGCGCGCCGCGAGATCGGCAGGTCGAAGAACCGCGCGAACTCCATCACGATCATCTTCGGGGTGGCGGCGGGCGGGATGGTGATGTAGATGACGGGAATGTCGTCCGCGGCGTGGGGGTGGCGCCGCCGGTGGATCACCTCGACGGTCTTGCCGAGTTGGGTCAGGGCGGTGGTCTTACCGGTTCTGGCGGGCCCGGACACCATCAGGCCGCATCGCCCGTAGTGGGCGTTGCGGTTCAGCTGGACCAGGCGGCGCCCGGAGGTGATGACCTGGTGGATCGTGGGTGTCTGGACCACCAGCAACCGGGAATGGTGATTGATGCGATCGTCGTCGTAGTAGTCGCGTTTGTCCTCGGGCAAGCCCGTCCACACCGCTGTGGGCAGCAGGTTCGGCGCGGTGTGCATCTCGGTGACGAAGCCGCGCCACCCGTCCAGCGTGGTCAGCTGCAGGTGTCCGTAATCGGCATCACCGGATTCGTCATCGGATCCGGGGCGGACTGTGCGGGTCACCATCGTTTGTCCGCCTCGGCGAAGGGGTCGAAGATCGGCAGCGGTATCACCTTGGCGCCCTTGCCCGGACGAGTGGTGCGAACCGGGTCCGGTTCCTCGTCGATGCTGGCCAGCGGTGCGGGCTGCGGTGGGATAGGGGCAGCCGGTGAGCTGGCCTTGGTGCGCGCGGCGACCCGGCGGTCCCGGCGACTGAGTTTCGCCGAGCCTTTTCCCTCACTGTCGGTAGGTCCTTGGTGGGCCCGTTTCAGCAGGTCGGCGACGGCGTCGGCCACTTCTTCTTCGGTCGCGGCCGGCAGGGCGCGGTGGGTGTGGTCCCAGGCCAGTTCCCCGAACGGTGCTGCGACGCGGTGCAGGTGTTTCCAGAACAGGGTGATCCAGCCGCCCTTCCAGTGGTTGCGGACCCAGATGCGTGAGACGTCGTAGGGGTCGTAATGGATCTCCCAGAGATCCCGATGATTGGTCATGCCGGATCGCTGGTGCCGCAACGGGTTCAGTGCCTTGTCGTCGTAGGTGCGATGGCTGATCTTCACGCCGTAGGCGTTGATCGCCCGCCAGGTCGCGGGCAGAAGTTCGACGTAGTCGTCCGCCGACAATGCCACCGGGACATAGCCTGCGGTTTCGACGAGCGCGGCGTATTTCTCGTTCGGGCTGAACATCCGTCCCGGATGGACGGGGTCGCGAAGCCCGTCGTGTGGCCGGTTCTGCCAGGCCGCCACGAGCCACTCGTCCAGCAGCTCCTGCAACTCCATCAGTGACCACACCGCTTGCTGCTCGACGTGGCGGCCCCGGCGGTCGGCGTTGAATCCGGTGTAGCCCGCGACGAACTGGGCGAACAGAGTGCCGACCGAGCCGAGCATCCGCTCGATATGCCCCTTTTCCCAACCGGATGCGTCGTGGACGGGCTGGAAGTTGATGCCCAGGAAGTTGCAGGAGGCCCGGAAGTTGCGGGAGATGAACACCTTGCCCTGGTCGACCACGATCGTCTCGGGAATGACGACCGGCCGGGCCGCGGCGTGCTGCATACGGGCATCGATGTCCAGCAGCCGCTCGAACGGCAGCGCGGACCGCGACATCGCCAGCGCCTGCGACCAGCCCGGCCGCATCGGTTCAGGCGTGACGGTGCGGGCCAGCAGCACACTCGCGTCCACCGACTTGGTTGTCGGCCGCAACACCGCCGCGGTCACGGTCCTGGTCGCGACGTCGACGACACCGGTCAAATCGATCCGGCCCACGACGCCGTCGTCCAGGCGCACCAGCACGTCCAGCGGGGTGGAGTCGATCTGCATCAGCTCACCCGGCGCCCACGCGTCCGCCTCGCCGAACGGCCCGTCCGGGCGGTCGGCCAGCGACCGGCGGGTGCGGGCCGATCCGGTGGTGTGCTTGCCCGCCGTCAGCTTCTCCAGCAACCGGTAGAGGCTGCGCAGCGACGGCAACCGAACGGCGCCCGGACCGTGGGTGTCCTCCAGGATCTGGCCGGTCCGCCAGAACAGGTAGGTGGCCGTGCGGGAGGACTCCTGCGTCGCCTCGGCGATCGCTTGCTTCAGCGCCTCCACCACCAGCGGATCGGCCCGCCCGTGCGCAGTGACGGGCTTGTCGATCCGGTGATCGACCATCCCGGCCAGCCCGCGTGCTTCGTAGCGGCGTCGGCGTTTGGTGATCGCGCTCGCGGTCACCGGACGACCGGCCGCGGTCAGCTCAGCGGCCTTGGCCTGCTCCCGGCGTGTCAGCGACACCCGTTCCGGGTCGTACTCCGGTTTCGGTCTGGTCCCCGCCGGGGCCTGCGGCGGCACCCCGCGCAGCACTTCGACGATGTGCTGTTCCCACCACAACGCCTCCGCCGTCACGGCTTCCGGCAACCCGTCCAACAGCGTGGTCGGCGGAACCGGAGCCTGCGCCGGCGCACTCACCGCCTCGAAGTCTCCGGCCGATGATAGGTCGGTCAAACCGACTTCGGTGACTTGACCGCCGGTGTCCGCCAGCTGTATCCGTGTTCCCGATACCGCGATCACCGTGTGCAACGTTCCCGCCAGCCGCACGCGATCACCGATCGACAGCCGCGCTGGCCGCCGCGGCGCGGATCCCCCGCTCACCGAGCATCACCGACGGAACCCGCAGTCGTCACCAGCGTGGTCGGGCCCAACCGGGCGGCCGCCAGATCGGCCACCAACTCCTGCTGCCACATCAGGTGAAACAGTGCCGGCAGCACCGCAATCCGGTCTCCGGTCCGCTCTGCGGTCGCTAGCAGCGGCGCCGGTGACGCGAACACCTCCCGCAGCCGCTGCCCGACCTCGGCCCGGCCGGCGCACCGCGGATGCCGGTACCGTGCCAGCCACCGCATATTCCCCGCCAGCACCGGATCCAAGACCCCCACTCGCCGATACCGCCAGCCGACCTGCTCACACGCCTGCGCCGTGACCGCGAACGCTTCGGCGTCCTTCGGCTCGATCGCGTCATCGGCGCGGACATCGATCACCACACCCGACCCGTCGGCCAAGCGAGCGAAATAGTCCGGGGCATGGCGGCGCTTGCGTCTGCCGTCGTTCCAGTGCAGCCAGAACGGCTGCGACGCGAGGCCGACGACGTCCCGATCGAAGTCGAGCGCGCGGACGTGATCGCGTTCCAGCCAGGACTCGTAGCCCACGTGGTGGCCGGTTGTCACCGACCACCACCACCCCGGGAAATGACCGAGCCCACGCGACCAGCGGAACGTCCGCACCGGCGCGGCCTGCTCCAGCGTCAAGTGACCGCACTGCCCCAGCCGCATGAATCGATCCCCGCCCACTGCATCGCGCAGACCCAGCGTGAACCCGAAATCGTCGGCCGGAACACGATCCAACGCCAGCACAGCGTCGCCCACCTGATCAGCGCTCGCTCAGCCGTTCCTCCCCAGCCGGTGGCAACCGGCCTGGTCCGCAAGGGCACCCCACCAGCGTCACGACACGACAGCCCACGAACCCACCCCTACTCCCCAGCAATAACAGACCGAGCAAACTGTACTGGCAGAGAAACGGGAATGAGCAAGATTGACTGACAAAAAGGACGATCGACTGTCACAGGACA
>NZ_JBHURF010000076.1:0-5590 GCF_042674125.1 Rhodococcus sp. NPDC056960 | reverse complement strand
CCGCTCCCACTGGCGTCGCCGCCATCAACACCGAGCCCGGCAATCCCACTATCGAGCCCGAGGGCACCTGCCCTAAACGCGACTGTAGTACTAGGTGCTGCGCAACGCCGCAGCGTCCGGTTACCACGATTGTCCGTGGCGCGGCGATGCGTGACCGCGATGCTGCGAGGAATCGGTGATTGTTCGCTCAACGGCTCCAATCATGCGCGATATCCTTGGAGGACTCTGCAGAGGCGATTGAGGTGGCAGGTACGTTCCGGTGTTGCGTGATGGAAGAGCCGACGGAGTGAGCTATGCCGCCGGCCGAGAACGATCCGTTAGCGACCCAACGCGACGAAGTGCACGCCGTCGCGACGGAGCTTCGAAACGAAGGATTCGAAGACCCCCGAGAAATCGGCCGCGGCGGGTTCGGTGTCGTGTTCCGGTGCCGGCAACGTTCCCTCGACCGCACGATTGCCGTAAAGGTCATGACCTCGGAGCTGGACGACGAGAACCGCGCCCGGTTCTTCCGGGAACAGCGGGCGATGGGGCGACTCACCGGCAATCCCAATATCGTGAACGTACTGCAGGTGGGCACTACAGGAAGTGGGCGGCCGTACCTCGTGATGCAATTCCATGCCCAGGGCTCACTGCAAACTTGGATCGGCCGTCAGGGTTCACTTCCACTTGACGAGGTTCTCCGGATCGGGATACGTATCGCCGGTGCGTTGGAGAGCGCCCACCGCCTCGGGATCATTCATCGCGACGTCAAACCTGCGAACATTTTGCTCACCGACTATGGCGAGCCTGCCTTAGCCGATTTCGGAATCGCACATATACCTGGCGGATTCACCACCACCAAGCGTGTCATCACCGGATCGCCAGCCTTCACCGCACCTGAAGTGTTGCGGGGGGACGAGCCGAGCGCGGCCTCCGACATCTACGGTCTCGGCGCCACCGTATTCTGCGCCCTCACGGGGCATGCCGCATTCGAACGTCACAGCGGAGAGAACGTGATCGCTCAGTTTCTGCGGGTCACGACCGATCCGGTCCCCGACCCACGGATCGCCGGAATCCCCGACGACGTCAGCACCGTTATCGAACGCGCAATGGCCGCCGAGCCACACCACCGCCAGCCCACGGCTACTGCGTTCGGTGACGAACTTCGGGGCATCCAGGCACGCTACGGATTTCCGATGGATGTGATGGCGGTCCGCGTCGAACCGGGAGGCGGGTCCGCCGGGACGCACACTGGCACGAGAGAGCATCGATCGCACTCCATGCCCGGCGTCGGCGAGTCCGCGCAGGGCGATCTTCCTCTGGAGTTGACCAGCTTCGTCGGTCGTCGTCACGAACTCGCTCAGGCACGACGACTGCTCGGGGGCTCGCGCCTTGTCACTCTTACCGGCATCGGTGGGGTCGGCAAGACTCGGCTGGCGCTGCGCGTGGCGGCGAAGGTGCAGGTAGCGTTCACCGACGGTGTGCGGATAGTCAAGCTCGGCGCAGTCAAGGACGACTCGCTCGTCGTGGTCGTCGTCGCATCCGAACTCGGGCTACGCCATCAGACGGCGCGACCGCTCATCGAGATTCTGCAAGCGTTCATAGGCTCGAAGAAGTTGCTCTTGGTGCTCGATAATTGTGAGCAAGTGCTGGAGCAGACGGCAGAAGTCGTCGACCAACTTCTGCACTTCTGTCCCAACCTCTTCATCCTCGCCACAAGCCGCGAGCCACTGGGAATCGGCGGGGAAGCCGTTCTGCGCGTTCCACCACTCAGCGTCCCCGCTGACAGCCGCCCGACGACACCGGACGGCCTTCCCCAGTTCGACGCCGTAAGACTATTCGCCGAACGGGCAGTTGCTGCAGTCCCCACGTTTTCTCTGAACGAGGACAACGCGAGCACGGTCGCGCAGATCTGCCGGCAGCTGGACGGTCTGCCCCTGCCGATCGAGTTGGCGGCCGCAAGATTGCGAGCGATGTCGCCCGAGCAGATTCGGGATCGGCTGAGGGACCGCTACGAAGTGTTGTCCCGCGGGCACTGGGCCGGACCACCGAGACAGAGAACGATGCGGCTGTGTATGGACTGGAGCTACGAGCTGTGCTCACCACGGGAACGACTCGTATGGTCCCGGTTGTCGGTGTTCGCGGGTCACTTCGAACTCACGGCGGCAGAGACTATCTGCGGCCGTGACATCTCGTCCGACGAATTCCTGGACACGCTTACCTCTCTGGTGGACAAGTCCATCCTGATGCGGGAAGAGGTCGGCCGGGATGTGCGGTTCCGGATGCTCGAGATCCTGCGCGTCTACGGCAAAGAGAAGGCGCAAGCATCAGGCGAACTTCAGCAACTGCGCCGTGAGCATCGGGAATGGTGTCGGCAGCTGTCCGCTGGCGCGGCAACCGATTGGATCAGCCCCCGTCAACTCGAGTGGATCACGCAACTGACCCGCGAGCAGTCGAACCTACGTGAGGCAATGGAGTTTTCCGTGGGTGACGCCCCCGAACTGGGTCTCGATATCGCCTCGTCTCTGTTCGCGTTCTGGTTTTCCCACAGCCTGTTCAACGAGGGCAGATACTGGCTCGACCGCCTACTAGCGTGCGAGGCAGGCCAGCATCCCGCCACCAGGATCAAAGCGCTCTACGCTGCATGCTCGCTGGCCGCGGTGCAGCGAGACTTCGACAGTGCGTCGACCCTCGTCGAGGAGGCACGCTCGCTGGCCGCGGAAACGACAAACCCTGTTGCCAACATTTTCCTCTCCCGCACCGAAGGCGTGGTCGGAGTCTACAAGGGCGAACTCGCTCCTGCGTGCGCCGAACTCGAAAGGGCGCGCGCCGCATTACCAACCGATCACGATCTAACACAATATGTTTGGATACTCGTGATGCTAGGTGTTGGTTACGATCTGCTCGGAGAGTCGAATCAGGCGATCACGTGTTTCAACGATGCTCTTTCCATTACGGAAGCTCACGACGAGACTATGTACCGGTCGTACACCCTGTGGGCGATGGGCGTGGCCATCATGCGCCGAGGCGAGTTGGAACGGGCGAGCGGGCTTCTGAAAGAAGCACTGGTACTGATTCGACGTGTCGACGACCGCTTGGCCGCGGCGGTGTGCCTCGAGGCGCTCGCGTGGACAGCGGGCGCGGAGCGACGGTTCAAACGATCCGCTACACTTCTGGGCGCCGCGGCGAACTTCGCGCATTCCGTCGGGAGCAGCCCACTGCTGTTCACCGCCCTCCAAGACCAACACGATCGCTGTGTGACCGACGCCTCTCGCGAACTCGGCCCCAGCACCTTCAGCGCGGCTCGTAGCACGGGCAGCCTGTTCGACACGGACGGTGCAATCACCTACGCGCTCGAGGGGGAGGCTGTGGAGTCCTCGCCACGACCGCACCCGTCACAATCCGGCCAGCCGTCTGTCCGGTTGACCAAACGTGAACGCGAAGTCGCCGCGCTGGTCGCCGAAGGGCTGACCAATCGCCAGATCGCGACCAGGCTGACCATATCGCCGCGGACGGCACAGGGTCATGTGGAACACCTCCTCGCCAAACTCGGATTCAACTCCCGAGCCCAAATCGCGGCATGGTTCGCAACCGAGAACGCGTGAGCGTGTTGTAACGGTGAAGGTTCGATCTCCGCCCTCGAGGTCGCCCCCATGACGAGGCTGGCACCGGAAGCGTTCCTCGTTGCAGCAGCACGCCGATGGTGCAACGAACTGGATCCGAGTCTCACCAGTGTTCGCGGATGCCGGCCAACCCTTCCGGCGGCCGACGCGAGGACAGCCGCCGGCCGACGTCGTCATCAGGAGCGGATCGTGATTGTCGTCGCCCAGCGATGAACGCGTCGTGCTGACGATCCGTTGGCGATCCCAACTCGAATCCCGGTGACGACGTTCATTCAGTTCAAGGCGAATGAATAGTTCTAGCGTGCCGTCAAGGCGCCAAGCTGACCTCGGCGGCCGGTACGGCGGAGACGTCCGCTTGTTGTAGCCCTGCAGGTGTCCGGTCAGGATATGCGACCTCGCCAATGACTGCGCGATCCAGTTCAGCGTCCAATCCTTCATCGACTCGCCCGTCACGCAGCCCAATGGTCTTCTCCACCGCGAAGACCACGACAAGGGCCGACGCGAGACCGAGCGCGAGGAAAACGACAACTCCGTACACTTGATGCCCAATGTTGATCGAGGCGTGCTGGAAGGCGTACTCACCCTGCGTAATTCCAAAATAGCCACCCTGCTTGACGCCGCCTGCCCACACCGCGGTCATCAAAGCGCTATAGATTCCCGGGCCCAGCGTAAGTGGTACGACTTTGACGTCGTCGAGTCGGAGCCTGATCATCAGCTTGTAGCCGCCGAGCAGAATAAGGGGTGCAAACAAGGCGGTCAGACCTGCCTGCCATGGCTTGACGACGTCGATCAGCCCCGACACCGTGATCCAGCCGGCAACGGGTGACACCAAGAAGAAGTACGGGTGTTGCCCTATCTTCCAGACCAGCAGACCGCCAATCGCCGAGGCCGCGAAGGCCATCATGAGATTCGTGACAATCAGCCCCATGCCACTCTCGTTCAGGGTGATCCCGAAGAATCCGGATCCGGGTACCAGATAACCGTTGGTAAGCACGTAGCCGCAGATCCCGGCAAGGAAGACGACCATCCCGACCACTACATACAGCATGTTGTGTGGGATCGCAGGCTCGGTCGCGGTGCCGTCGAAAACACCCACTCTCGGCCTGGCTCGCCACACCAATACAAGCGCCCAACACCCAAGCAATATATAGAAGAATGCACCGCCGAAGTCATGAGTACCGGCGTTGGACAGCGGCCCGACAGAGCCGTAGACCAGGTACCCCGCGACCGGGATGACTACAGCCCCGAAGAGTAATGCGATCAACGCCAATGAAGTCGTTTTGACCCGTTCGATCACGGACCCGGCCAAAAGCGCTGCGAAGAAGGCTGCGAAGAGGATGAAGAGCGCGTAAAAGGCCTGAAAGGAGTCAGCATTCGGCACGACCGCTGGATCGAGATCCTGGGGTAGGGTATTGATTCCTGTTCCTCCGAGCCACCACGACTCGAGTGCCTGGCCGAGCGGATTAACAACACCGAAAGCCTGGTTGAACTGCGTGACCCAGATGGCGAATCCGATCAGTGACATACCCGCCGCGGCAACGAATGCGGCGACAAGCTTTTGCGTCAACGTGTGCATCACGTTTCCTGCGCGACTGAGGCCGGCGTCGAAAAGAAGTATCGCGGCTATTGCAAGCAAGATGGCGATCAGCCCGATAATGTAGACGACCGTCGGAAACTGCGCCGCCATAGAAACTTGATCTAGGTACATGGCATCCTTCTACCTGGGAGTGGAGTGGTAAGACGCGGTTGCTTCCTGATTCCATGAGAGATTCCTCACCAAGAGGAACCGTCTAATCGAATCGGGCCAGCCCCTGTATAGTTCACCGCCGTCAAGTTTCTCACGATGCGTGAGACGTTTTCTGAGTCTGTTCCCCCACCCGTGCGCCCACAGTACTCACCATCGGGTCACGACCAACTTCTGATCGGTGAAGAAATCCAACGGCGCAGCACCACACACATGCGAATCACCGTAGAACGAGGCACCGTAC
>NZ_JBHURF010000075.1:0-5637 GCF_042674125.1 Rhodococcus sp. NPDC056960 | reverse complement strand
CCAAATCACTAGCAAAAAAACTCAAACTAGCATTTCAAAAAACACTGACCCCCCACCGACGGAAGAAGGAGAAGAGCCAGCAATACCCACACCACCACTCACGACCAAACCCCAAGGGCCAGCCGATCATCCGTGATGCGGAGTACCAAAACAATTGGCACTGACATTCATCGACACACTGTTGAGTTCTCAAAGAACACGCACACACCATCGCTTCCGGCTCACTCGCCGTTCGCTCCGGGGCAACTTTTCCAGCTTATCTCATTGGGCTGACCGGCGCAAACCGGTACCCGCTGAAGACATTCCGGGGTTGAAGCACAACCATACATGATGGTGAACTTCGGATTGGCCAGGCACTTCGTACAACCTCGTTGCAATCACCAGGTGGTGAATGTCGGTGTCCGTGTCGCTCTGACTCGGAATAAGTTACGCGAACCGACCGCAGTTTTCCAAATCGCCTGGTCGCGAGCATTTGGCACCGAGCATTCGTGGATCTGCGAGTCCTGCCGACGCTCGTCGTCGGATCAGAAGGGTGCACGCTGAGCCGGTTTCGTAGGTCCGTGAACGCGCAGGGTGAGGCAGTACGCCGAACGGCACTCTCTTTCCGTCGAGGGACACGAGATGCCGTCAGCCCCACTCTCGACGGCGCGGACGGCGGGGGTGCGGGTGTCGAACGGGGCGTGAGGCGCGGCGCTCCATAGGAGAACAGCCTGCACCGTCCACGCTCACGATCGGGGAAGAGAAGATGCCCGCCGGGTCGACGGTCGTGAGTACGCGGAGAACGCGCGGCTCGAGGAAGTAACTGTTCAGGCCGTGCTCTGGTGCGAGCGCAGAAATCCAATCCAAATCGACACTGTCACCGCCCTTCCACTCCGCTCTCGGGCATCCCGGGCCCGAGAGCGGATCAGGGGGTTCAGGGAGGTACCCCACGACGCTCCAGGGTCGGGTGGGCAGGATCGGCAGGATCTGGCGACCCACGTCTCCCACTGCCCGCCGGCCTGGCGGATCGCGTATGCCGACACAACACAGATGACGGCGCTGATGTTCGCCGACCCGGCTACGCGATGCCCCGGGCCGGTCGAGGTGTCCGCGTACCACCGGAGCACGGCGACACGGTCGTCGCCTTGCAGTATCCCGGCGGCGCCACCAGGCTTCGCCCGGGGAGTTGTGAAGAGCCGTAAACTGTTGCACCGCAATAGATCTGATGAGATGGCCGTCAACGCATGCTCGCATCACCGGGAGTCTCCGCCTCGTGGATGGGCGTTGCCCCGGTGCCGGCTGACGAGGGAGTGCAGGTCGTCAAGCCTGTGGAGGGGATCCGCCTCAGGGCACTCCCAGTCGACGCGTCGAATCTCGATCCGTCCCGCCGTGACGATGCGCTCCTCGCCAGCCTGTGGTTCGAACACCCCTGGTGAAGGAGCCGAACGAGGGCGATGCGATCGGGAAGATCCCGACACCGAAGCCCGCTCCCTGCCCGCCTGAGTAGCAGGTCGAGGTGGCAAGAGTTCGGTCGATTGGCGCACGAATTCACCGACGAGCGCCGTACTGGTGGATGGGTTGCTGGTGGTGGATCCGGTGATCGGGATGACGCGGTTGCGGCGGTAGGGCAAGGGGCCGGTGGAAGCGTCGCCCGCGGCGGTGAAGGTTGAGATCGCGAAGCTGGATTTCTGCGTGGGATGGACGCGCAGACCGTGGATGTGTCGGTGTTGCCGGCGGAGCGGCTCAGGGTTCTGGCCAGCGTGAGCCGCCGGTTGACCACACAGGCGTTGACCCGGCCGGAGCCAGAGCGGCGGTATCCGATTTCGGTTTGTTCGGTCTGCTGGGGTTGCAGCTCCCGCCCCGGATCCGGGATCTGGGCAAGTTCACCCTGTATCGGGCCGGCTCGAAATCCGAGGCGGCGTCGGCGTTCCCGCTGGCCGAGCCACTGCTGACCCGGCTCGCCAATCTCGACCTGGTCGCCGCCCACTGGGACGATTTGCTGCGCTTGGCGGGGTCGTCGAAGTTCCGGCACGCCACTGCCTCGCTGCTGGTCGGTAAACTCAAGGCGTCCAGTCGCCAGAACGCGTTGGCCACGGCGCTCGAGGAGTACGGGCGCTGCGGGGAACGATCTACGCTGCCCGCTACCTGTCCGCCCCGGCTTATCGGCGCAACATCTCCCGGCAGCTCAACAAGGGCGAGTCGCTGCGCGCTTAGAAGCGGGACCTCATGTAAGCGCACGAGGGCATGGTGCGCGCCCCGGATCGGGTGCCCGACCAGGGACAGCTTCGCGTACCCGCTCAGATCGGTCAACGACGCACCCGATAGCGCAGGTGAAGCACCCGGTTGCCCTGAATCACCACGTCAGGATCCTCCAACAGGTTCTGCGCGTGGACCGACCCGAAGTAGCGCTTGCCGGACCCGAACACGACGGGTACGACGTCCATGCGCACCTCGTCGATCAGGCCCGCGGCAAGCACCTGGCCACCGACGTCGCCGGCGGCGACCTCGACCATGCGGTCACCCGCAAGCTCCTGCGCCTTGGCCACGGCTGCCTCGACGCCGTCGACGAAGTGAAACGGCGCCTCGGGGTCCCAGCCCTCGGGCTCCGGCCGGTGGGTCACGACGACCACGTGGTCGATCCCGCCCGGAGGATTCCCGTCCCAGCCGTCCGTCATGTCGAAGACGTGGCGGCCGACGAGTGTCGCTCCGATCTGGTCCCAGTACGGCCGGATGTAGTCGTAGGACGTCTGCGACACCTTTAACTCGCCGCTCTCGTCCAACGGGACGTCACCGCTGGACAACCAGTCGAACAGCGGTCCGGGCTGGTCATTTTCGTCCGCGACGAAGCCGTCCACCGACACCGAGCTGTACATGACCACCTTGCCCACGGGGCTCTCCTTTGCTTTGGGTGTCCCCAAAGTAGCGTGTTGTGAGCTGTCGATCTTGTAAGAAATCAATGAGTCGGCAGCGGCCAGTCGTCCAGCGCGTGGCCTGGATGTTCGCGCAGGAGCCGCCCGCTGGACTTCGACGTACCGGATCGGCGTGAGCTCGGTGAACGCCCGGAACTCGTGGTCGAAGTACCCTGCGCCACCAGCGAGGTCGCCCCAGTCGATCGGTCCGGCGGGTTGATCGCGAACACGTGGCAGCGAAGCGGTGGGTGCGGGCCAGCCGCTTCGGCGTGTCGCCGATGAGCTCCTTGAACCGCTGTGCCAAATGAGTGCTGCTGACACCGGCTGCCACGCTCAGGTCGCCGATCGCCACCGCCCTGCTGGTCGCCGCAACGACGCTGCTCGTATGGCGGACCAGCCCCACGCCGGCGATCTCGCACAGCCGTCGCATTAGCTTCCTCCTCTAGCAGCGTCAGCATCTCGTGCAGTCCGTCCGCAGTGGCCGGCCGGTCTCGCAGCTCAGCCGCGGGCATCGGCAGGTACGGCGCCAGCCCCCCACAGCTTGAAGTGCACGCCGACGGACCGAGTCCGGGGTGGGTAGCCGAACTCCAACGCGCGGGTGGGCATGGTGGTCAGGGGGATATTGCCCAGTGCGATTTCTGGTTCCCGCCGTCCACCCTGCCGGCCGCTTCGCAGGCTGGTGGCACCTAATTGACGCATTCGGTGCGTACCGCGGGTGCTGGGTTGGGACGGCGAAGGCGCGGTCGGGCGGTCGCGCCACCCCGCAAGTCCGAATTGACACAGGATGCCAGAGCATCCGCGGCACACTCTTCAACTGGCAACTCACGGCGTGCTTGGCGGTGGGGAGCACAGCCGCAAACGGGTGGGCTGTGTACCAGCGAACCGGATGGACCCAGATCGACGCGCGATGCTGACGCTGCCTCCTGTGCAACCCCTGACTTGCACAGATTTAGTGTGCCAACGCTGACTACGAGTGCGGGATGTCCAGTGCGGTGAGGATGTGGGCTGCGTCGGCGGTGAGTGGGTGGGCCGGCGCGCCCGATCGAGATCCCCCGGTCTCGCCTTGGAGGTAGCGGGCTACGGCGAGGGCGGTGAACACGACGGTGAGGTGGGCTTCGATCGCGGCTCGGATGTGGTGGAACATCGGCCGCGCCCGTAGATCAGTTTCGACATGCGGAACGACTTCTCGACGTGCCAGAGGTCGTGATAGTTGCCGATGACCTCGCCCGGTGTCATCAGGGTGGCGGAGAGGTTTGGTGACGTAGCCCTTCAATCCGACCAGCGACCGGGCCCGATCGAGGGATGCGCTGTCGAAGGTGCGGCCGCCGGCGGTGGTCTTGACGAACCTCGTCGATTTCGGTGCCTTCGCCCCGTCGACTACCTCGCGGGCCCGGGCTTCTTGGGCGTTCAGAGTTTGGTTGCCGCGGACTGCGCGGCGTTTCGAGTACTGCCACACCGCCCGCCACGACTTCGGATGTCCGGTTGCGTCCCAGACGGATTCGGTGCGGTGACGGACATTGTTGACGGTGCTCTTCGCATGCCTCGGGGTGACGGTGTCGATGATCTGACCGTCGGTGAAAACATCACCCTTCCAATGAAAATGGTTCGCCAGATCAAGCGGGCGCCTTGGTAACACGGGAGCCAACGATGAACTTCAGGCCGGCGTCGTCGAGGTCCTCGAGGTTGCCGGCCGACAGCATGCCGGCGTCCGCGGCGACGACCAATCTCGACACCGGCGATGTCGTGCCGTGTCTGGAACTGCCGGATCATAGGCACGATCGTGGGTGGGTTTCGGCCTTGTTGCCCCTCGAAACAACCGATCTCGAGGGGGAATCCGGTCCGGTCGACCAGCAGTCCGACCACGATCTGCGGATTGACGCGACGCTCCTTCGAGCAGCCGACCTTGCGGAGGTCGTCTTCCTTCTCCGCCTCGAAATATCGGGTCGTCACGTCGTAGCGAATCAGCGACAGGCCCCCCGGTCGTCGCGGCATGCTCGAAGCATTTCGCGGCGACACGATCCTGGTAATCGCCCGTAGCGCAACGCTTGAGTGAGTTGGCGTAGGTGTTGCGGTGGGCCGGGGTCAGGCCGATCTCGCCGACGACTCGGACGGTGTCGCTCATCGAGGTCGGCTCCACGAGTCGACTGAGGACCAACTGGAAGAACGCGTCGTCGTCAATCGCATCGAACCCCCACCTGCGCCATCCGGTCTCGATCACCTCGATCAGCCAGCGGGATCGTTTCGCCGCGATGACCGACCCGCCCGCTCACCACCGCCGAGGCCGAGGTCGAGTTCCTGCTGGCCGGCCTGCAATTTCTCCCGAGCCGTCTGCAGCAGGACCGTCAACTCGCCGTCCGTGTGGTGGCGGAGCCGAGGTGCTCGACGACTCTGTCGCGGCGGCCCTGCTTGACCGCGATCTGCACCGCCGTCGCCCCGGATGCAGTCCGAACTTTGCGAATGTACGCCGCCACCTGCCAGATCCTACCGACCCGTTAGTGTGCCGAATCTCGAACCAGCAAGCTCTCTACCAGCGCAGACGCCACGTCGACCGTGGAAATCCCCTCCGACCTGTGCAAGTCAGGTCCGATGTGTGTGGGCCGATCGCACAGTCATCGAGCGAACCGGCCCAGCGGTGCGGCTGCCGCTGCCGACAGCGGTGAAACCTGTTGTGGTGCAGATGTGTTGATGCCCGGGAATGCCGAAAGCCCCCCAACGGTGTTGGGGGGCTTTCGGTAACGGATGTTCGGCG
>NZ_JBHURF010000074.1:0-6526 GCF_042674125.1 Rhodococcus sp. NPDC056960 | reverse complement strand
GGCACCACCACACCGACAATGGGCGCCTATCAGGTCGTGTGGGCCATTTCCGCAGTCGCCAGCCTGCTGATCGTTCCACTCATCCTGGTCAGGACCGGTCAGATCACGATCGACAAGGAACAGTCATGACCTTTTTCCCCGAGGCCCTCGAGCTGACCGGCGACCTCATCTCGCTGCGTCACGCACTGCACCGCGAACCCGAGCGCGGCCTCCACTTGCCCCAGACACAAAGCAAAGTACTCGCGGCGCTCGATGGGCTCCCGTTGGAGGTCCACACCGGGTCGGAACTCACCTCTGTCACGGCGGTACTTCGTGGCGAGCGGCCCGGACCGGTCGTGCTGCTGAGAGGCGATATGGACGCGCTCCCGCTCCACGAGGAGTCCGGTGTCGAATACACCTCCGAGATCGACGGCGCCATGCATGCGTGCGGTCACGATCTGCACACCGCGATGCTGGTCGGATCTGCACGACTGCTGGCACGACGAATAAGCGAACTGCCCGGATCAGTCATCTTCATGTTCCAGCCCGGGGAAGAAGGCTTCAACGGCGCTGCCCGAATGATCGAGGAAGGGGTCCTCGAAGCGGCGGGCGAACCACCCGTCGCGGCGTATGCCGTTCACGTGACCTCGAGTCGCCTCCCAATCGGCAAGTTTACGGCACGGCCCGGCACCATGTCGGCGTCGGAGACGACGATCGAGGTCACCGTCCGCGGAAAGGGGGGGCACAGCTCACGCCCACACACTGCCGCCGACCCGATTCCCGTGGCTGCCGAAATGGTCACTGCGGCACAGATCCAGATCACCCGCACCACCGACGTCTTCGATCCGGTCGTGTTCACGGTCGGGACATTCCATGCCGGCACGGCGGTGAACGCGATCCCGGAAACCGCGAGCTTCGCCGGGTCATTGCGGACCTGCTCGGAGAAGAACTGGCGTGCCGTCCCGGAACGCCTCGAGGCACTGTTCGAAGGTATCGCCGCCGCCCACGGCCTCAGCGTCGAAGTCACGATTCACGCCGGCTACCCGGCGGTTGTCAATGAAGCCGATGCGATCGACTTGGCCGGCCGAGTCGCATCGCACATCTCAGGCGACGACGGCTGGGGCATCGACGAACACCCGATCATGGGATCCGAGGACTTCTCCTGGGTACTGCAGAAGATTCCCGGCGCGATGGTGAGTTTAGGCGCCCGTCCTGCGGGTGCTGACACCTCTGCACCGACGAACCACAGCACCAAGGCCGTGTTCGACGACGCAGCACTACCGTACGGCGCCGCGTTCATGGCCGATATGGCTTGGGAGCGTCTGCAACTCGGCTGACCGCCGATGATCGGGACAGCAGGCCGCCGGCCGTCCCAGCCAAGGTTCTAGTGCGGCGTGGGTAAGTATTGCCAGTCAGGGCGAGGACGATAGAGCGTTCCTCGCACAACCCTTAGTTTCGACGAGGACGCTCACAATCCCGAAGGCTTCCTCAGTACTTTCAGAGGTGAAATCCCATGAACTCCCGTGAGTATCGTCAATTGCGCCAGAGACGTCGCGCTAGTCGGGTCGAAGCAGACCGCAGACGCACCCATCCTGACATCGAGGCGGACCGCCTCATCGGGTTCGCTAGCATGTGGGCGCCATTCGGGGGCGCTTCCGAGGAGGACATCCTTCTACAGTTCGGGATGACGCGCCGCCGGTTCCTCGAGCGATTGTGGCAGGTCGTCCCTGAGTCGAACTGCGCCCGAGCCGAGATGGACAGTTTGGTGGACGCCTACCCGCACCACCGGAGAGGTTCCTCACTCATTCCGTAAACAGTAGAAACCTGTTACGTAGAAAACCTAAATCTTCTACCTTCCAACGGGTTTCAAAATTTGGGCGAGCTCAGCGCAAAGCAGGAAAAAATGTGGAACAACTGTAATGACAGTGACATCCTCGATTATGCGCTTCTCTGGGATCCGCTTGGAGGTCCCGCTCCGGAGAACGTTGCGACCGCCTTCTCGATCAGTATGAGCGAGTACAACGACAGGCTCCGAGACGCCGCGAGGTTACAGTTGGCCCGGCTAGAGCACGGCACCGCCTCTCCCGAGCGTATCTATGGCTTCTCGTCACTTGCGGCGCTCAGCGTCTCCGCAAGCGTTTGCCGGCAGTGCCTATGATCCCGGCAAGTGCGGTGCGTTGACGCAAATGAGTGTGAGCCGCTGATTCGAAGGTGGTTCTGATCGAACCGCCACGGCACCGACAGCGCGCGGGTTCAGCGGTATATCCTGGTAACTCAGGATCAGAGGTGAAGTGCATGGGTGATCCGCTGAACACTCGGCGTGTGGCGGTTCCGACGGCCCCGGCCGAGCTGACAGCGGCCGGATTCGAGGACGCCGACGAGATCGGGCGTGGTGGCTTCGGAGTGGTCTACCGCTGCACTCAAGTGGCCCTGGATCGCACGGTGGCAGTGAAGGTGCTCATCGCTGAGCTCGACGAGGAGAACCGGGCGCGATTCCTCCGCGAGCAACGGGCGATGGGCCGGCTTACTGGGCACCCGAACATCGTCAACGCCCTGGAGGTGGGTGCCACCGAGAGTGGTCGCCCCTACCTGGTGATGCAGTACCACCCGAAGGGCTCGCTGGAGGCGTGGATTCGTCGGCACGGTCCGTTTGCGTTGGAGGACGCGCTGCGACTGGGCGTGAAGATGGCGGGTGCACTCGAAACCGCCCACCAGCTCGGCATCCTCCATCGCGACGTCAAACCCGGCAACATCCTGCTCACCGACTACGGCGAGCCGGCCCTGTCCGACTTCGGTATCGCACACATCTCTGGAGGATTTCGGACCGCCACCGGCACCATCACGGGCTCACCGGCGTTCACCGCCCCGGAGGTTCTCGGTGGTGATCCCCCCAGTTCCGCTTCGGATGTCTACGGGCTCGGTGCGACCCTGTTCTGCAGCCTCACGGGCCACGCTGCCTTCGAGCGCCGCAGCGGTGAGAATGTGGTGGCGCAGTTCGTGCGGATCACCACTGAGGTTGTTCCGGATCTGCGCGAGAACGGTATCGCCGCCGACATGTGCGCGGTGATCGAGCATGCGATGGCGAGGGATCCGCACGAGCGACCATCGGCGGCAGCACTGGGCGATGAACTCCGTCGGGTTCAAGTGCATCAGGGCTTCCCGATCGACGACATGGCGATGCGGGTCGAACCGGGGGCCGAACGGCGAGAGCCGCGACCAGTCTCGCGTGGATGGAGCACGGCGCCACCACCCGCGGCGCGGGGCGCGAGAGGAAATCTGCCACTGGAGTTGACCAGTTTCGTCGGTCGCCGAAGCGAGCTGTCCGAAGCCAAGAATCTGCTGTCCGGATCACGCCTGGTTACGATGACCGGCATCGGGGGTGTCGGGAAGACACGCTTGGCGCTGCGGGTCGCGACGAACGCCCAACGGGATTTCGCCGATGGAGCATGGCTTGTCGAGCTGGGTGAACTGCGCGACGACTCGTTGCTGGTCGACGTGGTGGCTGCGACCCTTGGCGTGCAGGACCACTCGGCGAGACCATTGCACGAGATATTGGTGGAGTTTCTCGCGCCACGCGAGCTGATCCTGGTGCTCGACAACTGTGAGCAGGTGGTCGACGCGGTGGCGGACCTGACTGAGACGCTGCTGCGAACATGCCCGGGATTGCGTATTCTCGCGACCAGTCGCGAACCGATCGGTATCGGCGGGGAATCGGTGCTGCGAGTGTCACCGCTCACCGTCCCCGAAAGTGACCGTGAACCATCGCTGCGGGGAATGCCCCGATACGACGCGGTGACACTGTTCGCCGAACGGGCCGCTGCCGCGGTACCGGGATACGAAATCACTGAACACAACCGGGTCGCGGTAGCGCGGATCTGCGCCCGACTGGACGGGTTACCGCTGGCGATAGAGCTGGCGGCGGCTCGATTGCGGGCGATGTCACCCGAGCAAATTCTGCAGAGGCTGACCAACCAATTCGCCCTACTCACCCTCGGCGCCCGAGGCGCACCGACGCGACAACAGACGCTTCGATGCAGCATCGACTGGAGCTACGACCTCTGCACACCGCACGAACAACGGCTGTGGGGCCGGTTAGCGGTGTTCGCTGGAAGTTTCGAACTTGATGCCGCAGAGGACATTTGCGGCACGGACGTCGCGCCGGGGGATCTGCTCGACTCGGTGACCTCCCTGATAGACAAGTCGATCCTGATCCGAGAGGAATCGAACGACGTCATCCGCTTCCGGCTACTCGAAACCATGCACGATTACGGCCGGGAGCAGATACAGCGAACCGGCGAGTACCCACAGCTGGTCCGGCGTCACCGGGACTGGTATCGGCGGTTGGCGCTCGACGCGGAGGCGGGGTGGATCGGTCCCGAACAACTCGACTGGATCGCCCGCCTCGGGCGGGAGCTGCCGAATCTGCGGGAGGCTTTGGAGTGTTGCGTATCCGAGGGCAACGACGTCGGTGCCGAGGCCGGGCTGAGTCTCGCGACAGCGCTCTTTCCGTTCTGGAACTCCCAGGGCCTCTACAGCGAGGGCCGGCGTTGGCTCGACCGAGTCCTATCCCTCGAGGCGGGGCAGCCAGCAGCCGGACGGGTCAAAGCGCTCTACGCCGACAGCGTCCTGGCCGGGATACAGGGTGATCTTCGGTCGGAAGCCTCCCTGGTGGCCGAAGGCCGCAGGCTGGCCGAAGTGACGACCGACCCCATGACGCATGCTCTCGTCGACTACGCCGACGGCATTCTAGCGCTCTTGAGCGATGATCTCGGCAGGGCGTGCCGCCGCCTCGAGGACGCCCGCGCGGGGTTCGGCACTCGAGGAGACCGCCTTCGGCAGATCGGTGTTCTGAACATGCTCGGTCTGGCATACGAACTGCGTGGCGAGACGGAGCGGGCGATCGGGTGTCACGAGTACGTACTCTCGATCACGGGGGCTTGCGGCGAATCAACGTATCGATCGTATGCACTGTGGGCCATGGGCGTTGCAGTGTGGCGACAGGGCGAGCAGCAACATGCGGTGGAGCTGCTCGAACAGGCGTTGCGCCTAGCTCGGCAGGTGAACAACCCTCGCACCACCGCATCGTGTCTTCAAGCACTGGCCTGGATCGCCGGCCAGGAGCGCAAGGCTCAGCGAGCAACCGTACTGATGGGAGCCGCTGAGCAGTTGGGGTACTCCGTCGGTAGCGTGACGGTCTTGTTCCCCCATCTGCGCTCGTACCAAACAGAATGTGAGCGGGTGTCCCGCCGGGCACTAGGTGATCGAGCATTCGATGCAGCACGCCGGCGAGGCAAGACTCTCGATCTCGACGCTGCCATCGCCTACGCTCTCGACGAGCAGGCCCCGGACAGGACTCGCCCTGCAGGGTCAACGGCAGAACTGACCAAACGTGAACGCCAAGTGGCCGATCTGGTTGCCGAGGGCTTGACCAACAAGGCGATCGCCGCCAAACTCGTGATCTCGCAGCGCACGGCGCAAGGACACGTGGAACGCATCCTGACGAAGCTGGGATTCACCTCACGGATACAGATCGCGGCCTGGATCGTGGAGCAGAGTCGAAATAGGCGCGCCTGACCGGCGAGCTTCGTTGCACCGCCAATGAGGGCAGGCGCCCCTTTCGCTGATGGCCTCTGACCGCTCATCGGCTGGCAAGTCCTGACAGTCCCGCAACACGGCGGTGAGAGTCTGTCTCCAGCTCCTCGTAAACGCGTTCAGAGCAAGTGGCCGGTCTCCAATAGTCGGTCCACCTGGTTCTGGAGCCGGGTTGTGATTGATACCGATTGCAGTTGCTCTCGCAGACCAAGGATGGTGCGGGTGGCTGCATCGGGCAGCGTACTCGACCAGCGTCAGGTAGCCCAGGCCCGTGTGCCACGTACTGCCAATACGTGTTTCGTCAGAGGTGTATCAAAAGGGCCTTCCGCTTCGTGTGAGGTCCGACACAAACTTGGACCTCGAAGCTTCCCGAGGCTCCCGGCGGCATTCCGGCACCCGGTTGCGGGAATATCGGCGTCGATAATCCGCGCACCGACAACAATTGTTCGGCAGGCGAGACCTCGAAATGAGTTCGAATGACATTAACCGCAGACCCCCCGCAAAGTGCTGAACGTTCGCCTCCTTCCGGGCGCGCAGACTCGGACACGTCGACCTGTTCCAGATCAACGCCGCCGTCAGCGCCTTCTATCGCGCGGTGGCGGGTGTGGGACCGTTGACGGCGGCCGGATCCTGTCAGTGTGACCTCACTGAAGTCATGACGCCCTTCGAGGTCGTGGCAAAGCGCAGCGGTGTCACTGTGACGGTGCCTACCGGTGAAAGCCTTCCCACGCTGAGCTTCTTTCCGGAGGAGATCTGCGGTGCGTGCGAGACCCCGTGCAGTAAATGGATCGTCCTCGATATCTGAGTTCGGGTGGTCGAGTAGTGAGGCCAATAATGGCAAAGGATGGTTGCAAGAAATCATGGTTGCAAGAAATGGAGCTCGTGGTGAGTAATCAGATTCAAACCGCAGCAAAACCTCAGGGCCGGTTATCGCTGTTGACAGTGAGCCCCGCGG
>NZ_JBHURF010000073.1:0-8577 GCF_042674125.1 Rhodococcus sp. NPDC056960 | reverse complement strand
GCGGGAGATCAGCTGACCGCCGACAGGGAGATCAGCTGTCCGCGCACAGGGACACCACCTGTCCGCCTACCGGGACGCCCCCATGTCCCTTGACAGACCCCGCCGCCTTGCGAATAGCCCATCACATCCGCGCGCTCGACCTTCAGGGCGCGCAGCAGCGCCGCGGCGTCGTCGGCGAACTGCTCGTACGACATCGTGCGCGAGGTATCCGGGGTGCGGCCGTGCCCTTGCTGATCGAAGATGATCACGGTGCGTGTGCCCGCGAATGCCGACACCCACGACGTCATCGAGTCGGTGGCCATGAACGCACCAGGGATGAGCAGCAGGGGCGACACGTCGGACTCGCCGTACACCTCGTGATAGAGGCTCAGCCCGTTGATCGGCAGGTGACCACTGCGCGACGGGGGCGCTCCCGTCACGTCATCGGGCGTCACCGGCCGTCTGGCTTCGGGCCGTAGAGCCGAGCGACATCGGGAGAGTCGAGCCACTTGGAGTAGGTGGGCGACTTCGGCCAACCTTCGGGTGAGTCCTGCCATTCCTCCTGGCGGCCCCAGGGCAGGAGGTCGATCAGCGCAAAGGTGTAGCTGAGCTGTTCGGTGCCGCGGCCGTCGGTGTGCCAGGTGCGGTAGACCCGGTCGCCGTCGCGGAGGAACACATTGACCCCGAAGCCGGCGCCGGGCGGTGCGCCGACGTCAGCTCCGAACGAGCTCTCCGAAGACGAGTACCAGTCCATCTTGTTGCCGACCTTGGCCTTGTAGGCCAGTGCTTCGTCGATGGGCCCGTTGGTGACGATGACGAAGCGGGCATCGTAGTTGTCGAGGATGCCCAGCCGGGTCCACTGCGACGTGAGGCTGGTGCATCCGCCGCACTGCCACTCCGCTCCGTCCGACCACATGTGGTTGTAGACGATGAGCTGCGAGCGGCCGTCGAACACGTCGACCAGCCGGGTCGGGCCGTCCGGGCCGATCAGCGTGTAGTCGGGCAACTCGACCATCGGCAGCCGGCGGCGCTGCGCGGCGATGGCGTCGAGTTCACGGGTGGCGGCCTTCTCCCGCCTTCGCAGGTCGTCGAGGGCGCTCTGCCAGGTCTGCTGGTCGACGACTGGGGGGAGGGCGCTGGCAATCTGCTCGGTCATTGTGCCTCCAGGGTCGGAATGGATCTGCTCTGCAATATTGACCGGATCCGCACCCGGAATTCATCGCGTTGGGCACATCGAGTTCTGTTCCATTCCCGCCGCTGCGGTGGTCAGCACCGCGGCACGTCAGGCCGGGAGCAGGAACGCCGACTGTCGACGAGCAGCGAACTGGGTGAAGTACTCCACCTTGGCGTGATCGACCAGTCCTGGCAGATAGACCTTCCATGCCGTGGTCATGCGCTCGGGCAGGTTTCTCAGGGTGTCGGTCGCGACGGCCAGTTGTCGCGTACCGAAGGCCATCTCCAGCAGCAGGCGACCGACCTCGTCCGGATCCGTGTCCGCACGGAAGTCGCCTTCCTCGACGGCCCTTGCCACCAGTGTCCGGTAGGCCGCAGTCCAGCGATCGAAGACCACGCTCCCGGTGCCCCGGAAGTCGCCGACCTCGTTGAGTAGACGGAATGCCGCCAACGTCAGGCCGTCGCTGTTGTCCGGGTCGATCATCACGTAGGACACCCCGATCAACGCCTCCAACGCGGGCGTGCGGGAGTCGATGTGACGTGAGCATGTCACCGCGAGGCGTTCACAGCCTTCGTCGATCACCGACCGTGCCAACTGCTCCTTCGAGCTGAAATGGAAGTACAGCGAGCCCTTGGTCACCCCCGACTCGGAGATGATTTCTTGCAGGCCGGCATTGACGTATCCCACGCGATTGAACACCTCAGCCGCGGCGGCCAATACAGTCTGGCGAGTGGCTATGGCGCGCTTCTGCACGGTGCCCAACTCCTTGGTCCGATCCGGGTGCTTCGTTAAATCGTACCGGTCGGTTTCGGGTGTGAAAGTTGGACGTTCGTCCTGTCCGGTCGCGGCCCGTTCGACGACGGATCCACGGTGTCACCTCTGCGTCGGGGGGCGAGCCGCCCGTCGTGAGCGCCGGCAGGTTGTCGAACGTGGCGCGCGACAAGTTGTTCGAGGGAATGACGTTGGTCCGGAGCGAGCTCGCGTGTGGTGAGCGTGCCCAGTATCCGCGCGAGGCGTGAGTAGAACTGGGTGGGATTCATTCCGAATGTGACCCAGATGTCGCCGGTGGGGATGCGCCCGTAGGGCGCCCACCGTCGGGCGAGATTCAGTATCGCGGTGTCGTCGGAGTTGGCTCTCCTCATGTCGGAACCGCCTCGGGGGTTGCAGGGCCGTCGGATTCGTCGGAGACCGCCGTTGCGGAGCTCTTCCGCGCGACGTCGCGCAGATGCAGACACACCTCGTCGATCGCCTGTTTCGACTGCACGAACACCCCGACCTCCGTGACGAAGCCGTGGAAGACGCCGGCATACCTGGTCAGCGAGACGGGGACGCCGTCGCGCCGCAGCCGTGCCGCGTAGGCTTCGGCGTCGTCTCGGATCGGGTCGACCTCCGCGGTGAGGATCAGGGCAGGCGGCAGGTCACGGAGGGACTCCGCGCGCATGGGTGCCGCGAGGTGGTCGCCCGCCCGGTGTTCGGGCCCGACGTATTGCTCCCAGAACCAGCGCGCGTCCGCGGTGCTCAGCAGTGGCGCATCGGCGAACTCCGACCACGACGCAGTGGTGAACGTACCTTCGACGGCGGGGTAGGCGAGCACCTGGGTCACGGGCTGAGGGCTGCGTTCGTCGCGCCGGTGCAGGCAGACGGCGGCGGCGAGATTGCCACCGGCGGAGTCGCCCCCGACCGCGATCCGTTCCGGGTCGATGCCGAGCTCCGGTGCCGTCCGGGTCAGCCACGCGTAGGCGTCGAGGCAGTCTTCCAGTGCTGCCGGGTACGGGTTCTCGGGCGCCAGGCGGTAATCCAGGGACACGACCGTCCAGCCGGATCCGGCGGCGATCGCGCGGCACAGCTCGTCGGCCCCGTCGAGGGTTCCCAGGACGAAACCGCCGCCGTGGAGATAGACGAGGGCCGGACCGCGGCCGTCCGGGGCGGTGCCGTCGGGGCGGTAGAGACGAGCCCGGATCGCGCCCGCGCGGGTCGGCACGGTCAGTTGGTCGACATGGTCGAGCGGGGTGATCGGCTCCGCCGGCGGCGCCGTGTTCAGAAGCGCCCTGGCCTGCTCCGGTCCCAGCTCACGGACGGGTTTCTGCAGGATCTGGGTGATCATGTGGGCCACGGCCGTGGCGTCGTCGTCGAGCAGATTCCACCAGGCGGGTGCGTCGTCGTTCATCTCGGAAACCTCGCAGTCATTGACAAGAAGTGATCTGTGCCTCACGATCATAGTCGAATGACTCAGACGTATGACTGCGAAGTCACGTTCCACTGGGGATCCGCTGCTGACGGTGTACCGCGCGCACGATCTCGTCGAATCGAAAGGACAGAAGAATGACCGAAACGACGATCGGTCCCGCGACACGCGGGGACGACGCGGTCGACGGGGTCGACATTCGGATCGAGGACGATGCGAGTCCGATCGTCCGGTTGATCGGTCGGACCATCGCCGACTCCGTCCGCGCGAACGGTGCGGACTCCGTGGCGGGCGTGAACGGCACCGTCGCCGTCCGCTCCCACGACACGCCGCAAGCTGCGACGATCAGCATCTCCGCCGGGGTCGTCGCCGTATCGAGCGGTGTGTTCATCGAGCCCGACGTCACCCTGACCGTCGACCTGAACGCGCGGCTCGCTCCGGTCGGCGAGCCTGTTGTCGCAGGCGACGCCGATCTCGCCGCCGCGGCGCTGGCACTGCTGTCGCCGCCCCTGCCGGATTGGCAGGTCGCCGCGGAAACGTTCTGGGCCGCAGCCCGATCGGTGCCGGGAATCCCCGACGTGCTCGTCGCGATCGCCGACGGCCCCGACGGGCCGGCCCAGCAGATCGTCGGCGACGGCGAGACTCACTATGTGATCGCCGGCCCGCCGGAGTTGCTGGCCGGCATCTTCTCGGGCGCCGACGACCTGATCGCCGCCCTGTCCACCGGTCTGGTCGGCGTGCGCGGCACGCTCTCTCAGCTGTCGGTGCTGGTCGCCGCATCCTGGAAGGTTCGCTACGATGTCTGAAATCACCACCACCGCAACGGATCGCGACGCCGCCGTCCACACGGTCCGGCTCGAGGCCACCAATCACGACGGCTCGTTCCTCGGAAAGAACGTGGCGCCCAGGAAGTTCGCTGCAAGCGCGGGTTCGGGCTTCGCGTTCGCCGATCTCCTGTTCGGCCTCGACCTGGGTAACGCGCCGACCTTCGGATTCGCCTACCCCGAGTGGCGTGGGCACCTCGCCGACCTGCAGTTCCGGCCCGACATGTCGACGCTGGTGCAGTGGGAGCCCGGCCTGCAGTCCGTGATCGGTGACTACTGGCAGGCGGACGGCACCCCGGTCGGAACCTGTCCGCGGAACCTCGCCCGAAAGCTGGTCGACCGACTCGCAACGCGCGGTTTCACGGCCACCGTCGCGGTCGAGATCGAGGCGACCCTGTTCCAGGAGTCCATCCACGAGGCCCGTGCCAAGGGGTATCGCGACCTGACCCCGCTCGGCGGTTCCGCCGGAACCGCATACCACCTCGCGAAGTCGAAGGACTGGATCGACTACATGTCGGCGGTCGCCCGTCGCCTCGACGAGATCGGCATCGAGTGGGAGGCGTGGAGCGACGAGGACGCGGCGGGCCAGGTGGAACTCAACCTGGTGCCCGGCGACCCGATCTCAGTGTGCGACAACTGGGCTCGCACCCGGCAGGTGATGCGCGAGGTGGCCTTCGACCTCGGTCACACCGTCACCTTCATGGCCAAGCCGACCGCCGGTTACGGCCAGGCCTCACACGTCAACCTCTCCCTGCAGCGCGACGGGGTCAACAGTTTCTACGCCGAAGGCGGGCCGTCGCAGACGATGCGGCATGCGGTGGGCGGACTCCTCGCGACGATGCGGGGCGCGACGTCGATCGTGCTGCCGCAGATCACGTCGTACCGCCGCCTGATCGACCTGAGCGGTCCGCCGACGACAGTCACGTGGGGCATCAGCAACAAGACCGCCGCGGTGCGTGCGGTGTGCGGGCACCCGGCGTACTCCCGTCTCGAGTATCGCGTTCCCGGTGCCGATGCGAACCTGTACCTCGCGGTCGCGACCATTCTCGCGGGGGTGATCGCCGGCCTCGACGGTGCGATCGAGCCGCCCGAGCCGGTCACCGACATGGCGTGGTGTGTGCCCGACCTCGAGCGGCTGCCGGACACCATCACCAAGGCGGCCGATGCTCTCGAGACGGACCTGATCCTGCGCGAGCAGCTCGGGGACGAGTTCGTCGACTATTGGGTCGGTACGCGGCGGTGGGAGTGGATGCAGTTCCACACCACCGGCGGTGATCCGTTCGCCGAGCTCTCCGAATGGGAGTCGGCGCGGTACTTCGAGTTCCCGTGAGCGCGGGCAATCCGACGCCGGGCCTCATCCGGCCGATGATCGGCATCACCGGACGACGGTTCCGGCTGGGGCTGATCGACGGTCTGGACAAGCGCTACGGCCACCTGCACACCGACAGCTTCATGTCCGACTTCTCGCAGCGAATCGACAGGGCCGGTGGGGTTCCGGTGAACCTGCCCTACGACGCCGACCCGGATGCGCTGTGCTACTGGCTGGCCGGTGTGGTCATCACCGGCGGACAGGACGTTCATCCGTCGTGCTGGGGTGGCGACCCGTCGGTGGTCCGCGACGTGGATCCGCGGGACGATCCGATGGTCCACGACCCGGATCGCGACGAGTTCGAGATCGCGCTCGTGCGTGCCGCGCTCGCCAGGCACATTCCGGTTCTCGGGGTGTGCCGCGGCATGCAGGTCCTGAACGTCGCCCTGGGCGGCACGCTGATCGCCGATCTCCCGCCCGGCTCCGTCGAGCACCTGTCGGTCTCGCCTCCGCTCACCGACGGTGCCGACGACCACAAGGTGACGTTCGAGCCCGGTTCGATCGCGGAACGGCTGTTCGGCGCCGGCGCGGTGACCAACTCGTGGCACCACCAGGCGGTCGACCGCTGCGGTACGGGGCTCGTGGTCACGGGGCGCGCTGCCGACGGCGTCGTCGAAGCGGTCGAGTTGCCGGGGGCCGCGGTGCTCGGTGTCCAGTGGCATCCCGAATGGATGGAACGCGACGATCCGGCGCTGAGCTGGATCGTCGCCGAAGGCAACCAGCGGGTCTGACGCGGAAAGAACTGTCGGCCGCCACCGAACGATGGCGGCCGACAGTCTCTTTCGGTCAGTGCGGTATCAATCCACGCTCACCCAGGACACGAGCGAACGCAGGGTCGGCTCGGGGGAATCCGTCGAGGGCTGGGCCACCGAACCGGAGGAATCGCCGAGGTGGGTGGCCATCCATGCGTCGAGCACGCCGACGGTGAGCTCGATCTGCGGCTCGGCCGCTGTGCGCTTGGTGAACACCAGCCAGTTGAGCGCGAATCCGTCGGACAACACGGACACGATGTACGTCAGCTCGTCGATGATCGTCCCGTCCACCGGCTGACCCGCAGCGGCCGCGCCGGCCCCGAGGATCGCCCGCATGGTGGCGAATGCATCGTTGTACACCGTCTGGCCCTGCTCGCCCTCCTGACGCTGGGCCCAGCTGATCAGCTCGACGGTCGCCGCGCCGAACTCCGGATTCACGACGTACCACTCCAGCAGGCCGCGCAACAGCGCGCGGGCGGTCGTCGGCATGTCGCCATGGATGTCGTTGCTCGTCAGCACTTCTCGATATTGCTGGCCGACGTGCTCGAAGACCGCGGCGAACAGCACCTCCTTCGAGGCGAAGCAGTAGTGCAGTGTGGCCAACGGAGCGTTCGCCTCCTGCGCGATGCGGCGGGTGGTGGCGCCCTCCACTCCGTGGGCGGCAATCATGCGCACGGCCGCCGCCACCAGTTCGGCGCGACGTTCGGCGGCGGGAATGCGAGCCATGCGTCCTCCTGTCGAATGCGAGATGTACAGATGATCAAGTCGGCTCCCACGTTACCAGCCGGCTCGGTAAATGGCCTGCCGCAGTCACATCCGCGTCACCGAGAGGAAATCTTCTCGAGCTGCGCGGAGGGTGCTCATATTTCACAGTCATATGCCTTGATCAAATGACTGCGTCCGGCTACCGTATGACCGGCATCACATTCCGACTCGCGTTGCGGCCGCGCTCTCACGCCCGCCCGATGTGCGATCAGCTCAAATGAAAGGCGTAGCCATGACGGCGCCAGCACTTACCAGGCTCACCCCCGACGCGACCCCCGAAGAGGCGGTGGCAGTGATCATGCGCGACGGTGGCGTGATCATCGAAGGTCTCTTCGATGACGCGACGACCGCGGGACTCGAGAACGACCTCAACCCGGTCCTCGACGGTGTGGACACGGGCCACGACGAGGTGTTCGCGGGTTCTCGGACCAAGCGAGCCGGTGGTTTGTTCGCGAGGACCGAGCACATGGTCACCGTCGCGATGAACCCCCTCTACCGCGGCGTCGCCGACCTGATTCTGAACAAGCCGATCGACATCTTCGTCGGGGCGGAATCCGTCCCGAATCCCGCGGGCAAGCACGTCGGGGGCACCTCGGCCATCAAGATCGGCCCCGGTCAAGGGTCACAGCCCCTGCACCGCGACGATTCGGTGTGGCTGTGGCGTCACCCTGGCTACGGGCGCGAGGCCCGCGTGCAGATCATGGTCGCCGTCAGTGACTTCACCGCCGAGAACGGCGGAACCCTGGTGATCCCGGGGTCGCACCTCTGGGACGACACGCGGGCACCGCGCCTCGACGAGGCGGTCCCGACGGAGATGAAGGCAGGCTCGGCACTCATCTGGATCGGCTCCACCTACCACGGGGGCGGACCGAACACGACGACCGACTCCTATCGCTTCGGACTGTCGATGGGCTACGACCTCGCCTTTCTCCGGCCGGAAGAGAACAGCTTCCTGACCTACAACCTCGACGAGATCCGCAGGCTCCCCAAGGAACTCCAGCGTGAACTCGACTGGTCGTCGGAACACTACGTCGGCTGGGTCGAGGTCGGGGGTCAGATGTCCGACCCCATGGATCTGCTCGAGCGTGACGACTACACGTCCATCGACGCCGGCCTTCCGGCCCGCGTCTGACCACGAAATCGGAGAGATTCATGACAGAGATCCACCAGCACGCCGGACTCGGCCGTGAGGGGACCGCTCGTACCGCGCCGAAGAAGGCGGTGCTCGTCGGTGTCGGCACACTGCTGGTCGTCCTGACCAACGCTGTCATCTTCATCCTGCCGCCGCTGTTGCCGACTATTCAGGTGCAGTACGGACTCGCCACCGTGGCCGCGACGACATGGCTCTACACGGCGCTGACCCTCGGCGGGGGAGCGGGTTTCATCCTGCTGCCGCGCCTCGCCGATCTGCACGGCGACCGCAACGCCGCGGTGGCGGCGTCCGCACTCCTCGCGGTCGGCGCGCTCATTCCGGCCGTCGGTGACTCGTATCCGACCGTCCTGGTCGGCTGCGCTCTGATGGGCTTCGG
>NZ_JBHURF010000072.1:0-9039 GCF_042674125.1 Rhodococcus sp. NPDC056960 | reverse complement strand
GGTCAACACCCTCACCGGGGAACCGATCATCCTCGACGGTATCGACGGACTCGTCCTGGCCCTCGGACACCGGCAGAACGACACGCTGCTCGCCGAACTCGACGCCACCGGCATCCCCCACACCGGCATCGGCGACTGCCTCGCCCCCCGCACCGTCGAAGAAGCCGTCCTCGACGGACTCACCGCCGCCACCGCCATCTGAGCCTCGGTTCAGTCGGCGGGGTCGCCCGCGCGGGCGCGTGCACGAAGTGCCAGCCACAGGATCGCGATATCCGACGTGGCCTTCAGGTTTCGTCCTGTCTCGGATTCGATCTTTCGGAGACGGAAAGCGAGGGACTGCCGGTGGATTCCGAGCCGATCGGCCGTCTCGGTCCAGCTTCGATTGTGTGCGAGGAACGTTTCGAGGGTCTCGACGAGATTCGATTCGTGGCCCTCGTCGTAGCGAAGGAGATCCCCGAGGATCGCGTCGGTGGCAAGCCGGGCATCGGTGACGGTGCGGGGCACGAACAGTGGTGCGTCGGTGGAGTATCGGGCGACCGGAACCCCCGTCGACCGGGCGGCGTCGAGCGCCCAACTCGCCTGACGAGCGCTGTCGGAGATTTGTCCGATCGTGTTAGCCGGGGGCGACGCTCCCATCGCCCGGGTCCTGCCACTCAGCAGGTCGATCGCCTCGGGACTCCGTCCGGTGGGGAGCAGCATGTACGCGTGCTCCCCCAACACGGCTGTCATGTTGGGAACCCGTCGGTCGCCGGCGATAGTCCGTGCCGCGGAAAGAAAGACGGGATCGAAGCTCAGCACGGTCCACTCCGGCACGTTCAGATCGAATTCTTCGAGGAGCGGCGTGACGGATTCGGTGGTGACAGAGCCCGCAAGGATCCTCTGCAGCAGGTCCTCACCGGCTCGGTCGACATGTTCCCGCTCGCGGGTGACTCTCTCGACCTCGACACCGGTCAGGCTCCGCACATGCAGGAGGGCGAAGGCATCCACATCGGTGGCCGGGTTTCCCTCCATGACCAGCATGCATCTGCGGTGAGTGGGCAGCGCGTGGGCCGTCATCACGTAATCCGCGCCCTCGGCGACGGTGAGATGAGCGGGAAGACGATCGAGGGTCTCCGAGACCCGCGAAGCCAATGTGCGGATGGTTGTGTCGGCCAGCGCTGTGCCGGTGGGGAGAACTTCGGTTCCGTACTCGACGTCGACGACGTGCAAGCTGTACCGAAGCTCCCGAGCGAGCCGGGCCAGGAGGGTCGCCTCCACCGGCGAGGTGAAGCGTGCCCGCTCGTAGAGCCGGGTCAGTCGCGCGATCCTGCTGACCTGAACGCTCTGACTGGCGAGAGCCACCGTCCGTCCGATGGCTGCGAACGGCGTGGTGTGGCTGCATCGCAGGATGGGGAATTTCAGCCTGTCGGCCGTCGCGAGCATCACGGTCGTCAGTGGTGGTGCCGTTGCGTCGTCGCCGATGATGACTCCCGCCAGTCCCTTTTCGTGGAGGCGTTCCACGAACGTGCACTGGGCCCGTTCGTCGGTAGGCACGCACAACCCGGCGGTCATCAGCAGTTCGTCCGCTCCCAGCCAGTTCCAGGGATCGAGTTCCGAGGTGTGCGCCCACACGATTCGGCGGTCGAGTCCACCCCTGCCGGCCACGGCAGCGCACCCGATCTGATCCATTGCGATGAGGTCACCGACGGTCAATCTCGACACTGTCTTCCTCTCGTCTTTCATGCGGTCGATCCAACTCTGTTGCACGGCAATGTCGGAAGTCCGCGTCAACCCTGGCCGCTGCTGATCCGACGGGTGATCAGCGCCATCCAGAGGTCGGCTATGTCGGCGGAACTTTTCACGTTTCGCCCCGTGAGACCCTCGATCTTCCGTAGTCGATAGCCGAGCGTCTGACGGTGAATGACCAGCTTTTCCGCCGTCGCCGTCCAGTTGCGATCCATGGACAGGAAAACGTCGAGAGTCTCGACGAGATCGCTGTGATTCGCCGCGTCGTAGTCGATGACCTTTCCCAGGACTGCGCGTGTGGCGAAGTGCGCTTCGGTCACCGTCGGGGGAAGGAACAACGGTGCCGCGGTGGAATATTCGGCGAGTCCACCACCGTCCGCACGAGCGGCCTGGAGGGCCCAGCGTGCCTGACGAACGCTATCCGGCACCCCCTCGCTCGTCGCGGTGCGTGCCGACATGCCCATCGCGGAGATGTGCCGACCCAGGAGCTCCGCCGCCGGGTCGGCATCGGAGCTCGTGACCATCAGGTATCCCTCCTCCCCCACCGAACACGACAGAAATGTGAAACCGCGGTCGGCGACGAGGGTGCGAGCGGTCTGGAGCCCGGGCGCGTCGAATCCGATGAGGCACCACTCCGTATCGGTCAATCCCAGTTGTTCGAGACGTGTGGTGGCGGCGTCCGCGCTGATCGACCCGGTGATCATCTTCTCGAGAAGTTCCGCACCCACGGCATCGGTGCGTTCGCGTTCCCGGGTCACGCGTTCCACTTCGACGCCGACCAGACTTTGCGCATGTAACAACACGAACGCATCGACCTCGAGATCAGCGTGCCCGACGGCGACCAACATGCAGGTGCGGTAGGTGACGAGGGGGAACGCGGTGGCCGTCGTCCCGGGGCCGATGTCGATCGCCATCCTCGGCGGAAGGCGGTCGAGCCGGCCACTGACGCCCGCCTGAAGCTGGCGGACCAGGCCGTCGTCGAGCGGATGTGCATCGCGAAGCACCTCGCTGCCGAGCCCGACATCGACGACGTGGAGCCGGTGGCCGAGTTCGGCCGACAGCCGGCCGAGCAGAGACGTGTCGTCGCCCGGTGCCGCGTGCGCAGCGTCGTACAGCCGACTCAAGCGGTCGATGCGGCTGATCTGGACGCTCTGGGCCGCGACGGCAACGGTGCGGCCGATCGCGGCGAAGGGCGTCGCATGGCCGACCGTGAGTACAGGGAAGCGCAAATCGTCGGCTTCCGACAGCATGTCGTGCGTGAACGGGGGCGCCTGCAGGTCGTCGCCGATCGCGATGCCGGCCAGACCTGCCGCGCTGAGCCGGCGGATGAACTGCTTCTGGTCGTCAGCCGCGGCCGGCAGGCTCATTCCGGTGGTCATGAGGAGATCGTCGGTACCGAGCCAGTTCCACGGGTCGGGCAGCTCGCAGACGTGCGCCCACACGACGGTCCGCTCTGCACCTGCAGCGCCGGCAACCAGGCTGCACGCGAGTTGCCTCATCGCCACCAGGTCGCGGACTGTCAGGTTCGACACGGATCACTCCCAACGTTGAGTCATACGATGCCACGAGGATGCACCTGATCGTCCCCACACGGAACCCGGTGGGTCGCACCGACACGACGATCACCCCGGACGGTGGCCTGGGTGCGGGCTCCGGTCCGGGGTGATCGACGGATTCTCGCTAGCCGGTGACGCCCTCTGCGCGAGCAGCGGCGGCGACCGCCTCCGCGACAGCGGGGGCGACGCGAGGATCGAGCGGGCTGGGAACGATCTTGTCCACTGCCAGCTCGTCACCGACGACCGAGAGGATGGCCTCGGCGGCGGCAAGTTTCATGCCCTCGGTGATGCGGCGGGCCCCGGCGTCGAGGGCACCCTTGAATACTCCGGGGAAGGCGAGCACGTTGTTGATCTGGTTCGGGAAATCGCTGCGCCCGGTGGCGACGATCGCCGCATGCCGGTGGGCGATGTCGGGGTGGATCTCCGGGTCCGGGTTCGACAGGGCGAACACGATGGAGTTCTCCGCCATCGTCGCGATGAGTTCCTCCGGGACGGTGCCCGCGGACACCCCGAGGAACACGTCCGCGCCGTCCAGGGCGAGGGCGATGCCGCCGCGACGTCCGGCGGGGTTGGTGCGGGCGGCCAGATCGATCTTGACCGCGTTCAAATCCTGGCGATCGGCGGAGACGATGCCCTTCGAATCCAGCACCGTCACATCCGCGATGCCGGCGGCGAGCAGGATGTTCGCGCACGCCACCCCGGCGGCGCCGGCACCGGAGATCACCACCCGCAGCGAGGCGAGGTCGCGGTCCTGGACCGTGACCGCACCCTTGAGGGCGGCGAGGACGACGATGGCGGTGCCGTGCTGGTCGTCGTGCATGACCGGGCAGTCCAGCGCTTCGATGACGCGTTGTTCGATCTCGAAGCAGCGGGGTGCGGAGATGTCCTCCAAATTGACCGCGCCGAAGCTGGGACGCAGCCGGATCAGGGTCTCGACGATCTCGTCCGGGCCCTGGGTGTCGAGGACCAGGGGGATGGAGTTCAGGCCGGCGAAGTTCTTGAACAGCGCGGACTTGCCCTCCATCACCGGAAGGGAGGCGCGGGGGCCGATGTCACCGAGACCGAGGACCGCGGACCCGTCCGAGACGACGACCACGAGGCGGTTGGTCCAGGTGTACCGGTCGGCGAGGGTCTCGTCGGCCGCGATGGCGCGGGAGACCTGCGCGACACCCGGGGTGTACGCGATCGACAGATCACGCTGGCTGTCCAGTGGGGTGGTCAACTCGACGGAGAGCTTCCCCCCGATGTGGCCGGCGAAGATCTCTTCGTCGGTCAACTCGACCTTTTGCGGTGTGGTGGGTTCGGACACGACAGTCACGTGAATTGCTCCAAAGGGTTGGTGGGCGGATCGGTGCCGGTGTTTGTTGTGTCAGTGCACCGGAACGGGCAGGGCGGCGTGGGCGGAGAGCACCGTGCCGGACCGGTCGCGGTTGTCGGAATCGGCGAGGAGGAGGAGCGCGGTGTCGAGTTCCGGTGCAGGCGGCTCACCGGAAACGTGGGGTTCGGCACGCTCAGGGAGCAGTTGGAGGGCGTTGATCTGCACCGTCCGCGTACTCATGTCCTGCGCCGCTGCGGTGGTGAACGCCTCGATTGCACCGTCGATCACCTGACGGACGAGGGTGGAATCCTGTGTCTCCGTGTGCGATCGGCCCACACCGGTGACCGTGACGATCGATCCTGCACCGCTGTGATCACCGATCGACCGGATCGCGCGGCGCACGGTCGTGAAGAGCATTCCCAGATGGGCCTGGATCATTCGGTCCCAGTCGGACGGATGGATCGTCTGCAGCGGCGCGCCGGCCGATTCAGGACCCGGCAGCCAGGCGGCGTGAATGACGGCACCGAGGCCGCCGCGCGTGTTTTCGATCGCGGTGAAGAGCCGGTCGACCTCCCTCGTGAGCGTGAGGTCGGCGACGGCGGCGGACGCTCTGCCGCCGTTGCCGGTGATTTCTCCGGCAATCTGCTCGGCCGCGTCCAGCGTGAAACCGTGGGCGATGACGTCGAATCCGTGTTCCCCGAGGGTGCGGGCGACATGAGCGCCCTCAGGATGCTCGACCCCGGTGACCAGGACCAGCTTTTCTCGGCTGGGTGGCGTACGGGTGTGCGGCTGCGTGGGGTCCACGGGGGTCGTCCTTCCGAGGGAGATGCCGGAACGGTTGTGTCGGCGTCGGGGAGGGTGTCAGTCAGCCGAGGCGTTGCAGGGTGTGACCGAGGCGGTCACGCTTGGCCTCGAGGTAGGGCCGGTTGTGGCGGGTGGGCAGGGATTCGTGGGCGAGCTGGTCGGTGACGGTGATGCCGTGTCCTTGTAGGGCCGCGACTTTGTCGGGATTGTTGGTCATCAACCGCACCCGGGTGACACCGAGATCGTCGAGGATCTCCCCGGCCGCCCGGTAGTTCCGGTCGTCGACGGGGAAGCCGAGGCTGACGTTGGCGTCGACGGTGTCGAGACCCTCGTGCCACTGCAACTCGTACGCCCGCAGTTTGTGGCCCAGACCGATGCCGCGGCCCTCGTGCCCGCGCAGATAGATCAGGATGCCGGTGCCGGCGTCCGCGATCGCACCGAGCGCGGACCGGAACTGCGGCCCGCAGTCGCACCGCAACGACCCGGCCAGGTCCCCGGTCAGGCATTCGCTGTGCACCCGCACCAACGGCGCATTAGCGGCGGTGACGTCGCCCATCACCAGGGCCAGATGCTCGACGCCGTCGGGGGCCCGGTAGGCGAGGGCGTCGAAGGTGCCGAGGTCGGTGGGCAGGGTGCTGCGGCCGGTGCGGGTGACGGGCTTGTCGTGGCATACCGGGGCCGTCGCCCGCTCGACGCGCTCGGTGGTTCTGCGGAAGTCCTGCAGTGCCGCGATGGACACGATCGGGATGTCGTGTTCAGCGGCGAGGGATTCGAGGTCGGTGCCGCGCATCATCTCCCGTCGGTCGGGAGTGACGATCTCGCAGAGCAGGGCGGCGCCGCTGAGTCCGGCCATCCGGCACAGGTCCACGCCGGCTTCGGTGTGTCCGGGGCGTTCGAGGACACCGCCGGGGCGGGCGAGCAGCGGCATCACGTGGCCGGGGCGGGCCAGGTCGGCGGGCTGCAGGGTGGGGTCGGCCAGCGCCCGGATGGTGGCGGCGCGGTCGCCGGCGCTGATGCCGGTGGTGGTGCCGTGCCGGTAGTCGACGCTGACCAGGAAGGCGGTCTGGTGGGCCTCGGTGTTGTCGGGGACCATCAGGTCCAGGCCGAGGGTGTCGGCGCGGGCCTCGTCGACGGCGACGCAGAGGAAGCCGGAGGTGTGCTCGAGGAAGAACGCCACCGTGTCGGTGGTGGCGTGTTCGGCGGCCATGATCAGGTCGCCCTCGTTTTCGCGGTCCTCGTCGTCGACGACGAGGACCATGCCCTTGTTGGCCAGTGCGGTGACTGCGTCCGGGATGGTCGACATGATCGCTGATTCCTTCCTTCGCGCGAACACAGACGGATGGTGTGGGGTCGAGGCGGAGCCGTCGGCCGACATCGTTGTCGGTCTGACGACTCCGCGCTCGAGACTGAGGGGTTACCGCCGGTGCGGTGCGGACGTTTCGCTGAGACTGCGTCCCATCGTCTCCGGGGCGAGAACCTGGGAGACCGACGCTCCGACAACGCAGATGCCGGCGGCGATGAGCATCGTGGTGCCGGAACCGAGGTTGTGCATCGACCACGGCAGCAGGAACGTGCCCAAACCGGCACCGACACGACTGAACGCGGTCGCGAAACCGGTACCGACACCGCGGATCTCGGTGGGAAAGATCTCACCGGGGTAGACACCGGTCAACGCGGTGCACATGGCATTGGCGAACGCGAAGAGCAGGAAGCCGATCAACACCAGCGCGGGCGGCGCCGACGACCACAGTCCGATGACGGCCAGCACCGCGGCGCACACCCACTGCTGCGGGATGGTCAGCTTGCGGCGGCCGATCCGTTCGATGAGCAGCACCGAGACGACGACACCGACCAGGGCGAGTCCGTTGACTCCCAGCGCGCCGACCAACCCGTCCCCCAGTCCGTAATCCGACAGCACACTGGCGGCAAAGGTGGCGATGGCGAAATACGGTGCCACAACGCAGAACCAGAACACCGAGATGAAGATCGTCGCCCGGCGGTAGGCGGGCGAGAACAGCATTCCGAACGTGCCCTTGCGGGTGGGCTCATGGGTGACATCGAGAACGTCGGAGGGGTCTTCGAGGTACGCGTGCGCGATCTCGGTGGCCTCCTCGGTGCGGCCCTGGTTCATCAGCCAGCGCGGCGATTCGGGCATACCCAACCGCGCGAGGAGCAAGATCACCGCGGGGATCGTGCTGGACCCGAGCACGATTCGCCAATCGAGCGACCACACCGACGTCATCAGGAAGCCGGCCACAAACGCCGACATGAACCCCAGGTACCAGGCCACCTCGTTCATCGCCATCAACCGGCCACGGAGACGGGCAGGCGCGAACTCGGCGAGCAGCGGCCAGCCGACGGAGTAGTCGGCGCCGATAGCGATCCCCATCAGCAGCCGGACCAGGAACAACTGCCAGGCCGAGTCGACGAAGAACTGCAGCACCGAGCCGATCGTGAAGATCGCCAGGTCGATCGTGAACAGCGGTTTGCGGCCGAGTTTATCGGCCAGCCAACCGCCGAGGGGACCGCCGACGAAGATTCCGATCAACGCGGACGCACCGATCAGCCCCTCCCAGAACAGCGACATGCCCAGATCGAGAGCGAGGCCACCGATCACGGTGCCGATGATGCCGAGGATGTAGCCGTCGATGAACATGCCGCCGGCGATCACACCGGTCAGCTTCACCAGGAAACGACTCTTGTCGACCGAGCCCTGCTCGCCCATGTCGACGGATTCGTTGTTGGTCATCGTCACCGATTCATCCTCTCGTCAGAGTCGGCTGCCGTGGGATTCACGACCGACGACGGTGGATGGTCACCGTGCGGATCGGTGGACGGGTGGAGAAGAGGCGTTCGCACGTGATGTCACAACCTTCGCGAAGTGGTGCACAGAGACGGGTGGGATTCGAGGACTCACCGTCAACTGCGGATCGTGGGGACGGGCACTACTCGAGGAAATCTCTAGCCCGTATGTGTTCACTAATTGAACGTAATGATCAAAATTGTGACATGCAACTCCAGCCCAGTCAACACCCACCCTCGTCACAGGAGAGGCGCCGTCGCACTTGACAGATTGTGACCTACGGCTCAGGATCATCATCACTTGTTATGAACGCTTCGTTCATAAAATGAACGTCCTGAATAGATCGAACTTCACGTGACCGACCCCCGAACCGCTGCCGCGTCCGGCACACGATCCGACAAGGAGCCCTCCCATGCTCACTTCCACCATCGATCAGGCGCAGTACCGCAGCGTGATGGGCCATCTGCCGACCGGGGTGGTCGCCGTGTCCGGCATCACCGCCGGGGCGGAGTATCCGTGCGGGCTGGTGGTCGGCACCTTCCAGTCGCTGTCCCTGGACCCGCCGCTGGTCAGCTTCAGTGTTGCGCACACCTCCACGTCCTGGCCGAAGGTCCGCGCCGCGGGCCGGTTGTGCGCGAGCGTGCTCGCCGCCGGCCAGGAACCGGTGTGCCGCGCCCTGTCGAGCAAGCAGCCGAACAAGTTCGCCGACCTCGACTGGTCCCTGTCCGAGGCCGGCTGCCCCCGGATCACCGGGGCGCACGCGTTCATCGACTGCGACATCACCCACGAACTCGACGGCGGCGACCACGTCATCGTCATCGCCCGGGTCCTGC
>NZ_JBHURF010000071.1:0-9842 GCF_042674125.1 Rhodococcus sp. NPDC056960 | reverse complement strand
GGGGCGGATCGAGGGGTACGAGATCCTCGAGCCCGACGAGCGGGAGTTGGTATTGCGGAGCTGGAACGACACGAGTGCACCGGTACCGGAGTCGACGATTCCGGGTTTGTTCGACGCCCGGGTGGCGGCGACGCCGGATGCGGTGGCGGTCACGTTCGGGGACGAGAGCTGGACCTATCGGGAGTTGAGTGGTCGCGCGAATCGGCTGGCACGCAGGCTGGTCGGTGCGGGTGTGGGTCCGGAGGTGCTGGTGGCGGTTGCGCTGGAGCGGTCTCCCGAGATGGTCGTCGCGGTTCTCGCGGTGCTCGGGGCCGGGGGCGGGTATCTGCCGATCGACCCCCGGTATCCGAGTGCGCGGACCGGGTTCATTCTCGCCGACGCTGCGCCACTGCTGATTCTGACGGACACTCCCACCGCAGGCACGTTGCCGGACAACGACATACCCCGGATACTGCTCGACGTCGTCTCGGGTGAGGTTGGACACGGGGAGGACATCATCCCGGTCGACCGCACGACACCACTTCGGCCGGGTAACACCGCGTACGTGATGTACACCTCCGGATCGACCGGCACCCCCAAAGGGGTCGCCATCGACCACTCCAATGTGATCAACCTGGCGTTGCACGGATGGCCGGACGGACCGGGTGAGCGCGTGTTGCTGCATTCGTCGATGGCGTTCGATGCGTCTGCGTACGAGCTGTGGCCGACGCTGCTCGGCGGAGGCCAATTGGTGATAGCCCCGCCTGGGCCACCGGACATCGACGTGCTCGAGCGGGTCGTCGACGCGGGTGATGTGACGTCGATGTTCCTGACTACCCCGCTGTTTCACCTGTTGAGCGATTCGCCGGAACTTGCGAGGGGAGCACTCGACCGGCTACGCCAGGTGGTCACCGCGGGTGACGTGGTGTCGCCGAACGCCGTACGACGCCTCCTCGCTCGCCATCCGCGGATCACCGTGGTCAACGCGTACGGTCCGACGGAAACCACCGTGTGTGCCACCGCGTACTCGACAACCGGATCGAAAGGCTTCGACGACCAGGTCAGCATACCGATCGGGGTGCCGATCGGGAATGCCCGTGCACTCGTGTTGGGACCAGGGATGGTCCCCGTCCCGGTGGGTGTGGTCGGGGAGTTGTACATCACCGGATCCGGTGTGGGCCGAGGGTACATCGGTCGGCAGGGGTTGACGGCGGAACGGTTCGTGGCGTGCCCGTTCGGCGAACCCGGCTCACGGATGTACCGATCGGGTGATCTCGTGCGGTGGACGAGCGACGGTGTGCTGGACTTCGTGGGCCGCGCAGACGAGCAGGTGAAGATCCGCGGAATCCGAGTCGAACCCGGAGAGATCGAAACGGTGTTGGTCTCACACCCCGCGGTGGGCTCGGTGGTGACGGTGGACCGCGTAGGTCCGTCGGCGCAGAAGGTGCTGGTGTCGTACGTGGTCCCGGCGCCCGGGGCCGAGGTGGACGTCGAGGCGTTGCGACAGTTGACGGTGGGCCGTCTGCCGGACTACATGGTGCCGTCGGCGATCATCGTCGTCGACCGGATACCGCTCACACCGGTCGGCAAGCTCGACCGCAGAGCACTTCCCGAGCCTGATCTCGCATCCGATACTCCGTACCGGGCACCGCGATCCATTGCCGAGCAGACATTGGCGGCGGTGCTGGCCGACGTTCTCGGGGTCGATCGGGTGGGTATCGACGACGACTTCTTCCGGCTCGGCGGGGACAGCATCATGTCGACGCAGGTGGTGTCGCGGGCACGGTCTCGAGGAGTGCTGGTGTCGGCTCGAGACGTATTCGAGCGACGGACCGTCGCCGGGCTTGCCTCCGTCGCGAATCCGGTGAGGGATGAAGACTCCGTCATTTTCGACGACGTGCCGTTACCGAGTCCGACTCCGGAACAGTTGTCCGCCGTCGCGGCGCGGTATCCCGAGGCCGTGGATGTGTGGCCGCTCGCACCGCTGCAAACCGGTCTGGTCTTCCACGCAATCCTTGCGACCGAATCGACCGATGTGTATGCAGTGCAGACGGTGCTGGGTCTGTCGGGTCAGGTGTGTGCGGACCGTGTGAAGGCCGCCGCACAGGCGATGGTGGATCGCTACGCGAATCTGCGGGTCGCGTTCCTCACGGACGGGGTGGCAGAGCCGGTGCAGGTGGTGCTCGAGGGCCTTACAGTGCCGTGGTGGGAAGCCGACGTCCGTGGTGTCGAGGCCGGGGAGCGCGACGACAGGCTGGCACGGCTTCTGTCGGACGATGCAGCTGCCGGATTCGACCTGTCGGTGGCACCCCTCCTGCGCTTCGGATTGGTCACGATGGGCGACGGAGACTTCCGGCTGGTCGTCTCGTATCACCACGTGTTGCTCGACGGATGGTCGATGCCGTTGCTGATGCGGGAGATGCTGACCGTGTACGGCGCGGGCGGGGACGGATCGGTGCTGGAACCTGCGGTCTCGTATCGCCGGTATCTGGGGTGGCTCACGACCCAGGATCGTCGTCGGTCACTGGCGGCGTGGGGGGAAGCGCTCGACGGTGCGGAGCCCGCACTGCTCGCGACGGGGCGTCCGGAGTCGGCACGGGGATCGTCCGTGATTCGGCGTGAGCTCGACGAGGGTGCGTCGTCGGAGATCCTGGAGTTGGCGTCTCGGTTGTCGGTGACGGTGAATACTCTTGTGCAGGTTGCGTGGGCGATCGTGCTGGGCGTGTATACCGGCCGTCGTGATGTGGTGTTCGGCGCGACGGTATCGGGTCGGCCTGGGCAGATTCCCGGCATCGAGTCGATGGTGGGCCTGTTCATCAACACGATCCCGGTGCGGGTCCGGGTGGATCCCGAGGAATCCATCGTCCGGTTGATCGGCCGGGTTCAGGCGGAGCAGGCCGGGTTGATCGAGCATCATCATGTTCCCTTGCCGGAGATCCAGCGTGTGGCCGGCGTGGGGGCCCTGTTCGACACCTTGACGGTGTTCGAGTCGTACCCGAACGATCCGCGGAGCCTGTCCTCCCTTCTCGAGTCGGTCGGCTCCCTCTCCATCACATCCTTGAATTCGTATGGGGGAACCAACTATTCGCTGACTCTCGCAGTGGAAGCCCGTGAGCGGATGTCCGTATCACTGTGGCATGATCCGTCCTTGTTCGACGCAGGCGAGGTGCAGGGGATCGCGGACAGGTTCCAGCGGGTCCTGGAATTGCTGGCGGCTGCGCCGGAGTCCGCGACGGGCGACATCGACCTTCTCGGTCCGGAGGAACGGAACCGGCTGGTTCCCGTACACGGCGGGCCGGCGGAGACGGTGCGAACATTGCCGGAGATCCTCTCTGCGGCAGTCGCACACGATCCGAGTGCGGTGGCGGTCGTGTGTGGAGACCGCTCGCTCACCTACCGAGAGCTGGAGGACGAGTCCAATCGCATCGCACGGGTGCTGATGTCACACGGAGTCGGGCCGGAATCGGCCGTGGCCGTGGCCGTGCCGCGATCGGTCGAGTCGGTGCTGGCAGTATGGGCCGTCGCGAAGACAGGTGGTGCGTTCGTCCCTCTCGATCCGTCGTATCCCGCGAGTCGGCTCGCGTACCTGATCACCGATTCCACCGCGCGGTTCGGAATCACGGTCGCCGAGTGTGTCGGTGCCCTGCCGAGAACACTCGACTGGTGGGTGCTCGACGATCCGGAGGTGCGAGCCGGGTGGTCCGATCGGTCCGCTGAGTCGGTGACCGACACGGACCGGATCACTCCGCTACGGACCGATCATCCGGCGTACATGATCTATACATCGGGGACGACGGGTGAGCCGAAGGCCGTCGTCGTACCGCACCGAGGACTCGGCAGTCTCGCGGCGGAGATGGCAGAGAGGTTCGCCGTCACAGCGGATGCACGCGTGCTACACGTGGCGTCGCCGAGTTTCGATGCATCGGTGCTGGAGTACCTGGTGGCGACGGGTTCGGCAGCATCGATGGTGGTGGTTCCGGCGGGAGTGGGCGGTGGTGAGGAGCTGGGCCGGATTCTCGAGAGCGCGGACGTGACGCACGCGTTCCTCACCCCGACGATGTTGGCGACGGTACCCGTCGAGCGGATGTCGTCGGTGCGGTGCCTACTCACAGGTGCGGAGGCGGTTCCGGTGCCGGTGGTGGAGTCGTACGCCGCGGGACGGCGCATGCACGACCTGTACGGGCCGACCGAGGCGACGGTGGCGGTCGCGATTTCGCCCCTCTTGAAACCCCACCGCCCGGTGACTCTGGGCGGACCGGTGCGGGGTGCGTCCGTCGTGGTGCTGGACACGCGGCTGCGACCGGTGCCGCCAGGGGTGGCGGGGGAGTTGTATGTCGCCGGTGCGCCGCTGGCCCGGGGGTATCACGATCGGCGGGGACTGACCGCGGCGCGGTTCGTGGCGAATCCGTTCGGCGGACCGGGCGCGCGGATGTACCGCACCGGCGATGTGGTGCGGTGGGTCGAACGCGAATCCGCTGTGGAGTTGGAGTATCTGGGGCGCAGTGATTTCCAGGTCACGGTGCGGGGCCGGCGGATCGAGTTGGGCGAGATCGACGCTGTCCTCGCGGAGCAGCCCGCGATCGGATCTGTGGTGACGGTCGATCGCGTGGGTCCGTCCGGGCAGACGGTGCTGGTGGCGTATGTGATCCCCGCGCCCGGGGTCGAGGTGGATGCGGCGGTTGTGCGGACAGTGGCCGCGGGCCGCCTACCGGAGTACATGGTGCCGTCGGCGATCGTCGTACTCGAGAGGTTTCCGCTCACACCGGCCGGCAAGCTCGATCGCAGGGCGTTGCCGGAGCCGGAGTTCTCGTCGAGCAGAGCGTTCCGGTCTCCGCAGACCGAGACCGAGGAGATCCTGGTGCGCGTGTTCGCCGAGGTACTCGGTCTCGAGCAGGTGGGGATCGATGACGGGTTCTTCGATCTGGGTGGCGACAGCATCCGGTCGATCCAGTTGGTATCGCGCGCGAAGGCGCGGGGTGTGCTGGTCACGCCGCGGGATGTGTTCGAGCACAGGACTGTTGCGAGTCTGTCCGAGGTTGCAGTCCTGAACCGCGATTCGGATCAGGTCGTGCTCGAGGAGTTGTCCGGTGGCGGAGTGGGGTCGATGCCGTTGACGCCGATCGGGCGGTTCCTCCTCGCGCGGGGTGGTGGCTTCCGCCGATTCGCGCAGTCGATGTTCTTGGAATTGCCCGACGGTATCGATCGGGCCGGGCTGGTCGCCACAATCGGCGCCGTCCTCGTCCACCATGACATGTTGCGGTCGCGTCTGGTGACCGGTGACGCCGGGGAGCAGGAACTTCGGGTCGATCCGCCGGAGGCGGTCGACGTGGATCGCCTGATTCGGCACGTCCACTGTGATGACGCACCGGGCGACCCGGCATGGCTGCGGCTCGCGTCGGCCGAGTTGGATGCGGCCCTCGGGCGTTTGGATCCGGGGGCGGGCGTGATGGTGCAGTTCGTCTGGCTTGACCGCGCGCCCCGGCACGGCGACCAGTCGGCGCATCGTGTGGGCAGGCTACTGTTCGTGGCCCACCACCTGGTCGTCGACGGTGTGTCGTGGCGGATCATGATCCCGGACCTGGCGGCGGCATGGGCCCAGGTGCGTGCCGGCGAACGCCCGGTACTGCCGGCGGCCGGGACGTCGATGCGGCGGTGGGCACACGGGTTGGTGGACGAGGCGGTGCGGCCCGGGCGTGTGGCCGAGTTGCCGTTGTGGCAATCGATTTTGGAGGGCCCCGACTCGCACTTGGGTCCGCGCAGGTGCGACCCCCTCCTCGATGTTCTGTCCACCGTCGAGCACGTGCGGATCCAGGTGCCCGCCGATGCGACAGCGTCGCTGCTCACCACGGTCCCCAAGATCGTCCGCGCCGGCGTCACCGATGGTCTGTTGGCGGGGTTGGCGATGGCCTTGACCCGCTGGCGCCGCCGTCGGGGCGTGGTCGAGCCGTCATCGTTGATATCTCTGGAGAACCACGGTCGCGAGGAACAAGTCGTACCCGGAGCGTATCTGTCCCGCACGGTCGGCTGGTTCACGACATCTTGTCCGATACGTCTCGATATCGCCCGCGCCGATCTCGACGACGCGTTCGCGGGCGGACCCGCTGCCGGGACCGTGATCAAAGCGGTCAAGGAACAGATGCTGGCGCTACCCGACCGCGGCATCGGTTACGGGATGCTTCGGTATCTGAACGCGGACACCGCACCGCAACTCGAAAAGTATCCGGGCGCACAGGTCAGTTTCAACTATCTGGGGCGGATCTCGGCAATCGATGTTCCCGAGGAATTGCGTGACCTCGGTTGGATGCCCGCCGGCGAGGGAACGGAACTCTCCGGGACGATGGACCCGGACATGCCGGCGATGGCCGAAGTGGACATCAATGCGATGGTGACCGACGGTCCGGACGGTCCCCGGCTCGGTGCCGTATTCGGATCGCCCGCCGGGGTGCTCTCCCGTGACGACGTCCAGGAACTTGCCGACCTGTGGTGCGACGCAGTCTGTGCACTGGCGCGGCACGCGAACGCGCCCGGGGCCGGCGGACTGACACCGTCCGATGTTCCCTTGGTGTCGGTGTCGCAACGCGATATCGAGGCGTGGGAGGACCGGTATCCGGGCGTGGTGGATGTGTGGCCGTTGACGGCGATGCAGTCCGGTCTGTTGTTCCACTCGATGCTGGCCGGTTCGTCGTTCGACGCGTACACGACGCAGCTCGTTCTCCATCTCCGCGGAAGGGTCGATCCCGAACGGATTCTCGTTGCGGGACACGCGTTACTGGCTCGCCACGCGAACCTGCGGACCGCGTTCGTCGACGATTCCGAGACCGGGCCGGTGCAGGTCGTCCTCGACGCCGTCGCGTTGCCATGGCGCGAGGTCGATTTGCGGAACCTACCGGAGGACACACGCGACGGTGAGCTCGAACGTCTTCTCGTGGAGGATCAGGCCACACATTTCGACCCGGCGACACCGCCGCTGATCCGATTCACGCTCGTGACGGTGGGACAGGAACGATTCGAGCTGGTGATCACCCACCATCACGTACTGCTCGACGGGTGGTCGATGCCGGTTCTGGCCGAGGAACTACTCGCGCTGTACGTCTCGGGAGGCGACGCCGCCGCGTTGCCGAGTGCTACCGGGTACCGGAATTTCCTGGTCTGGCTGGCCGACCGCGACCGCGCCGAATCTTCTCGAATCTGGGCCGAGGCCCTCGACGGGGTGGACGAGCCGACCCTGTTGGCACCCCCACACGCGATGCGGGAATCCGCGTCGGGGGAACTGCACGTGACGGTCGACCTACCTCCCGATCTGTCCGCGAAGTTGTCGGTGCGGGCCGCCGAACTGGGTGTCACGCTGAACACCGTCGTTCAGGGAGCGTGGGGGATTCTGCTCGGACAGTTGTGCGGCCGGCGGGACGTCGTATTCGGGGCGACGGTCTCCGGCCGGCCGGCCGGACTGGCCGGAGTCGAGTCCATGGTCGGCTTGTTCATCAATACCGTGCCGGTGCGGGTGCGGTCCGCACCGGGCGACACGGCCGCCGAGTTGTCGGCCCGGTTGCAGGTGCAGCAGGCCACCTTGATCGACCATCATTACCTCGGGTTGACGGAGATCCACAAGGCTGCAGGGGCGCAGGAACTCTTCGACACTCTGGTCGTGTTCGAGTCGTACCCGGTCGATCGCGCCGCGTTGGCAGCCGCAATCCCCATCGACGGAATGGTCGTCACCGGAGTCCGTACGATCGACGCGTCGCACTACCCGATGACGCTGATCGCGAGAGTGGACTCCCAACTTCGGTTGACAGTGGCGTATCTGCCGAATCTGTTCGGCGCCGCAGCGGTCGAAAGTATCGCCCGGCGGCTCACCCGTATCCTGCAGACAGTCGCGGACGACCCTCAGGTGGCCGTGGACCGTATCGACATCGTCGAACCGGGCGAGCGTCGGTTGGTGTTGGACACGTGGAATGACACCGCCGTCCCCGTGCCGGAGGTGACACTTCCCGACCTGTTCGAACGCCAGGCGGCTGTCACGCCGGACGCGGTGGCCCTGACGTCCGACGATGAGCAGTTGACGTATGGGGAGGTCGAAGAGCGAGCGAACCGGTTGGCTCGGAGGCTGATCGCGCACGGTGTCGGTCCGGAGTCACGGGTCGGTGTCGCCATACGACGTTCGACCGACCTCGTCGTGGGAATCTACGCGGTCGTGACGGCAGGTGGAGCGTATGTGCCGATCGACCCCGACTATCCCGGCGAACACATCCGGCACATGATGGAGTCCGCGGCGCCGGTCTGTGTGTTGACGCGATCGACAGATCGCCCGAAGATCCCGGGCGGTGTCCCCGTGGTGGAGATCGATGGCCGGCAAGGATGTGAGATCGACCCCTCACCTGTCCGCAACGAGGAACGCACCACCCCGTTGAGGCCGAGCAACACGGCGTACGTGATCTTCACGTCCGGGTCGACGGGTCGACCGAAGGGGGTCGCGGTCAGTCATTCCGCGATCGTGAATCAGTTGCTGTGGATGCGGGACCATTTCGGCTTCGACCGCGACGACGTTGTGTTGCAGAAGACCCCCGCGACGTTCGATGTGTCCGTGTGGGAGATGTTCCTGCCACTGGAGGTCGGGGCGCGGCTGGTGATCGCCAGGGCCGAGGGGCACCGCGATGCGACCTATCTCGCGGAGATGATCAGATCGGAGTCGATCACTACCGTCGACTTCTCTCCGTCGATGCTCGCTTTGGTCCTGGAGCGCCTCGCGCCGGCGGATTGTGACTCGCTTCGACGCGTCTTCTGCGGCGGCGAAAACCTGTTGTCCTCGACGGCGAACCACGTCATGGAGCACAGCGGCACAGCGGTCTACAACCTGTACGGGCCGACCGAAACGGCCCTTCAGGTCACCCACCATCGCTGCGGCCCTTCAGTCGACACGAGCGCGCCGATCGGCGCGCCGGTGTGGAATTCGCAGGTGCTCGTTCTGAATGCGGGTTTGGTTCCGGTTCCGGTGGGTGTGGTGGGGGAGTTGTATATCGCCGGGGTGCAGTTGGCTCGCGGTTATCTGGATCGGTCGGGGTTGACGGCGGAGCGGTTCATCGCGTGCCCGTTCGGGGCGGTGGGTGCCCGAATGTATCGGTCCGGGGATCTGGTGCGCTGGACTGCCGGTGGTGAACTCGAGCTCGTGGGGCGGTCGGACGAGCAGGTGAAGGTGCGGGGCGTCCGAGTCGAACCCGCAGAGGTCGAGACGGTGCTGCTGACACATCCCGCGGTGGCTCAGGCGGTGGTGGTGGCCCGCGCCACCGGCGGTGGCACCGAGCTGATCGGATACATCGTTCTCGCTAGCGACGGTGCCGGCCGGTCACGTGATTCGGGAACCGAGGTTCGTGGTTTCGTGGCCGGGTTGTTGCCCGAGTACATGGTGCCGTCGGTGATCATGGTGGTGGATCGGTTGCCATTGACGGCGAACGGGAAGTTGGATCGGAAGGCGTTGCCGGTACCGGAGTTCGCGGGGAGGGTGTTCCGTGCGCCGCGGTCGCCGGTCGAGGAGACGCTGGCGTCGCTCTACGGTGACGTGCTCGGTGTTCCGCGGGTGGGGATCGATGACGGTTTCTTCGATCTGGGTGGGCATTCGTTGTCGGTGACGCGTCTGGTGAGCCGGATTCGGTCGGTGCTGGGGGTGGAGGTGCCGATCCGGGTGGTGTTCGAATCTCCGACGGTCGCCGAGCTCGCGCCGCGTCTCGGTGCCGGTGCGGTTCGGACGCCGCTGGCGCCCCGTGCGCGGCCCGATCGGGTGCCGTTGTCGTTTGCGCAGGCGCGGTTGTGGTTCCTGTTCCGGTTGGAGGGGCCGTCGGCGACGTACAACATTCCGGTGGCGGTGCGGT
>NZ_JBHURF010000070.1:0-10082 GCF_042674125.1 Rhodococcus sp. NPDC056960 | reverse complement strand
CGGCCCGCGGCCTCAGATCGTCGCGGCACCGGGGTTAGACACACCCCACGAGAGAGCGCACACCGGCCGGTGCGGACACGGTGCGTTCCCGCTCCCGATGACCGCAGTCCCTCGAGGAAGGACTGTCGACCCTATCAAAAGGGTCACCACACCACCCATTCTGTTTCGGATCCAGCCATGAGTATCTTGTCCCCCCGCCGCCCCCACCAGGCCCTGCCCGCTTGGCCGTCGTTACCGGACTGGTCCGACCTGATGGCCGGATTCGAGTGGCGCTCAGGAAGGGGCCTTCTGGTCGCGAAGACCGGCGGAGATCTTCCCGAGGCCATCGTGGTTGACTGAATCGTGACGGGTGCGTGGGTAGTCGATGGTGATGCCCAGTGCGGGGCGAGTATGCCGCGCAGGACTTCGGAGAGGGGTGGTCAGGTCGAGGCGGTTCAGTTTGTAGACTCCCTCGCAGCCCGGAAGCTGACCAAGGAACTCTCTGTCGGACCGTCGCCGGGCTGTGGGGGTTCGTCGAAATGTGGCGAACGATATTGATGGACAGTGACTTTCGTTCCGAGTGTTCGGTCCTCTGCGTAGCGGTGCAAGAACCCGCAGGCGACGAAGCGCCCCTCCAGGGCGCAGCCGTAGCCTTCGGGAACTGGACGGCGCTGCTCGCCGAGTCGATACGCGCGCACGGCGCCGCCGACACCGACGCCCAGCGGACCGCCACCCTGATCGTCGCCGCCATCGAAGGCCCCGTGGTCATGTGCCGCGCCGAACGCAGCACCCGCCCACTCGATCAGGCCAACGAACGACTCGAGCTCCTGATCCGTGCAGTCACCGCATCGGTCGACTAATCCACTCCGCGAACAGCGGCGACACCCGACCTCGGGCACCACATACGACAGGTCGGCCGGCAGTCGATCGCAATTGATTTCGACAGTCGATCTGCATGTCGCCAATAATGTGTAGCGCGTCACGCCCGGCGGTGCCGGAATCGCTTAGGAGTCGAGTGAGGAACATGGCCGTCGAACGGCGCTGAGATCGGTGCACAGGCTCATGTTCTGCACGCTTGCATCCTTTTTCACTTCCGAACGCTTCCTGACGAGGCTGTTCCGTCGGGTGATAGGCCGGCACGAATTCCTATCGCGCTGGCTTCTCCACGGTTGGTGACGTCGAGCTTTTGCAGCACGCTGGCGACGTGGAACTTGACGGTGCTTTCGCTGATGCCTAGCTCGTTGGCGATGGCCTTGTTGCGTTTTCCTACCGTCAGGTGCGCGAGCACCTCGAGTTCCCGAGGGTTGAGTGTGGACAATAGGTTCTCGTCCGGGCGAACTGCCGGCGGATCCAGTGGGATCAAGAGTGTGACCCTGCTGCCCCACCCGGTGATGCTCTCGATTTCGACGCGCCCGCGCAAGGTATGCAATCGTCCGGCGAGTTGCCTGGTAAGGGCGGTGCTGTCGATGCCTCCCGAGCCTTGATCGCGGATCTCGATCAGTACGTTGTTTCCGTCGCAGTCCCACGCGACCCGCAGCCGGGACAGCACCGGTTGTGCTCCAAACGCCAGGGCGATCGTCCGGACCATGGCCCTGGCTGCATGTGCAACTTCCCCGGGGAGGGGGCGCCCGTCGGCCGGGGGCTCGACGTAATCGATCTCGACATTGCAGTGCCGGAGAAGGGGGCGTAGTTCACCTTGCAGCCGAGCGAACGCGGTGGTGACCGCTTCCTCGGAAAGAGCTCGATCGGCATCGCCGGCTGAACGGAGCGCGATCAACGCTGCTGACGCAGTTTCGCTGGCAGTGATACGGGAGCGGCGGTCGTCGAGATCGTTCGATCGCAGTGTCCCCAGGATCGAGGACAGGGTGGCGTCGTGGATCTCGGTGAGTTCGGCGATGGTGCGCGCCCGTTCGCTGGATGCGGCGCGGGACTCGGCGAGGTAGTCGGGGCTGGCCTGCGCGACCTGCTGACGGATCGAGGTGGCGACGATGCCGAACAGCGCGGTGATCAGATCCGGATCGGGAGCCTCGGGGTACAACCGCCTGGGCGCAATGACCAAGAGGGTGTCGGTGGCATCGCGCACAGCCCAGATCCGGCGGCGCGCCCCTCCGAGAGGGTGGATGCCGTCGAGTACTGCACCGAGATCCGTCAACTGCTTGAGCGCATCAAGCTCGTCGATCGTGACCCTGTCGACGATCTCGTGGTTCCCGGCGACCTTCCGTGGCCGCCCGGTGCATTCTCGGGTGAAGATCACCAGCGCGTCATGTGACCACAGTGAAGTCAGGTACTTGGAGAATCGGCTCGCGATGTCGGGCAGCGAACCCGCGATTACCGTGCGCATGTCTACCCACGATTGAGCTTGCTGCCAGCTGGTCTTCTCCACACCTACCACGCGTTCACCGTAGGGCAGAAGGACGTGCGCCGGCACTGGCCATCAGGCCAGCGCGAACTCGCCGAGCGACCGGGTGCCGTCGCGAAGTGCGGTCGGCAATCTTGATCCCACAACCGGACCGGCTATCACCGAGGAGGATCATGACCGTCACCGTCGAAGACACTCGCACACGGTTCGACGATGGGCGTCGTATCGTGCTGAACGAAAACGAACGGCTGCTCAATTCCGTTGCCGCCGAGCAGTGGGACCGTGCCGGCGCGCTGATAACCTCTGCTCGTGCAGTGTTCGTGATCGGCAACGGGCGAAGCGGCCTGGCCGTGCAGATGGCCGCGATGCGTCTGATGCACCTCGGCCTGCGCGTCCATGTGGCCGGCGAGGTTACCGCTCCTGCCATCGGGGCAGGTGATGTCCTGATTGCAGTGTCCGGATCCGGCACCACGGCCTCCGTGGTCGGGGCCGCCGACACCGCGAAGAAGCTCGGTGCCTCCATCGTCGCAGTGACCATTGCCTCCACATCCCCTCTGGCGCAGAGGGCCGATGAGGTCCTCGTTCTGCCCGCTGCGGACAAACAAGACCACAATGCCGACATCACGGCGCAATATGCGGGCAGCCTGTTCGAACAATCCGTGCTGCTCGCCTTCGACGCCCTGTTCCAGTCGTTGTGGTCGCACGCGGATCAGACCGCCGAACGGCTGTGGGAGCGGCACGCCAACCTCGGCTGAACCGAGCACATCTCTGACTTTTCAGAACCGAAGAAAACAGAACGTCCCAGTAAAGGAACCAGGAGAACCACATGACGAAGCTTCAGGTAGCGGTCGACCTTCTCACCACTGCTGACGCCCTTGCGCTGACGAACAAGGTCGCCCCGTACGTCGACATCATCGAACTCGGCACCCCGCTGATCAAGAGCGCCGGCCTCAGCGCCATCAGCGCGATCAAGGCCGCGCACCCGGACAAGGAGGTCTTCGCCGACCTCAAGACCGCCGATGCAGGCTTCCTCGAGGCCGACCTGGCCTTCGAAGCCGGCGCGGACCTCGTCACGGTGCTCGGTGCTGCCGGCGATGCGACGATCAAGGGTGCCGTCGAGGCCGGGCAGAAGCACGGCAAGAAGGTCGTTGCCGACCTGATCGGCGTCGAGAACCGTGTCGAGCGTGCGCGGGAGATCGCCAAGCTCGGTGTCGCGTTCGTCGAGATCCACGCCGGTCTCGACGAGCAGGCCCAGCCCGGCTACTCCATCCAGACGCTCCTCGACGATGGCAAGCTCGCCGGTGTGCCCTTCTCAATCGCCGGTGGCGTCAAGATCGACACCATCAAGGCGGTGCGCGACGCGGGAGCCGACGTTGCGGTCGCCGGTGGCGCCATCTACAGCGCCGCCGACCCGGCCGCTGCGGCGAAGGCCCTCAAGGATACTCTCGCCAAGTAGGATAGAACCGTGAAAATGCCCTGAGCGATGCTGCTCAGGGCATTTTCGTATCTGGCGCGAGTCTGCGATCTCGGTTTTCGGTCGACCCGGAGATCGACCGAAACCCGACGTCCATGATTAGAGTGCGCGCCACTCACGACCGGACTGGGTCAGGATCCGGTTGGCGGAGGCGGGGCCCGCGGTACCGGCCGGGTAGGTGTCCGGGTGGCCATGTGTGGCCCAATGCTGCAGGAGCGGGTCGATGATCCGCCAGGAGTGTTCGACTTCCTCCCGGCGGGGGAAGAGTGTGCCGTCACCGCGCAGGACATCCCCGATCAGCCGCTCGTAGGCTTCGGGTGCGGGGTCGAACACCGACCGAAAGTCCATGCCCAGACTCACCGGCTGAATCTGCATGCCACCGCCGGGGCGTTTGGCACCGATATGCAGCTCGATCCCGTCGTTGGGCTGGACCCGGAAGATCAGGACGTTGGACACAGCGGCAGCGCGGGCGGCTGGTGAGCCGTGGACGGGCGGAGTAAAGGTGACTGCGATCTCGGTGGTCCTGCGTGCCAATCGTTTTCCGGTACGGATGTAAAACGGCACCCCAGCCCACCGGCGTGTGGTAATCCCGACGGTCAGCGCCGCGAAGGTCTCGGTCGCCGAGTCGGCCGGGAAACCGATCTCGTCAGTCAAGCCAGGCACCGGTAGTCCGCTGTCGCTCCCGGGGCCGTATTGGCCCCGGGCTGAGGTCTGCTCCAATGGGCCGACAAGTTCGGCGGCGGAGAGGATCTTGATCTTCTCGGAGGCGATGCTGTCGGCGTCGAATCCCACGGGTTCCTCCATCGCGATCAACGCCAGTAGCTGCAGCAAGTGGTTCTGAATGACGTCGCGCGCGGCGCCTACGCCATCGTAGTAACTGGCCCGCCCGGTGACCCCGACGTTCTCGGCCATCGTGATCTGCACGTGATCGATATGCCGGTTGTTCCACAACGGTTCGAACATCCCGTTCGCGAACCGCAGCGCCAAGATGTTCTGCACCGTCTCCTTCCCCAGATAGTGATCGATCCGGTACACCGAAGATGGTGGAAATGCCTGCGCCAACACACCCTCGAGTGCGCGGGAGCTGGGCAGATCCTGACCGAAAGGTTTCTCCACCACCACCCGCCGCCACCCCTGCGCGGGCCGATTCAACCCGACCACCGCGAGTTGACCGCATACGGTCGAGAACGCAGACGGCGGCACCGACAGGTAGAAGACGTAGTTACCCGGCTTGCCACGACGGTGGTCGAGGACCTCCAACAGGGAAGCTAGGCGAGTGAACGCCCCGGATTCGTCGAAAGATCCCTCGATCAGATGGATGCGCTGCGTCAGCGCCCGCCACACCTCCGGGTCGAATGGCCTGCGCGCGTATGTGATCACCGACTCCCGCAGCAGTGGTTCGCTCTGGGCGGCGTCGCGGGCGAATCCGACGAGATCGAACCCGGCCGGCAGCTGACCACGATGAGCGAGATCGTAGATGGCGGGAACCAGTTTCTTGCGGGCAAGATCACCGGAAATACCGAAGATCACCAGCGACGACGACTCGGCCACCGGATCGATGTCACCGATCACCATGTTCCCGTCGGCGCTGCTGCCGATCCCACTTGTGAGCGGTGAGCTCTGCTGCATTTCAGACACGGTCACTTCTGCTGCACTCCGTAAATTAGCTCCTCGACAGACGCATTCAGACAATGCGCCGCCATCAGTGTCGAATCTTCAAGCGGGGAACGCACTTAGCCGAGCGAATAGTGGCGGCTCTCCGACCGGGCAGGTGAACCGGAGGTCGGACCGCACTACACATAGATCACGGTACGAAAGCGGATCGACAGTGAAAGTGAAGCGGTGACGATGAAACTGGGATTGGTCGGGCTCGGTCGAATGGGATCGAGCATGCGCGAGCGTCTGCGCGACAAGGGACACGACGTCGTCGGCTACGATCCGAACCCCGACGTCAGTGATGTCGAAAGCCTAGAAGCCCTGGTTGAAGCATTACCGGCGCCGAGGACGGTGTGGGTGATGGTCCCAGCCGGTGCGCCGACCCGCCAGGTGGTCGAACAACTTTCTCGCATCCTGGCCCCCGGCGACCTCGTCGTAGAGGGCGGAAACTCCCGGTTCACCGACGACAAGGTGCACGCCGCACTGCTCGCCGAATACAATATTCACTACGTCGATTGTGGGGTCTCCGGCGGTATCTGGGGACGCGAGAACGGCTACGCACTCATGGCAGGCGGTCACGAGGGCGATATCGCGCGGCTGCTGCCGATCTTCGACGCACTTCGTCCCGAAGGAGAGCGTGCCGACTCGTTCGTCCACGCCGGCGGCATCGGCGCTGGACACTACGCGAAGATGGTGCACAACGGCATCGAATACGGGCTCATGCAGGCCTACGCGGAAGGGTACGAACTTCTCGCCGCCGAGGAGTCCATCGCCGACGTCCAGGCAGTGCTGCGGGCATGGTCACAGGGCACCGTGGTGCGGTCCTGGCTGCTCGACCTGCTCGTCCAAGCGCTTTCCGATGACCCTGGGCTGGATTCGATCTCCGGGTACACCGAGGACTCGGGTGAAGGTCGGTGGACTGTCGAGGAAGCGATCGCCCACGCCGTCCCCGCTCCGGTGATCTCGGCCGCTTTGTTCGCCCGATTCGCCTCCCGCCAGGATGATTCCCCGGCGATGAAGGCAGTGTCGGCGCTTCGTCAGCAGTTCGGTGGGCACGCAGTCCGCCGTGTCCCAGTCGAGGTCGCATAACCCGTGACTACGACGTCAGTATCACCGAATATCACGGACTTCCTCGAGTGGCGCCGTCTGCAGGACCACTACACCGACATTGCCCCGGTGCACCTTCGGGAGCTGTTCGCCACTGACCCCGAGCGCGGCCGAGATCTGACGGTCACGGCCGGCGACCTGTTCATCGACTACAGCCTGGGGCGCATCGACCGCGACACCCTACCGCTGCTGGTCGAGCTGGCCCGGGCCGCCGGCCTCGAAGACCATCGCGACAGCATGCTGCGCGGCGATCCGATCAACACCACGGAAAACCGGCCCGCTTTGCATACCGCGTTGCGGCTGCCTCGGTCGGCGGAACTGTGTGTGAACGGCCGCAATGTGGTCAACGACGTGCACGGCGTGCTCGATCGGATGAGCGAATTCAGCGATCGGGTACGTGACGGCCGGTGGCGCGGCGCCACCGGGGAGCGCATCACCACAGTCGTCAACATCGGAATCGGCGGCTCCGATCTCGGACCACGAATGGTGTGCCAGGCACTGCGCACCTACTGCCACTCGGAGATCGAGATGAGGTTCGCCTCGAACGTCGATCCGGCGGACCTGCTGGCCACCCTGGTGGGCATAGACCCGGCAACCACCCTGTTCGTCGTCGCGTCGAAGACGTTCACCACCACCGAAACCCTCACCAACGCCACCGCGGCCCGAGCCTGGGTCGCCGCCGCACTCGGGGAAGACGCGATCGCTCACCATTTCGTCGCCGTGTCCACCAACGCGACAAAGGTGGCCGAGTTCGGAATCGATCCGGCCAACATGTTCGAATTCTGGGACTGGGTCGGTGGCCGCTACTCGGTTGGCTCTGCAGTCGGGTTGCCGGTGATGCTCGCGATCGGGTCCGGCGCGTTCAGGGACTTCCTGGCGGGTATGCACACCATCGATCAGCATTTCGCGACGGTCCCGTTGGAAAGGAACGCCCCGGTTCTGCTGGGGCTCCTCGGTTTCTGGTACTCGAACTTCTTCCACATCGAGACCCGGGCGGTCTTGCCCTACGCCAACGACTTGGCTCGCTTCCCCGCCTATCTGCAGCAACTGGCGATGGAGAGTAACGGTAAGACTGTGCAGTCGAATGGAACGACGGTCGACACCGCCACCAGTGCCATCTGGTGGGGTGAGGCGGGCACCAACGGGCAGCACGCCTTCTACCAGTTGCTCCACCAGGGCACCCGCCTGGCCCCGGTCGACTTCCTCGGGTTCGCGGACCCCGCGGAGGATCTGCTCACGATCGCCGGCGCCGGCAGCATGCATGACATCCTTATCAGTAATCTGCTCGCCCAACGCCGAGTACTCGCGTTCGGCCGCACACCCACCGAGCTGGCCGCCGACGGGGTCCGGCACGACTTAATTCCCCACAAGGTCATGACCGGGAACCGTCCGTCGACAACCATCCTCGCCCCTGCACTGAACCCAAACGTGCTCGGGCAACTGATCGCCCTCTACGAACACCAGATCTTCACCGAGGGGGTGTTGTCGAACATCAACTCCTTTGATCAATGGGGTGTCGAGCTCGGCAAAACGCAAGCCCTGCAATTGCACCGGGCAGTCAGCGGGCAGGATGCGGCAGAAGGAGTTGACAGCTCCACCGAGTCGATCGTGCGGTGGTACCGCGCAATCCGCCTCGGAAGCCGCTGAACGTGACCATCTGAGAACGTGGATACCCACACGCCTTCGGCATGCCTCATGCAGGGCTGCGGGCGTGTGGGGTGCCCCGCTCGAGAGCAGGCAGAGTCACACCGGGGACCCGCCCACGCCACATTCACCGCCGATCTCATGCGCGGCTGACATGACGACCTGCCGGATAAAGCGATGTTTCGGGTTGTAATTGTGAACCGGATGCCACCACATGCTGTGTACGAGTGGGTCGAGAGGAAGCGGGCATGAACGGCAGACAAGGCCATATCCGCTGGCACTGGGGTCCAACAGACGTGAGGGATACAAGGCTAGCCGGTTGCTGCCCGCCACCAACGACGGCACGGTGAGGTAGGTGTCCGTGGTCACCTGGACCCAGGGCTCGATGCCTCTGCCTCGTAACTGTTGAGCTACCGGCGTTGCTTCGGTCTGACTGTGCTGGAACAACACCCAAGGACAGGATCGTAGGTCGTCGATCGACGGGCCTCCTAGGGCAGAGGGATGATCGTGGTCCATCACAATCACCCACTCGTCGCGAAACAGCTCTTCGCTGGACAGGCTCTTGCCGAGGTCTTGCGGCACCAGCATCAAGTCCAACGCAGCCAGAATTTGTTCGGCCTGGGACAGCTGATCGGGTGCATCGGGGACGAGACGCAGTCGCGCGTGCGGCGCCTGCTCGAGCAGGTTCGCGGTCAGCCGTCCTCCCAGGAGGGCCGTCGAGTAGTCGCTCATCACTACCGAAAACTCACGTCGGGTGACTGAGACGTCGACATGGTTCCTGATGCCGAAGACTCGATCAACGCTCTCGAGAGCGAGCCGCGTATGTTGTCGGATATCCACTGCCAGGGGGTGAGCTGAAATCGGTTTCCGACCCGCCGCAGGAGGTCATCATCAAAATATCGTCGCAGCCGTCGCAGTGGGGCGGAGATTGCTGGCTGTGTCACGCCGAGTTGTTCTGCTGCCCGCGTCGCGTTTTGATGACCGAGGACGGCATCGAGAGTGATGAGCAGATTCAAGTCCAGGTTCGCCAGGGAACGCGGTAGCGAGGGCTCGTACGGAACTCGATGCTGGATCTGCTCCAGTTCGGGCCGGCTGGTCATAGCCACACCACCTTCGTCTGGTTTGTCGAAAACCGAAGCTGCAAAACACAAAAGAAACCGGATATCCCACAGTTCTTAGGTTGCCCAGCTTCGTGGGGGTGGCGCTGCGTGCTCATTCCCTCTACCACCCTGACTGCCGCTTGCCGGAGTCGAGGAGAGGCAGCAGGTGGGTATGCCTGAGCTGGCGAGCCACATCGATGGTAGGAGGACGGGCAGCAGCCGAGTCCGCGCCAGCGGAGACCAACAGGCGTGCAGCATCGTCCCTTACCCATATAGAAGGCGCCGGCGAGTGGAGAATTCCCGGTGCATTGAACCTGTTCACATCAGCTCCGCGGCAAGAGTGGGAGTATCACCGGTACGCGCCGCATCGAGGATCCGAAGTGCGAGTTCGAGAATCCGTGGATCAGCCGGCTCCGGGGGACTCGTCGACCTCGATCATCAGCTCTCGGCCTTTGCTGCCCATCCGATGTGGAGGTGGACAGTGTCGAGATCTGCGGTGGTGACGGCGGAACCTCGAAACGGCATCGCCAGGGGGTGAGAACTGCTGGAGACCGCGGCCCCATCCTTCGCGGTGGAATCTGCTGTCTGGCCCCCATTATCGGAAACAAGCAGGTAGATGATAACGCCGATGAGGACAACAGTCATGATCCATGTCCATGCGAGCATGACTGCTAGCGGACATGCCAACCTCCCTGTAGACGGACACGTTCGTCCCTGCTGACGGACAGCTGATCTCCCTGTCGATGGACATGGGGCCGGCGGT
>NZ_JBHURF010000069.1:0-10492 GCF_042674125.1 Rhodococcus sp. NPDC056960 | reverse complement strand
GCGGGAGATCAGCTGACCGCCGACAGGGAGATCAGCTGTCCGCGCACAGGGACACCACCTGTCCGCCTACCGGGACGCCCCCATGTCCCTTGACACATGACACGATCGTCAGTTTGTGGACCGTCAGGTTCGGCGGTGTTCGGGTTGGGGCCGGGGGGTACCGCGGCAGTATCTGTCGGGGGGATGTGTGGGTTCATGTCGTGGTTCTTCGCGATCACAGTGTTCGGAGAGTGGTCTGCGCGGCGACACCGGCGCTGATTGCGCAAAAGCGATCCGGCTGGTTCGTCATCGACGTCGGACTCGTCGCCGCAACCACACGATCGGGGAGGTCGGTGGCAGCGGCTTCCATGTCTTCGAGTGCCCGATGCCAGGGAGCGACGAGTGTCTCGTAATGGGTTCGGGTGAAGTCACCCATGCCGACCAGGTCGGACAGTGCGGTTGCCGCCGCGGCGTCGCGTACCGCGGCCGCAGTATCAGCGCAGAGACGGTCATCGAGACGAACGGTGGCGTCGTCCATGTACTCGCGTTCCCACGCCGCGTCCTGTGCGCGGTACCAGCTTTTGATTCGTCCGGTTTCCCACGCCACGTCGCGGGCAGCGATCCATGCACTGAGGCGCCGGTGGCTGCCGATCAGGCTGACGGTGCGCGTCAACGAGTGGAAGTCGCTGTGCAAGATGTCGGCGACCTCGACCGCATGACGAATGACCTGTCTCCAGTTCGGCCCGAAGCTGTCGGTGCACTCGTCTTCGGTCACCTCGAACTGGTCGAGAATCATCAGCGCTTCCTCGACGACGTCGACATGCAGGTAGTACTCGCCGGGTAACCCGATTCGGCGCAGCAGCTGAAATGCGACGAAGGCTTCACCACGAACGGCGGCGCAATGGACGAAGACATCGAGGATCGAGATCCGGAGTTCCGGTGCGTAGGTTCCGCGAGGGGGCACGGGATACTGGCGGATGAACTGCGCCGCCTGCGCCGGTAGGAGCCGGAGCTCGTCGGTGATCACATTCTCCGGCATCACTTTCCTCCTTCATTCCAGGGAATCCCCTCGGCGCGTCCGAAGAATCGATAGTTACTCGTTCTCAGAATCATCATTGGCTCGGACCAGGGCTCTGGCCACACGTCTATCAGGTAGCTCTCAACCGGATCCTCGGCGTGGCGTCCGAAGAATAGGTCACGTCCACGCGCGTGGACGCGAACCCGATACATGGCGTCCCCAGAGGGTGGCAGGCGAACAGAATGACACGGTGGGCTACTGTCGTCGTCCACGCCGGTGAAGTAACACACCGAGAGCGCCGACGAAGGATTGAGCAGAGAAAGTTCGCCGACGTCTTCCCACTTCCAATCCACGTCCGTTGTCCGTGGTGCCGGGCGCGTGTCGTGGCCGCACAAGCGAAGAGACACCTGCCCCGACTCGATGCCTGTCGTGACGTACAGGTGGGCGCGCGAGGTCCTCGCGAGTCCGCTGATGAGGGTTTGGTCGTCGACAATCTGTGCCGACGTCGCGTCCATGGTGTCATCTCCGAGGTACAGGGTGTGGCCGACGGGGCAGAAGGCCACACCGGTCAGTGTCATTCCTGTGCAGAGCATGTCGGGAGCTCCTCGGCGATGTCGAGGTGTGGCGCTGGAAAGACCAGCGCCACACCTCAGTCCCACTATGAGCCGAGCCGTGAGGTCATTCGGCTCATAGTGGTGGACTAATTCGGCACCGTGTCGAACAATCGTTCCGCACTGTGCACGATGGTTGTGCGCGTCCGCGGCACCGAATCGTTGTCGTCGGTGAGCGTCGATGGTGTTGTTCGTCGGATCATCGGTCGAGGTCTCCTTGGCGAAATCAGACTGCCGGATACCGAGAACTGATGGGGTGCCGGCAAACGGCTACGGAGAGTGGGACGTCAGCACTCGACGTAGTTGACGGGGACATTGACCGCAAGACCACCAGTCGAGGTCTCTTTGTACTTCGAGAGCATGTCAGCGCCGGTCGAGCGCATCGTCTCGATCACCTGGTCGAGGCTGACTCTGTGAGTACCGTCGCCGCGCAGCGCCATCCGGGCAGCGTTGATGGCTTTACCTGCGGAGATGGCGTTGCGCTCGATGCAGGGGATCTGCACCAGGCCCTCGATGGGATCGCAGGTCAATCCGAGGCTGTGTTCCATTGCAATCTCGGCCGCATTCTCGACCTGCTCTGGAGTGCCGCCGAGGATCTCGGCCAGCCCAGCAGCCGCCATGGAGGCGGCGGAGCCCACCTCTCCCTGGCAACCGACCTCGGCGCCGGAGATCGAGGCTCTCTCCTTGTACAGGGAGCCGATGGCCCCGGCAGTGAGCAGAAAGTCGATCGCGGTCTTGTCGGGGTCAGCCTTGCCGGCCGGGGTGTAGTGCACCGCATAGTGCAACACGGCGGGGATGATCCCCGCAGCCCCGTTGGTGGGGGCGGTGACGATTCGACCACCCGAGGCGTTCTCCTCATTGATCGCAAGTGCGACGAGGTTGACCCAGTCTTCGGCGAATTCTGGTGCACGATTCGGGTCTTCGCGGTCCAGACGGAGAAACCAGTCGCGGGCGCGTCGACGAACCTTCAGCGCACCGGGCAAGTACCCGTCACGCGAGATACCACGTTGCTCGCACTCGACCATCACATTTCGGATGTGTAGCAGCTGGTCATGGATCTCGGTGGTGGATCGTGATTCGCGTTCGATGGAGAGCATCAGATCGCTGATGCTGTACCCGTACCGGTCGCAGAGTTCGAGAAGTTCTTTCGCGGATCCGTACGACAAGCCGCGAGCAGGTGCGGTGGTGGTTTCGATGCTCTCGGCCTCGGTGACGACGAAGCCGCCACCCACCGAGAAGTAGGTCTCCTGGTGCAATTCGACATCCCCGCCGGCATAGGCCGTGAGTGTCATTCCATTGGGGTGAAATGGCAGGACCGTCAACGGACGAAGAATGATCTCGTCCTCGGCGAGTGCGATATCGCGGGATCCGCCGAGCGAGATACGGCGGGAGCTGCGCATGATCTCGAGCCGTCGTTCCATCTCGTCAGTCTCGATGTCTTCGGGACGGTAACCTTCGAGTCCGAGAAGGACTGCGGACATTGTCCCGTGACCGGCGCCGGTTGCGGCGAGCGAACCGTACAGGTCTACTCGCACGTCGACGACGTCATCGAAAGCCCCGAGAGTGTGCAGGTCGGAGATGAATCGTGCGGCGGCTCGCATGGGACCGACGGTGTGCGAACTCGACGGGCCGACACCGACGGAGAACAGGTCGAACACGCTGATGGTCATGGAATCACAATCCTGTGTATGCGCATCTGGAGTGCGCGTGATGGAAGCAGGGACGGCAGCAGGAATGCGCGCTCATACCGCCGCGCTGAGCTCAGTTTTGTACTGAGCGGGAGCGAGCAAGTCATTGGTGGAAGAAGTGGGGATGGGCAGGATGGCGAACAACCATCCCGCGTAGTGGGGGTCGCGAGCGACGAGCTGGGGATCTTCGATCGCAGCGATATTGGTCATCGTGACCAAGCCACTGAGGGGAGCGTACATTGTGACCACCGTCCGCGAGGACGACCAGATCAATGCGCACGGAGCTCCGGCATTCACCGTGCTCCGCACGGCGGGAAGATCCAGACCTACGACATCGAGTCCATCGAGGGCGGTGGTAGTAATACCCGCTCTCAAAGGGTAATCCGACAGGGCTTGTCCCGGCGGAAGTGCCAACCAGCTGTGCGACGAGGTGTAGATCCGACCCGTCGGAAATTCCATATCTCGCACAGCTTTTCCTTCGGACGTCGGCGTGGGGGCTGATGAGTTGCCAGCGGAATCGGACGCGGGCGGTACCGGGACGGGCGCTGAGATCGAACCGCCAACTCGCTGGCTTCCCTCGGTCGCGTAATCCGCAGCGTTGGTGCCGACATTCACTTCGCTCACCGGACCTCCAGGAGGGTGCCTGCTGACATGTCTGATCGGACAAAATTAGACGATTGATATATCAGTGATGGCACCACGGTAGGTCAGAACGCGGGTGTGGTCAAGTATTGTTTGGATAACTTCCAGATGAGTGCCCGGAAGTGGTTGCCGGGCACCTCTTTGCCGAGCCGAGTGCGGCGTTCAGGGTGTGTACGTCTCCGGAGTGAGCGCGGAACTGATGGCATCGAGAAGTAGGAACGACCCACTGATGACAACGGGTGCGGTCCCGGCGACTTGGCTTGCGATCGTGACCGCCTCGAGCGGGCACCCCACTTCGATCGCCCGAAGTCCGGCCGCGCGAGCGCGTTCGGCCACCTTCCCTGCCGGCATGGAACGAACCGCGCCGGAGGCCATGCCATCACTGCCACTGTGGAACTCGGTGGCCACGATTCCTGCGGCTGAGGGTGCGACGGCCGTGAGTGCGGCGTCCAAGTCCTTGTCGTCCTTCAATGCGAGTACCCAGGCGAAGCGTTGTGCGGGATACAGATCCTGCAAGGTCGACACCAGCGCTGCTAATTTGACCGCGTTGTGGGCACCGTCGAGCACGACGTGCTGACCGCCCACGGTGATGCGCTGTTCGAACCGACCCGGCAGCTTCGCAGTTGCAAGGCCGTCCCGGGCGGCGCCGTGATCGAGGGACCATCCGTCGCGGATGGAGAGGTGCTCGGCAGCCCGCAGGGCGAGGGCTGCGTTAACGCCTTGATGGCGGCCCTCCAGTCCGAGTCTCATCGGCTTACCGTCCCCGATGCGCAGGTAGGTGCCGAAGGTGGAGACATCGCAGGAGACGAGCCGCTCGTCCAACTGGTCGAGCTGGCATCGACGCTGCTGCGCTGCGCCGGCAAGAGTCCGCCGTACCTCACGAGATGGGTGCCGCAGGGCGATGCCTTGCCCGCCTTGTGGGAGGATTCCGGCTTTGTGGCGAGCGATCGCGGACTCGGTTTCTCCCAGCATGTCGGTGTGATCCAACCCGATTCGGGTGATCACAGCGAATTTGTCGGGCCGGCCGATGGTGTTCGTGGCGTCGAGCAGTCCTCCGATGCCGGTCTCGATGACCGAATAGTCGACGGACGACCCTGCGAAGTGAGTGAACGCAATGGCGTTGGCAACCTCGAAGAACGTGGGTGCGCCGAGGTCGGAATCCATCATCGCGTCGACCACAGGAGCGATGCGGTCGACGAGTTCGACAAACGTCCCTTCGGTAATCGGTGCGCCTGACACTTGGAAGCGCTCGCGTATCGAGTAAACGTGCGGCGACAGGTGCGCGCCGACCTGCCAGCCGTGTGCAGTCAAGATCGAGGCCAGAAAGGTGCTCACCGAGCCCTTTCCCGCGGTTCCTGCCACGTGCGCCGTGCGCACCGCATTCTGCGGAGCTCCCAGCCGGTCGAAGAACTCTGCCGCGCGGGCGAGGCCGGCGCCTTTCGATCCTCGGGGTAGCTGGTACAGGTAATCGGTTGCGGCAGCGAGGGGGGACTCGGCCTGGGAAGGGGGAGCGGAGCCGATCATGAGCCGGAGTACGCTGATATATTAGTCATAAATGAATGGTATACTAAAGCAATTTCAGCGGGTAGGCTGATGCAGCAGACGCATCGAGGAGGTCTGTAGATGGTCAGAACATTGCTGGTCGACAACTACGACTCGTTCACCTATAACCTCTACGAATTACTCACTGCCGTCAACGGCGAGTGCCCGACCGTGGTGACGAATGATGCATCGTGGGAGTCGATCGACTTCACGGCATTCGACAACGCGGTGATCTCCCCGGGGCCGGGGACTCCGACGGAGGTCGCCGATTTCGGTATCAGTGCTCGAGTCATTGCGGATTCGGGACTACCGGTCCTGGGGGTATGTCTAGGGCATCAGGGGCTGTGTGCGTTGTTCGGTGCTCGCATTGTTCGAGCGCCTGAACCCATGCACGGCAGACTCTCCTCCATCGTGCACACCGGTGACGACTTGTTCAGCGGGATTCCATCTCCGATGAACGTGGTTCGCTACCACTCGCTCGTTGCGGAGGGGCAGTCAGACGAGCTCGAGGTGCTGGCAACGACTTCTGAGGGATTGGTTATGGCAGTGCGGCATCGGAGCAGACCACTCTGGGGGGTCCAATTCCATCCCGAATCCATCTCGAGTGAAAACGGGCGGGAGTTGTTTGCCAACTTCAGGGATCTCACGATGCCGGTCGCGATCAAAGATCGAAGGCCCTCCCCGAACTCCGAATTACCGCGGTCCCGTGGCAATCAGCATCCCCGTTTTATCGTCAACCATCGTCGGCTGGACCGATACCCGGACCCTGCGCAGCTCTTCGAGAGTCTGTTCGAAGGTCGGTCGGGAACCTTCTGGCTCGATGGCAGCGTTCAGCCCGATCTCGATTCCCGATTCACCATCATGGGTGACTGCTCAGGGCCTTACGGGGAGTACATCACCTACGACCTGAATGTGTCGACCGTAAGTGTCAGCCGGAATGCCCTCCCCGACGAGAAGATCTCGGCGTCGATCTTTGATTATCTCGAAGCGCAGCTTCGTATTCGGGCCGTGGAATCCGATCCCGAGCTTCCCTTCGATTTCAACCTTGGCTATGTCGGATACCTGGGCTATGAACTGAAGGGGGAAACGGGAGGCGTTCGGGCCCATACGTCCCCGCACCCTGATGCCGCACTGGTCTTTGTTGACCGGGCTGTGGTGATCGACCATGAACAACGGTGTAGCTATCTCCTCACCTTGAGCACGACAACGAATGATCCGCGCAGCGAAGCTTGGTTCGCCGCAGCGGGAAACGTCATCCAGGACCAGGACCAGGACCAGGACCAGGACCAGGACCAGGACCAGGACCAGGACCAGGACCAGGACTGCCCACCGATCGTCTTCACCCGGCCGACAGGCGCGGAGTTCCAACTACGGCACAGCGCGATGACGTATCGCGCTTTGATCGACGAGTGTCTGGAGCTGATTCGGGCCGGCGACACGTACGAAGTGTGCCTGACCAACATGGCAACCGTCGCTGCAGATATCGAGTCTGCCCGAATCTTTTCCAACATCCGAAACTTACATCCGGTACCGCATGCCGCGCTTCTGCGATTCCGTGAAGTCTCGATCGTCAGTGCGTCTCCCGAGCGGTTCCTACGTGTCAGGGCAGACCGATCGGCGGAATCGAAGCCGATTAAGGGAACGCGACCCCGCGGCGCAACCGCCGATGAGGACATGGCTCTGATGCATTCCCTCGCGGTCAGCGAGAAAGACCAGGCTGAGAACCTGATGATTGTCGACCTGGTCCGGAACGATCTGTCGAGAGTGTGTGAGCCGGGGACAGTGCGGGTACCAATCCTCTTCGGAATTGAGACCTATGCGTCGGTACATCAGATGGTTTCCACCATTCGGGGCATTCTCCGCCCAGATGTGCACGTCATCGACGCGATACGTGCGTTGTTTCCTGCCGGATCGATGACTGGAGCCCCCAAAATCAGGACGATGGGGATCATCGACGAACTCGAAGGTGGGGCGCGCGGGGTGTACTCCGGTGCGATCGGATACATCTCGTTGTCGGGAGCCGTGGACCTGTCGGTCGCGATCCGAACACTCGTGGTTACCGACTCGCAGGTTCAATTCGGCGTCGGTGGTGCGATTACTGCGCTCTCCGACCAGACGGAGGAGTACGAGGAAACACTGGTCAAGGCGGCCTCGTCATGCAGAGTGCTCGAGGTCGACGATCGGAAACCCCTCAGCACAGGCTGTTGACATTAGGGTTCGCGGCGCCCGCGGCGCGAAGGTCGGCGTTTTACCCAGGTGTCGTCGGTCCCGCGGCATCGTCTTGGTGTCCACACAATGGGAAACCAAGCGTCTACATGGATCTCATACTTCCCTCCACTGACGTGGCTGGCGTTGGAGATGTATGTACTTCACGGCTACCCGTAACACCCTGCGGTGTTGCGGGTTCTACCGTGTCCCACACCGACACTTGTGGCGCAGCAACAGTCTTTGTCTGATTCACCCCCACCGGCGGTACCGCGGCGGGAGCACTGCGACGGACACGACGATGCCGCGGCCTGCTCGGAGTGGGACACATCTTGTCGCGGCATCGGCGCACCGGCGCATGCTCGATCACCCGGATCTGCGGATTCCGGCCGCGCTTCCGAACGGCTTTTCCGCCTCCCAGCAATGCCCGTTTGGCCAGGTTCACGGCCGCCACATGGTCACGGTTTCCGCCAATTCTGCACCCCGCACACCACGCGGTGTGGTAGCCGCCGGGGCGAGAGAGTGGTTCGTTGCAGCCCGGACACAACGCGGAAGATCCGCGTGCCGGCACGGACACCACTGTGATGCCGACCTCTGCGGCGGTGTGCGTGAGAGCGGTAACGGCGTGGCGGCGGGCGGACTGCGCGGCCCGATTGTTGTTGACCCGGCCGTGCCCGCGGGTCTCGAGGGTGCTGAGGTCTTCCACCGCGATCACCGTCGCCCCCGCCGCGGCAGCGAAGTCGGTAACCTCGGAGCCGAAGTGAAACGCCATTTCCCGGTTGATCTTCCCCCGCTTGATACCCACCGCCTCGCGGTGCGCGTCGAGGACGGCAGTCTTCGCGTCGAGTTGTGCGCGGACCTCGGGGGGAGCGGTCGCGGCGAGCCGGCGCAGCCGAGCAGCTTTGCGGTGCAGCAGTTGACCCTCGGTCTGCAGGCGGGCCAGCGTGATCCCGAGGCCGCGGTCGTCGTACGTGAAACCCCGATAGTCCGAGACCACACCCTCCGGGGTTTGTGTGGCGACCGCGGCCGCCCCGAGTGTCGACGGGGACCAGTCCACGCCCACCGCGGTAATTCCCGATGTCACATCAACGGCGGGGACCGTCTCGGTGGCAGCGCACCGCAACAGCAGACCCCGGTGGTCGAGATGAAGGGTCGGCAGATGCCAGACGCTGATCGGCCGCCCGTGCAGGTGCGGTGGGATCGCGGCGGTCAACCGGACTCGTCGCCACTGCGCGCGCCCGGTCGGGGCGGGGATGGTGGGCAGTTTCACCGTCAACGTCATGACGGCGTCCGTGACGGCGAGGTGCGCGAGTTGTCGATCCGCTGCCGACAGCCGAGCCATCGCCGAGACCTGAGGTGGTGCCTGCACGTCGGTAATCCGCAACCGGCCGGCCAGTGCCCCGCCCTCGCGGCGGGCGCGCGCGATGAGCTGCCGCACCACACCGCGGGCGAATCCGGCCGGGACGCACTCCGCCGCCGTGGTGTGTGCGGCGATGCGGCCGGTGGCCGGGTCGAACCGGGCCGACAGTGTCGTGATCGCGGTGTCTCGGTATGCCAGCGTCCGCAGCGTCGCCGTCGCTTGTGCGGTGACCACCGGGTGACACGCGAGGGGACGTAGAGCCCGTCCGGGTAGTGCGGGGTCCAGCCCAGACGCGCAGCAGCGACATGGCCGTGCGTCGGGAGTTTGCGGCCCTGGTGGTCCCGTCCGGCGGCGAGGACATTGAAGGTGGCCGGTTGCCACAGCCGCGACAGCATCTGTGCTTCGGCGCCCGAGATCAGGTCGAGCAGCCACCCCACCCGGGTGTCGACGTCGTCGAGCCCGATCGGCGCACCGGTGCTGTCATCGACCGCCAGGTAGGGGCGGGTGGTGAACGAGAACTGCCGCGGCGCAGTCAATCCGGCATCGGCCATCAGTTAGTCCATCTCCAACCGTGCTGCCGCATCGCCCGGAAGTCGACGTTGATTCTGCTTCGACCGCACTGGGTGAAAGCGGCCGGAAAATGAAGCGAGCAATGCCATGAAGTCGTCCATCAGCTCCTCGACCAGCGACTCGTCCCCATGTTCACGCAGGACCTCGACCTTAACGCCGACCACCGACAGGTAACGTTCGATCCACGCCACCGGAGAATCGCGCCAACCGATCCCGCCACACCACGCGCACCACCGTGAACCGGCCCTTGGCTGCGTCGTCGAGCATCCGAGTCAGTCCGGCTCGGGTCTCCCTCAGACCTGAACCACGATCCTGGTAGCCCTGTACACGGTGCCGGTGGCACTCGCACGCAGCATCTTCTCCTGATTGGCGAGCGAGGATTCCTGACCGGTCGAGCCGGACACCCGGCAGTACAACGCGTCCGCCCTGTCCGCCCGAACCCTCGCCGGTGTAGGTCGACCCAGGTAGACGTCGAGATCCTCCCGATCGAAGACTCGCTGACCGGAACCTGTACGCCGAGACGGTAACCGGCCCTCCGACGCGGCCTTGCGGACCCCCACCACCGACATGTTCAGGTATGCCGCTGCCTCGCCGATGCGCATGATCCGATAGCAACAGGAAGGGATAGGAAGTATTAGGAATTACGGTAACAGTTGAGAGCCTCCCAGATCTCCTCAGCGTCGTGCGCTGGAGCTGCGTACAGAATGAAGTACAGCAACGGCATCGACGGTTGCGGCGACGTCGTGGACGCGGAGGATGGCTGCTCCGTTCTGCGCGGCGAGGAGGGCGGCGGCGACGGAGGCGGCCTGGCGGTGGTCGATGTCGCGTCCGGTGATTGCTCCGAGCATGCCTTTGCGGGACAGGCCTGCCATCACCG
>NZ_JBHURF010000068.1:0-10522 GCF_042674125.1 Rhodococcus sp. NPDC056960 | reverse complement strand
GACTTCGTCGTCATGGTCGACCAGACCTCCCAGATGTTCGTCACCGGCCCCGACGTGATCAAGACCGTCACCGGCGAAGACGTCACCATGGAAGATTTGGGTGGCGCGCACACCCACATGGTCAAGTCCGGCGTCGCCCACTACGTCGCCTCCGGCGAACAGGACGCCCTCGACTACGTCAAGGACCTGCTGTCCTACCTGCCGTCCAACAACCAGGCCGCCGCCCCCCGGACGATCCCCACCGACCCGATCACCGGCGCCCTCGAGGACTCCCTCACCGCCGAGGACCTCGAACTCGACACCCTGATCCCGGACTCGGCGAACCAGCCCTACGACATGCACGAGGTCATCCGCCGCATCCTCGACGACGACGAATTCCTCGAGGTCCAGGCCGAACGCGCCGGCAACATCGTCGTCGGCTTCGGCCGCGTCGACGGCCGCTCCGTGGGCATCGTCGCCAACCAGCCCACCGTCTTCGCCGGCTGCCTCGACATCGACGCCTCCGAAAAAGCCGCCCGCTTCGTGCGCACCTGCGACGCGTTCAACGTCCCCATCATCACCCTGGTCGACGTCCCCGGGTTCCTGCCCGGCACCGACCAGGAATACAACGGCATCATCCGCCGCGGCGCGAAACTGCTCTACGCCTACGGCGAGGCCACCGTCGGGAAGATCACCGTCATCACCCGCAAGGCCTACGGCGGCGCCTACGACGTGATGGGCTCCAAGCACATGGGCGCCGACGTCAACCTGGCCTGGCCCACCGCCCAGATCGCCGTCATGGGCGCCTCCGGTGCCGTCGGGTTCGTCTACCGCAAACAACTGCTCGAGGCCGCCAAGAACGGCGACGACGTCGACGCCCTGCGCCTGCAACTGCAACAGGAATACGAGGACACCCTCGTCAACCCGTACGTCGCCGCCGAACGCGGCTACGTCGACGCCGTCGTCCCCCCGTCCCACACCCGCGGACAGATCGTGGCCGCCCTGCGCCTACTCGAACGCAAAATGGTCACCCTCCCGCCCAAGAAGCATGGGAACATCCCGCTATGAGCGTCGGCGAATCATTGGACAGAGTGACCGCTCTCACCGAGGACGACGTGCGGACCGACACCGGAGCGAACACGGCGTCGTCGGCCAACGGTTCCGCGGCGGACACCACGCTCTCGGACAGCGTCGCCTCCGACGTGCCGGGTGACGTGGATGCCGCCGCGCCCGTCGCGGTCGGCGAGCCTTTCCTGACCGTGGTCAAGGGTTCACCGTCCGACGAGGAGATCGCGGCGCTCGTCGCGGTGCTCTCCGCGGTCGCAGCGGCGGGCAGCGGCGACCCGGATTCATACCTCCCACCCGAGTCCTGGGGTGCCCCCACCCGCATGCATCGCAGCAACGCCCCGTTCTCCCCGTACGCGTTCCCGAACGTGTCGGCGTACCGGCGTTGATCAGGGTCTCGTGACGTCCTTCGTTCTGGCCTCGGCATCGCCGGCGCGGCTGGCCGTGTTGCGCAGCGCCGGCGTGGAACCGGTGGTGCGGGTCTCCGGAGTCGACGAGGACGCGATCATCGCGGCACTCGGTGCCGACGCCGCCCCCGAGCACGTCGTCACCGAACTGGCGCGCGCGAAGGCGAACGACGTCCTCCCTGTTCTCGCGCGGGACGGGATCTCCGATGCCGTGGTCGTCGGATGCGACTCCATGCTGCTGATCGACGGCTCCCTGCAGGGTAAACCGGGAACCGTCGACGTCGCCCGTGCCCGCTGGTCGGCGATGGCGGGCCGGAGCGCGACCCTGCTCACCGGGCACAGCGTCCTGCGCCTCGTGAACGGAACGGTCGTGGGCGACGCACACGACCACAGCGCGACCGTCGTCCATTTCGCGAGCCCGCCCGACGCGGATCTGGAGGCCTACCTCGCGACGGGCGAACCACTCCAGGTTGCGGGTGCGTTCACCCTGGACAGCCTCGGCGGATGGTTCGTGGACCGCATCGAAGGCGATCCGTCCAGTGTGATCGGCATCGGACTGCCCCTCGTCCGTACGTTGCTCGCGGACGTCGGCGTCGGTGTCGCCGAGCTGTGGGCGACGTCAGGCCACGCCGACTGACACGTCGTCGGCCGGTCGATTTCGGCGTGGCAGCGTCAGCGACGCCACACCGATCGCCGCGGCGACCGCCGCGATGATCCAGAGGATTCGGCGTTCCGCCTGGAGAAACGCCTCACCCGCCGCGCTGCGGGTCGATTCTCGTGCGGCCACCACCGCGGAATCGGCGATCTGCTGCTGCGCCGCGCCGAGCGAGGCGCCCCCGGATCCCAGCGACCGGCACTGATCGGGCACCTTCATCGGGGACGTGGACCCGAGCTGTTCCGTCGCGCACCGCACGAACGTCTCCTCCGCACGCGGGATCAGCCCCGGCGGCACCCCGACCGCGGCGAGTTCGGCGGTCAGCGCGGGCCGTTCCGCCTGGACCGCGTCCGCGGACTGCGTCGCGACGAGGTTGAAGAACACCACCCCGATCACCGCGAGCCCGATCGAGCTGCCCACCTGCTGGACGGTCGGGAGCAGGCCCGACACCGAACCCGCGTTCTGCGGTTGCACGGTCGCGAGAATCGCCGTCTGGAGCGGTGCCACGAACAGTCCGAGACCGGCTCCCCCGACAAACAGTGGGCCGGCCAGCGCCGACCAGCGCGGATCGGTGCCCTCGTGCTGCAACTGCGCCGACAGCACGACGAGGGAGCCGGCGAACAGGGCCATTCCCAGCGGCAGGACGAGGTTGCCGATGCGCCGGTAGACCACGGCGGAGGCCAGCGCGGCGAGACCGGTTCCCAGCGCCCAGGGCAGCGTCATCACCCCGGCCCGCAGCGGGGAGAACCCGAATCCGAACTGCAGGGTGAGGGAGATGGTGAAGATCAGCGACGTGAGCGTGCCGAAGAACACGAACGCGATGGCCGCGCCGAGGGAGAACGCGCGGTCGGTGAACAACTGCAGTCGCAGGACGGGGTCGCCGCCGCGGCGCCCGAGTCGCCACTCGTAGACGACGAACGCGATCAGCACCGGTACCGAACACAGCAGCATCACCACGATGGGCGTCGGCCAGCCCCGTTCCCGGCCCTCGGCCAGCGGAAAGATCAGCAGAAACAGTCCGAGCGCCGACAGCACGGCGCCGCCCATGTCGAGGCCCCGCGCTTCGCGGCGGCCGGTGCCACCACCGGGGACCCCGTCGGGCTTCGCGTCGACGAGATAGAAGTACCCGAGGACCAGCGCGGCGAGCCCGAATGGAAGGTTGACGAAGAAGATCAGCCGCCATCCCCAGCCGAACAGATCCCATTGGATGAGAAGCCCGCCGACGAGGGGACCGCAGATCGTGGCGAGCCCGATGGTCGCGCCGTAGATCCCGAACACGCGCGGATGGGACCGTTTCGGGAAGAGCCCCGAGATGATGGCGAACGTCTGCGCCGACATCGATCCAGCGGCCAGACCCTGCAACGCGCGGGACGCGACGAGAGCGGTCGGCGATTGCGCCAGTCCACAGAGCAGCGAGGCGATCACGAACACGGCCATCGCGGTCAGGAAGACCCGGCGCCGTCCGAGCAGGTCCCCCAGTCGTGCGGCCGTGATCAGGGAGCACGCGAACGAAAGTGTGTAGACGCTGACCATGAGCAGCTGCGCCGACACCGAGGCCCCCAGATCGACCGCGATGCTCGGAAGCGCGACGTTGACGATGGTCGCGTCCAGCAGTTGCATGAACACCGCGGCAAGGCTGGTGGCCAGACCCAGCCACGGAACCCACAGACCGAGTTCAGCCCGATAGAGTGCGTCACGCTGAGTCGCAGGCATCGGGACAGGCTAGCGTCTCGGCACTCGCGCAAAGCTGTGAGGTCGCTCAAAGGTTGCTGCATATTACGTGAGGAACTTGCAGCGCACGACCCTTGTGCTCGACACTTGACGGGATCGGGACCGACCTGTAATCAGTCTCATACTTCTCTACCTCTCGCGGTAAGGCACCCGGTGCGCATCCTGTTGCGAGAAGTCCGCGCCACACCGACCGAACTCGCAACCTCGAACTCGACACACCAGGAGCCGCTCGATGGACTTGAACTTGATCACCCACTGGAAGCCGGAGCCTGGGCGGGTCGTCGAGTGGAAAGTCACGGATGCGAGTGCACGGGCGGCTGCCGCGGCGCCGGTGGATCCGGCACTGCCGACCACCATGCAGGAGCGGCACCTGCGGCGCGCACGACTGGCGGCGAACACCGGGGAGACCCAGTCACCCTGGATCGGCATCGCCTTCGACTTCCCCGGCAGGCTCGACACCGAGGCGATGACCCGCACCCTCGAGCGGTACGTCCTGCGGCACGACACGCTGCACAGCTGGTTCTCGTTCGCGAACGCCGACGCCGACGCCGACCCGACGGATACGACCAACGCCGTCCGTCGCCACGTCGTGCCCGCCGACTCCATCGCGCTCGTCGCCCACGAGGGTGCGACCCTCCCCACCTCCGAGCAGGTCCGCGATCACATCGCGGCGCGCTTCGCGAACGACACGAGCGCGCTCGGCTGGCCCGCCTTCGTGTTCGGTGTCGTCGAGCACTACGACACCGAACCACCCGCAGCGGACGACAGCTTCACCCTGTTCCACGCCGTCGATCACGCGCACACCGACATGCAGTCGATGATCCTCACCTTCGCCGAGACGCGGCTCATCTATCAGGCAGAACTCGACGGCACCCCGCCGGAACTGCCCGAACCGGGAAGCTACGTGGAGTACAGCCGGAAGGAACGGGAGAAGGCGGCGACGCTGACACTCGCCTCTCCCGAGGTGCACGGCTGGATCGGGCACCTGACCCGCAGCGGCGGGACCTTTCCGAGCTTCCCCCTCGACCTCGGCGCCGCCGACGCACCCCAGCCGGCCATCGGAAGCCGTTTCGACCTCGCCGACGCCGACGAGTGTGAGCGGTTCGGCGCCGTGTGCAAGGCCAACGGGTCCAACTTCATCGGCGGGGTGTTCGCGGCCCTCGCCATCACCGAACACGAACTGGTCGGACGCGACCGCTACATGGCACTGTCGCCCCTGACCACCCGCAACGATCCGCAGTTCTACTGGTCCCAGGGGTGGTTCATCAACCTGATTCCGGTCGGGTTCGCCCTCGAGGATGCCGCGACCTTCACCGGTCTCGCCCAGCGCGCACAGGACGCCTACCGGTCGGGCAAGGCGCTCGGCGAGGTGTCCGTGCAGCAGGTGATCGACACCGTGCTGACTCACGCCGGTCCGGAGGCGATGTCGCAGCACACCACACTGGCTCCGCCCCCGATCGTGTCGTACATCGACGCGCGGCGGTTGCCGCAGACCGAGAATTTCGTATCGACCCGGGCGACCGGCATCGTCGGGGGCAAGGCCACGCAGATCGCGTCGATCTGGATCAACCGGGTCCTCGAGGGCACCTGGATGGCGATCTCGCATCCGGATACCGACGCGGCGCACCGGTCCGTGACCACGTATGCGGAACGGTTGTCGACGATCATGAAAACCGTGGCCCGCGAAGGCGATTACACGGTGTCGCCGTTCGCACCGGTGGCCGCGGACTCGGCGACTGCCGCAGGGGCGAAGTAGTGCAGGTCACGTCGATCGACCGGTACATGCTCGAACCCGGCCTGGTGACGGAATGGTCCGTCGCGCCGGGTGCGGTCTCCCCGTCCGCGGTGCCGCCGTCGTACAACCAGCAGTTCCACCTCGACACCGCGCGCACGCACGGCGTCGGCCGAAGCGTCTGGATGGCAGCAGCTTTCGACCTGCCCGGACAACTCGACCGGGACGCGCTCGCGCAGGCGCTGGTGCATTTCATCCGGCGCCACGACACACTGCAGACCGGGTTCGACGTGAGTCCGGACGCGATGGAGCGTGTGGACCTCGACCCCGCGGATATCACGGTGGTCGCGTCCGAGTCGTCGCTGACGACATCGCCGCACGAACTCCGCGAGCATCTGCGGTTCCGCTTCACCGCAGCGTGCGATCCGCTGACGTTCCCGGCCTACCTCTTCGCGACGATCGAACGCGATTCCCACTACACGGTGGTCAGTGCGTTCGATCACACTCTCGTCGACGGATATTCACTGGTCATCGCGTTGGGTGAACTCCGGCAGATCTATCAGAAACTCGTCGGACTCGGCGGCACGGGCGTGCTCACCGAGGCGGATCTGACGGCGGACCTCGGCGATCCGGGGAGTTTCCTGCGGTACTGCGAACTCGAGGCCCAGACGCCCGTCACCGAGATCGGCGACCCCCGGGTACGCGAATGGGCACGCTTCTACGAGCGGTGCGGCGGCACCGCGCCCAGTTTTCCGCTCGACCTCGGTGTCGAGGCGGGCAAGCCTGCCCCGCAGGGCGCCGACGTCCGGCCTCTCCTCGACGCGGCGGGCACCGAGCGGTTCGAGGAGATCTGCCTCGATTCCGGGGGCAGCCTCTTCACCGGCACGCTCACCGCGATGGGGATGGCAGTGCAGTCGATCAACGGCGTCTCCCGGATCCCGTTGCAGTTTCCCCTGCACATTCGCCAGGACCCGCAGTGGGCCAACGCAATCGGCTGGCTCACGACGAGCGCGCCGCTGACGGTCGAGCTGACACCCGACTGCGATTTCCAGTCGTCGCTGGCGCACACCCACGCCTCGTTCCGCACCGCGCTCACGCTGAAAGGTGTGACGATGGCCCAGGTACGGGAGGCGCTCGGCGACGGATACCGCCGCACCCGCACCGATGTGTTCATGGTCTCGTACATCGACTACCGGCGGCTGCCGGGCACGGACGATCACGACGAACTGAACGCGCACCACATCAGCAACGTGACGGTCGCGGACGACGCCCAGTTCTGGATCTCGCGCACTCAGCGGGGCCTCGCGCTGCGATCGAGGTTTCCGGAGACGTCGACGGCACGGCGCGCGGTCACCGAGTTCCTCGTGCGGCTGCGCGAGATCATGCAGGACATCTGCGAGAACGGCGTCGCGCCCATCGCGGAGCTCACCAGTCAGCTGAACCTGGAGGGCACTCCGGTCGTCTGAGGGCCGGTGGGATCCAGCAGCCGCCTGCGCATCGCGCGTGCGATGCTGGCTGCCTCGCGCGTGGCCCGCTGCGCGACGTCACCGTCGAACAGTTCCTCGATGCTGGAGGCCCACAACTCGACCCACCGGTCGAAGTGGGCGGTGGTGAAGCCGTGACTGCCGTGCAGCGCCCGGTGCACGGCAGCGACGCTGCCGCGGTAGGTGCCGGTGCGGAACAGGACCGTCTCCCAGAAGTCGCACATGACGGGCAGGTGATCGTCCACGCCGATCACCGCCAGCGTCCCGAAGGCCGGTTCGAGAATCGGGTCGGCGAATGCCCGGCCGTAGAAGTGCCGGAGAAGAACCTCCAGGTCGGCGCGCGTCGAGATGTCGGGCATGTGGCCTCCGTTCGGAAGCGACCGTACGCCCCGGCACCGGCTCCCTCACGGCCCACGGACGGTAACTGTGAACGCCGGTCGGACGAACTTCCGGCGTCCGCATAGAATTGACGCGTCCCCGCCGCATCTGCCCCAGGAGCCCACCCGTGCCCGTAGCGCCAGATCCCACCCAGTCCTTCGCCGAGTACGCCAACCCCGGTCGACTCGTGTCGACGGAGTGGCTCTCCGCGAATCTGGGAACGCCCGGCCTCAAGGTCGTGGAGTCGGACGAGGACGTGCTCCTCTACGACGTCGGCCACATCCCCGGCGCCGTCAAGGTCGACTGGCACCTCGATCTCAACGATCCGGTGACGCGTGACTACATCAACGGCGAGCAGTTCGCCGACCTGATGAGCCGCAAGGGCATCAGCCGCGACGACACCATCGTCATCTACGGCGACAAGAGCAACTGGTGGGCGGCGTACGCACTCTGGGTGTTCACACTCTTCGGCCACGAGGACGTCCGTCTCCTCGACGGCGGCCGCGATGCGTGGATCGCCGAGAACCGGGACACCGCGTTCGACGTCCCCGAGACGTCCCCCACCGACTACCCGGTGGTCGAGCGCAACGACGCCCCGATCCGCGCGTTCAAGGACGACGTTCTGGATCACCTCGGTGAGGGACCGCTGATCGACGTGCGTTCGCCCCAGGAGTACACCGGCGAACGCACCCACATGCCCGACTACCCCGAGGAGGGGGCGCTGCGCGGCGGCCACATCCCGAGTGCGCTGAGCATTCCGTGGGCCAAGGCGGCGGCACCCGACAGCCGTTTCCGTTCGCGCGGTGAGCTGAACGAGATCTACGGCGGTGTCTCCGCCGACGACGCCATCGTGGCGTACTGCCGTATCGGTGAGCGGTCCAGCCACACATGGTTCGTCCTCACCCACCTGCTCGGTTACCCGAACGTGCGCAACTACGACGGTTCGTGGACGGAGTGGGGCAACATGGTTCGCGTTCCCATCGTCAGGGGTGAAGAGCCGGGAGCTGTTCCCGGCGCATCGTCATGACCGCATTACCCGATTCGCTTGCCGAGATCGTCGACGACTTCGCCGCCGTCGACGGCTCGGACAAGCTGCAGCTGCTGCTGGAGTTCAGCCGCGAACTGGCGCCACTGCCCGCAGAACTCGAGCAGGACGCGATGGAACCGGTACCCGAGTGCCAATCCCCGCTGTTCCTGTCGGTCGACGACTCCGATCCGGAGCACGTGCGGCTGCATTTCAGCGCACCCGCGGAAGCCCCGACGACGCGGGGATTCGCGTCGATCCTGCACCAGGGGCTGGATGGGCACAGCACCACCACCATCCTCGGAGTCCCGGACGATTTCTACTCCGCACTGGGGCTCGCCGACGCCGTCAGTCCGCTGCGACTGCGTGGCATGTCCGCGATGCTCGCCCGAATCAAGCGCCACCTTCGCGGCTAGGCAGGACCTGAACACACACTGATGGAATTCACCGAACTTGCCGACTACCCCGTTCCGGTGGGTGCGCTCACCGAATGGTTACCGTGCGCCCGCTCGGAATGGGTGGACGATCCCCGCCCGGCGTCGTATATCCACGAGGCGCACCTGCGCCGCTGCGCCGATGCCGGCGGCCGGGAGTCCTGGCTGGGCACCGCCTTCGAGATCCCCGGCACCCTGAAGGTCTCGGCGTTCCGGACGGCGATCGAGAAGTGGACCGACCGCCACGAAGTGCTGCGGTCGCACACGACCTTCGACTCGGAGACCGACCGCGTGCGGCGGCGCACCGTACCGCAGGGCGGGTTGCACGTGGGCGTCGTCAGCCACGGTTATGACGCAGCGGGCGGCGACAACTTCGCACACCTCCAGGATCTGTTCGACGAGTACGCCTCGCCGCACAGCTGGCCGTCGTATGTCTTCGCGACGCTCGAGACGGTCGAACGCGACCGTTTCACCGTGTTCTTCGCGGCGGACCATTCGATCATCGACGGATTCTCCATCGTGCTGGTCGCGCACGAGCTGACCGCACTGTACGAGGAAGCCGTGTCCGGCCGGACGGCCAACCTGTTTCCGGTCGGCAGTTACGTCGACTTCGGCCACGAGGAGCGGGCGACCACGACGGACGCCGAGGTGAATCGTGAGGCGCTCGCGGTGTGGCGGTCCGCGCTCGAGGGGCCGGGACTCCCCGAATTCCCCCTCGAGATCGGCCCGCGGACCACGCTGGCCCAGCAGAACCTGTCGGCGTGGATCCTCGATGCCGACCAGGCGGCCGCTTTCAATTCGGCCTGCCGCGAGGCAGATGTCGGCTTCTTCCCCGGCCTACTCGCCTGCCTCGGCCTGGCGGGTGCGGACGTCGCGGGGCTCAACCGCTTCCGGACCGTCACCCCCGTCCACACCCGGCACTCCCCGCAGTGGGCGTCCGCGCTGGGATGGTTCGTCGGACTCAGCCCGATCGATTTCGAGGTGCCGTCCGACGACTTCGCCGCGATCGCGCGTGAGGCCGCCGACAGCGTGGCCCGGACGAAGCCGCTCTCGGTGGTTCCGTTCGACCGGATCGAGAAGGAACTCGACATCCCCATCCGGCCACGCTTCGTCGTCTCCTACATGGACGTGCGGTTCGTGCCGGACGCGGGCCGCTGGCTGGAGCGGAATGCCCGGGCCCTGCGGAGCAGGCAGTACACCCACGACGTGTACGCGTGGATCAATCGAACGCCGCGGGGCGTCAATCTGGCGGTTCGATATCCGGGCAACGACGTCGCCGCCGCCAGCGTCCATACGTGGGTCGGAAGCCTCCGCCGGCAACTGGAACAGGTTTCAACCAACTACCCGTCGGTAGGGTTGCGAAGCGTCGGACAGGCCTGATCGGAGATTTTCGATCCGGTGACAACTCTGATCACTTCGGTGCCTACACTCCGAAGAGATGCCGTAACCCACCGCTGGTGCCCCCAGGGGATCAGCGCGGAGACAGACCATGCGAACCACAGGAGGCTCAGTGCCCAGTCATGCCAGCGCGCACATCACCAAGGTGCTCGTCGCGAACCGCGGTGAGATCGCAGTGCGGGTGATCCGGGCCGCAGCCGATGCCGGCCTGGCCAGCGTCGCCGTCTACGCCGAA
>NZ_JBHURF010000067.1:0-10659 GCF_042674125.1 Rhodococcus sp. NPDC056960 | reverse complement strand
GCCCCGTAGCAGGATTGAACACCTCAATGGCATCCACCCCCGAACCCGGCACCCACCGACCACCAATCAAACACACAGCCGTCAAATCCACATCAGTGATTGTCACTATTTTCAAACCCTCACTACTCGAAAATCGTTGGTAGGTGGCTCCGACGACCGCGAACCGGCAAGACCGACACCGGTGAGTTCTCGGTCAGACGTGGGCGACTATGACCCAGCGCCGGCGCCACCGACGACTATGGAGCCGTACGTTCCCATGGTCTACGACAGGTCGACGACGACTGTCTTGAGCTCGAGATACTCGTCGAGACTCTCCTTGCAGGTCTCCCGACCCAGCCCCGACTGCTTGTGCCCACCGAACGGCAACGCCGCATCCACCGTTTGATAGCAGTTCACCCAAACCTGACCCGCCTCGATTCCCGCGGCTACACGGTGCGCGCGGCCGAGGTCCCGGGTCCACACCCCCGCACCGAGTCCGTAGTGCGAATCGTTCGCCAGCGCCAGCACCTCGTCCTCGGTGTCGAACGGCACAATCGTCAGAACCGGACCGAAGATTTCCTCCCGCAGTACTTTCGAGTCCGTGCCGACATTCGCCAAGACGGTCGGCTCGACGAAATAGCCTTCGTTCCCCCACGTAGAGCCGCCGGTGACGATCTCGGCTCCCTCGCTGCGGGCGAGTTCGATGAAGCCGAGCACCCGGTCCCGGTGCTCCGCCGAAATCAGCGGACCCATCTGCGACGCCGCATCCAGGCCGCGGCCCAATTGGATGCTGTCGGCCGCCTCGACCAACCCGTTGACCACATCCTGAAACACCGAGCGGTGCGCGTACAGACGCGACCCGGCGACGCAACTCTCACCTTGGCAGGCGAAGATTGCCAGCGCGGCCGACGGAATCGCCTTCCCCAGATCGGCGTCGCCGAAAATGATATTTGGTGACTTCCCGCCCAACTCGAGGGAGACGCGCTTGAGGTTGCCCGTGGCCGCCTTGATGATCGCCTTCCCCGTCGGTCCCGAGCCGGTGAAACTGATCTTGTTTACGTCTGGATGCTCGACCAGTGCGGCCCCTACGGTCTCCCCGTATCCGGTGACATAGTTGAAGACCCCCTCGGGGAAACCGGCCTCGAGCACCAACTCGCCCAGCAGTGCGATCGACAGCGGAGTCTGCTCGGCCGGCTTGACAACGACCGTATTTCCCGTCGCGAGTGCCGGCGCAATCTTTTTGACCGCCATCATCAAAGGGAGATTCCACGGCACGATGCACCCCACCACACCAAGGGGCTCGCGCAGCGTGTACGAGTGATAAGGCCCGCCGAAGTTCGTCGGAAACGACACCGGGATCGTGTCCCCGGTGATCTTGGTCGGCCATCCTGCGTAATACCGCAACACGTCGACTGAGAACGCCACATCGACGTATCTGGCCTCGCCGATCGTCATCCCCGCGTCGAGCGACTCCAACTCTGCGAACTCCTGCGCACGGTCCTCGATCAGATCCGCCAGCTTCCACAGCAATCTGCCACGTTCCTGCGGAGTCAGCCGGCGCCACGGGCCGCGGAATGCTTCGCACGCAACCGAGACCGCGCGGTCGACATCCTGGGCGTTACCGGCCGGGACATGAGCAACGACCTCCCCGGTCGCGGGATCCTCCACCGCGATTGTTTCGGCGGTGGACGCGTCCACCCACTCGAAGCCGATCAGCATCCTCTCGGCCTTCTTGATGTTCGTCCTCAGTTCTTCACTGAGCAGCGTTGTGGACATTGTTCCATCCTCATCTTCATTGCATTAACAGGTTCTCGGCACTCTCACGACGGAGGGTTGCCGCCCTAAGCCGCCACACAGCCCTGGCCAGATCATGTGGCGGCCCGCATTTGGGAGCTCGAGGCGCGGGAAAGTCTCAGGCGTTCTGCAGCGTCTGCGCCGCCGTGAAGTTCTTCATCAGCGGGAACACCTCACGACCCATCCGCTTGATGTCCTCCACGTAATCCGGGAAGATCAGCATGTATCCAGCGACATCGAGTTCGGCCCACTCGTCGAGCTGGCGCGCGATGCTCTCCGGGGAACCAGTAATGAAGTCCGTCGAGAACTGCACGAATCCCTTGGCGTCGACCCCGGCGAGGATCTCTGAGGTGCCGCCCTTGGCGGAATCGGTGGATGCCTGCCCGATCATGTACTCCATCACACCCCGATCCGGGCTGTCGATGTAGGTCTGCAGCTTTGCTTCCGCTTCCTCGTCGGTGTCAGCGAGGACGACACCCAATGCCACGAATGGCCGGATGGTCCGCCCCGCGTTCTCCATCTGCTCGTTGAACCTGCCCACGACATCCTCGAGGGCGTCCACGCCTCCCCAGGCCAGGCGGAACGAGTAGTCGGCGTACTTCGTGGTGAATGCGATGGCGTCGTCCGAGGCGCCGGCACACACGATGTTCACGTGACTATCCGGCTTCGGGCCCATCCGCAGATCGTCATACTGGAAATGCTTGCCCTTGAAGTTCGAGACGCCATTCTCCCAGAGCTCGCGCACCACCTGGCAGTATTCACCCGCGTACTCCCAACGGTAGCTGTTGTATTCATAGCCAGGCCACACATTCATGACCTCGAGCTCACGGGGGTGCCAGCCGCCGGGAACGATGTTGAGTGAGAAGCGCCCCTCGCTGATCTGGTCGATCGTCACGGCCATCCGCGCAGCGATCGCCGGATGGATCGCCAGAATATTCACGGAGCCAATCAGCTTCATCGTCGTCGTATCCCGGGCAAGGGCAGCCATCTGTGTCATCGACTCCAGTGCGTCGTCCCAAAACCCCGTCGTACCACCGTGCCCGCGCAGCGCCGACAACGACAGGGCAAATGAGAACCCGCTTTCCTCTCCCGCCTGGATGATCTCCCTCATGTGCGAGTACGTCGGCGAATACTGTGGAGCAGCCTCGGAAATGATGTAGCCATTCCGAGCACTGGGAATGAAAATACCGAACTCCATCGCAGGTGTTCCTCTCTTTAGCGACCCGCCTTCTCACGGATCGGTCGAATAATCTGCGGAGCCTCTGATTCGAGGGCAATCCGACGAAGACAAGACTTCGGATTCGGGCGTCCTGGGTAGGACGCCGTCAGGTGGGGCGGCGACCCGTTCCGGTCGAGCGGGCTCACCGATGGCTTCATGGTCGAGTTGCGCATCGTCGACGACTTGTCGGTCGCACAGCCGGACATTCTCCTCGCGCGGTCCTACCGCTGGTTCCGTGGTCGGATCGCGACGGCGTCGATCTCGACGCGGCAATCGCCGGCGATGCCCACGACGAGCGTGGTGCGCGCCGGATACGGGCCATCCCCGAAGACCTCGGTGTACGCGGTCCAGAACTCCTTGCGATACGCATCGTCGGCCAGATAACAGGTCGTCTTCACAACATCCCCGAGCGTGCAGCCGGCAGCCTCGAGGATCCCCCGAATCTCCCCGAGCGCGATCTTCGCCTCGTTCGCGATGGTGTCGGCCTCCGGCTTACGAGCGAGCGTCTCCAGATCCAGCGCCATACCACCGCAGAACACGTAGTCCTGGGTCGCCACACCCGGATTCATGCCGAACCGCGGGTAAGGAAGATCGCCTGGGTTGAGGTAGTCCGTCATTGTTGTTCCTTCGGTGAGATGAGGGGTAGGTCAGTTCGCGGCGACAGCCGTGGAATCGAGGCTGCGGAGCGCGGGCATGCACTCCGCGGCGAACAGCTTCAGGGATCTGTCGACGTCCTCGTGCGCGATGCCCGGCACACCCATCTGCAGCAGCCAGTTCCCGATGCCGTGCGACTTCGACATCCGCGTCATCTTCTCGAGCACGGTGTCCGGCGAACCGATGAACAGGTGATCCCGATCGAACATCAGATCCCACGGAGCCATCTCCTTGTACTTGGGATCGTTCGGGTCCTCGTCCGCATCGAGAAACACCCCGATACCCCGAACCCGGCAGATGAACTCGAAGAACTCCACCACCGCCGGCTCCGCGATGCGCCGCGCCTCCTCGTCCGTGTCCGCGACGTAGGCCATACGCAGTACCGCGACGTCCTCGCCGAGCGGCGGGGTGACACCGGTGACCGCGGCCCGCTCGTCGCGGTAGAGCCCGCAGAGGTTGTGGAGAACCTGCCCGGTGGGATACCAGGTGATCGGCTTCATACCGTTGCGCGCGGCGCGCCGGAATCCCTCCACGGTCTCGGTCACCGCGAACAGCGGCGGCATCGGCTGCTGGTACGGCTGCGGAGTGATCCCGAACGCTTGAAGCACGCCGTCTTCGCCGACCCAGCCTTCCGGATCGGGCGCACCGGGCGAGTGGATGAACTTCGTGCCCGGCTCCGGGAACGTGTACCGCGGACCCCGCCAACTGAACTGGCGATCGGTCCAGATCCCCTTCACGATCGCCAGGTTTTCGTCGAAGATCCCGTAACTGTCCCCGCTGCCGTTCCAGCGATTCGCCTCCGGATTGAGGTTCATCACCTCGATCGGCAGAATTCCCCGACCGAACGCCACATCGAGGCGACCGTCACTGAAATGGTCCAAGATCGCGAGATCCTCCGCCACCCTCAACGGATGCCACAGAGTCAGCGATACCGCCGCCATCCCGAACCGGATCCGGCTCGTCCGCGCGGCCAGGTCCGTCGCCAACATGATCGGATTCGGACTCGCATCCGTACCATCCACATCGAAGTGATGCTCCCCCAACCAAATACGGTCATACCCGAGCTCATCCGCCATCACGGCATGCCGCCGCGTCGCCTCCAGCACCTCATGCCAGGACAACTCACCCGAACGATTCGTCAACGCATACAGCAAATCCAGCTTCATTTCACTCCAAGTCCATTGGCGCTCGCCCATAATTCGGACAAGGACCGCATTACTATCCAATTGCGTGCCCGAAGGCTGACTCTCGGAAGCTCAGCCGTTCAGGTGATACCCATCACAAGAGAATCGCTGCAGCCACGCCTCGGTACCAGCGGGAAACTACCTATCCACTACCTATTGGCCCTACCCACGTACCACGTAGGTGGGCACAGCGAGGGTCCGCGACCTGGCATGCCAGGTCGCCGGCTGGTCAGGAACGGCCACCCGCCCATATCAGTTAGGTCGAACTGTATGCATCGACTCGCGGCGCTGACACCCACACACCGGCCCTTCGGACCGGCCACGTCACCGCCGTTTTGCCGCCGGACATGCGCCCAGACTTGGCCAAAGAGAGGCGCCGTCAGATCGCGGGCCCTCTAGATCAGATCAGCCCAGCTCGGACGAAAGGGTGGCTCAACGGCCGGATTTCTGCTCGTGGATCCACGCGGCAATTTGCGTACGCGAGGTGAAGCCAAGTTTGACGAGGGCGTGCTCGACGTGACCTTCGACGGTGCGTTGGGAAATCACAAGCCGGTCGGCAATTGCCCTGTTACTCAATCCGTCGGCGACCAGTTCAGCCACTTGTTGCTCGCGTCGGGTCAGGCTGAGTGCCTCGCTACTCGTCGCGGGCACCTCGGCTCGCGGCTGTTCACCCAAGGCGTAGGCAACCGCCTCATCCGCGCTCAGCGCTGCGCCTCGCTTCATTGCGGCCTCAAACGCTCTTTCCCCGAGAGAGGTTCGAGCGTGCTGGCGCGACTTCTCATGCAAAGTGGCAGGGTTTGTCAGACCGGGTGCGCGACCACCGATAGCGCTGAAGAGTGCGTCCGCAGCGCCCAGCAGCACCGTGGACCGCTCCGGCCTCTGTTCGACGTCAGTCCACGCAATTTGCTCGAGCGCCCAGGCGTAGCTCAGCTGACTTCCCACCATCCGGGACAGCCTCAAACCGTCTTCGAGGAGCGCGGTTCCGCGCTCACGTTGTCCGTGCTGCCACATCGCGAATCCGTAGTCACACAGCGCCATTGCTCGCCATATTCTTTCCCCCCGCGACTCGGTGAGCGCGATGAGCTCCTCGTAGCTCGCTGTAGCTCGCTCGATGTCGCCGGCCATCTCGAAGGCGAGCGCGAGCCAGACCAGTGCCGGCACCAGTTGGTTGAGATCGCCTTCGGAACGGAAGACGTTGATCGCGTTTTCGAGGCTGGGGATACCGTTCCGAAGCTCTCCGTTGGAGATGGCGAGGCACCCCTCCGCGAAGGCGACCGACGCATCGAGGCCGGCATCCCCGACCCGGGCAGCCAGCAGCCGTGCCTGGTCCGTCGAGACAGTGCCGGCGGCAACGTCGCCCTGCAACGCGGCCAGCATGCTACTGGTACACAATGCTTCGATCCGGTCGAAGGGCTGCTGATTTTCCTGACTGGTGAGTGCACGATCGAGCCAGTGTCGGCCTTCGCTGAAAGACCTTCGCACGAACCAGAATTGATACATCGCAGTGACGATTCGCATGCCCGCTTCTGCGTCGGTGTCTTCGCTGAGGCAGAACTCCATCGCGTCGCGAAGATTCGGTTGCTCGCGATCGAGTCTGGCGATCCACTCTACCTGCAGCGGACCGATCCATTCGGACTTCGCCCGTAGCACGAGTTGCTCGTACCAATCTCTATGCCTTTGTCGAAGCTCCCGGTATCCACCGGCTTTGTCTAACTTCTCTCGTCCGTATTCACGAATCGTGTCCAGCAGTCGATACCGCACCACCGAGCCGACCTCTTCGCGGATCAAGACCGACTTATCGATCAGAGACGTGAGCAGATCGAGTAACTCCCCTTCCGGCGGGTCTACGGCGAGGACCCCCTCGGCAGCGTCGAGCTCGAAACCACCGGCGAACACCGCCAGTCGAGCCCATAACCACTGTTCCTGTGGCGAGCACAGGTCATAGCTCCAGTCGATGCACAACCTCAAGGTCTGCTGCCGCGTCGGTGTTCCTCTGCCACCCAGCGTGAGAAGTCGGAGTCTGTCGCCGAGGCGCTCCACTATCTGCTCGACCGACATCGCCCGCAATCGTGCCGCAGCCAGCTCGATCGGCAGGGGCAGGCCTTCCACACGCCGGCAGATTTCAGCCACCGTTCCCATGTTGTTTTCGGTGAGCGTGAAACCCGGCACTGCGGCGTTCGCACGCTGCTCGAACAGGGTCACCGCGTCATATCGGGAGATCTCGCGTAGCGTCGCTGTCGATCGCGTCAGCTCCGGCAGGGACAGCGGGGGTACTCGTACCACTACCTCCCCACGAATGTCGAGCGACGCACGGCTCGTGGCGAGGATTTGGACACCCGGGCACGTCCGCAGTACGACCTGTGCAACACCCGCAACTGCCTCGACCAGATGCTCGCAATTGTCCAGGACTAACAGGATCCGTTTCTCCGCCAGTTGTTCGGTGAGCACGGTCATGGGCGGTCGGACGGAGTGATCCTGCAAACCCAGCGCACCCGACACGGCCTGTGCGAGCAGGTCCTCGTCGTGTAGTTCCCCCAGTTCGACGAACCAGACTCCATCGTCGTATGTCCTGCGCGAAACGTCGGCGATTCGCAGGGCGAGCCGGGTCTTGCCCACGCCGCCGGCGCCGGCGCCGATGAGGGTCACCAGCCGTGATTCGGACAGCAACTGGCGGGTGTCTGCCAGTTCGTGCCGACGGCCAACGAAGCTGGTCAGGTCCAGTGGAAGATTTCCGGATTTGCCGCGCCGTGCCTTGCCTTGCTCTCCGATGTCCGCGGATGGCTCAGTTTCGGGCATGGCCGCATCCGTTATCGAACTGGCGCATTCCGCAGGAGGCTGAATTGACGGGCGCGTCCGATGCGCAGAGCCGATCGGCCAATCCGAAAGAAGTCGGCCGTACAGTCATGCGCCACCTCTTGACGAATCGTGCCCGCTATACGATGTCTGTTCTACAGCGTGGTTTCACCGAGTTCAACTCCCATGCGCTCTCACCGCTCATCGAACGCGTCATGAGTGCAAGTCCGGGGATGGATGCCGAGGTCACGCGCGTGAATGGACTATCCTTTCCGATTCCAACGATCGGCTGGCAGTCCGACTTAGCGGCGGGGATTCCGGCACGATCGAGTAAGTACGCACAGCGCATCCGGCGGACGATCTCCTTTCCCTCTGTGAGGGCAAGCCAGGCTGTTGCTCAGCCGAAGGTGGTGATGCTGCGCTCCCTCACGGGAGTCGCCGGCGGACACAGGTCGGGGAGGTCGTGACCCATCCGGTCCCGTTTGGTCTGCAGGTAACCGAGATTATGGTCGTTCGGACGTGGCAGTAGCGGAACGCGCGCCGCGACCTCGATGCCTGCATCCTGCAGACAGGTCACCTTCTGCGGATTGTTCGTCAGCAATCGCACCGAACCGATACCCAGATCTCGCACGATCTGCGCAGCCGCCCCGTAGTGCCGGGCATCGATCGGCAGACCGAGATCCAGATTCGCGTCGACGGTGTCCCGGCCGAAGTCCTGCAGACTGTAGGCCTGCAGCTTCGCCGCCAGCCCGATGCCGCGCCCTTCGTGCCCGCGCAGGTAGATCACCACACCGCGGCCTTCGCATCTGATCCGCTCCATCGCTTCGGTCAATTGCGGCCCGCAATCGCAGCGACACGAGCCGAAGACGTCACCGGTCAGGCACTCCGAATGCACTCGTGTCAGAACCGGGGCGGCATCCGAGATGTCCCCGTGCACGAGCGCGATGTGCTCGGTGCCGTCGGTTTCCACGCGATATCCGAACGCAGTGAAGTCGCCGTGCCGTGTCGGCAGCCGGGTCGCCGCAACCCTTTCCACGAGCAACTCGTGCCGGCGCCGGTACGCCACGAGACTGTCGATGGAGATCATCGCCAGACCGTGGGAGTCAGCGAATTCCCGCAGTTCAGGAGCCCGTTTCATGGTGCCGTCGTCGTTGACGACCTCCACCAGCACACCGGCCGGGGCCAACCCCGCCATCGTGGCCAGATCGACTGCGGCCTCGGTATGGCCGCGCCGCACCAACACCCCGCCCTCGCGGTAGCGAAGCGGGAACACGTGTCCGGGCCGCGTCAGATCCGGAGGCACCGAACCGGCATCGGCGAGCACCCGGGCGGTCCGCGCCCGATCGGCCGCACTGATCCCCGTACTCACACCGTCGGCCGCGTCCACTGACACCGTGTACGCCGTGCGCATTCGATCCTGGTTGTGCGCCGTCATCAACGGAATGTCCAGCCGGTCGAGCATCTGAGGCGCCATCGGCACACAGATCACCCCACTGGAATACCGAATGGTGAACGCCATCAACTCTGGTGTGGCCTTCTCCGCGGCGAAGATGATGTCACCTTCGTTCTCCCGGTCCTCGTCGTCGACGACCACAACCGCCTTACCGGCCGCGATGTCGGCGATCGCCCGCACCACGCTGTCCAGACGGACTCTGTCGCTCATGGGAGTGCTCCTGCCTTCTCAATGGGAGGGGCGGGACGCTCTGGGAAGGGCGTCCCGCACCCGTCAATCTCTTTCCAGAATCAGGGCGTTTGCCATGCCGCCCGCCTCGCATACCGTCTGCAACCCGCGTCTCTGGTCGGCGTCTTCCATCGCGTGCAACATCGTCGTCAGCAACCGGCAACCCGTCGCTCCGAGCGGATGACCGAGCGCGATCGCTCCCCCTCGCGGATTCAGGAGATCGATGTTGACCTCGAGATCCGACTGCCACGCCAGCGGCACGGAGGCGAAGGCCTCGTTGACCTCGAAGTGATCGATCTGATCGATGCCCAGACCGGTTCGGGCCAGGATCTCCCGTGTCGCCGCGATTGGCGCCGTGAGCATCATCAACGGATCGTCACCGCAGGCATAGAAGGACCGGAGCCGGGCTCGGGGACGCCAGCCCATCCGTCTGGCTGCCCGTTCGCTGGCGATCAGCACCGCGCTGGCGCCGTCGGTCAACTGCGACGAGTTTGCCGGCGTGACGTGCCATTGCAATTCCGGGAACCGGTCGGCGTACTCCTCGGTGCGGAAGGATGGCGTCAGCGCCCCGATCGAGTCGGGGATGGTACCGGGACGGATAGTCTCGTCCCGGTGCACCATCTCGTCTGTGGCCGGCACGCGAATAGGTACGATCTCGCGTACGAAAGCGTCGGCGGAGTCCGCCCGTGCCGCGAGTTGATGTGAGCGTGCCGCGAACTCGTCGAGTTGTTTCCGGTCGAGATTCCACCGGTGCGCGATCAGTTCGGCTGCGACACCCTGGGGTAGCAGTCCCGGAGCGTACCGCTCGTTCACCGAGGGACCGTAGATGTCCGCGCGCTGACGATTCGATCCCATCGGCACACGGCTCATCGACTCGATACCGGCCGCGATCACGATGTCGTAGGACCCCGCCATCACGCCTTGCGCCGCGAACTGCAACGCCTGCTGACCGGAGCCGCACTTGCGCTCGATGGTCACGGACGGCACCTGCTCCGGCAGCCCGGCCGCCAGCCACGCCATCCGCCCGATGTTGCCGGACTGTTCGGACGACTGGGTGACACACCCGACCAGAAGATCGTCGACCGCGCCGGGATCCACCGCCGTTCGCTCCACCAGCGCGGAAACCACCTGCGCCAGAAGCTCGACCGGGTGAACACCGACCAGTGCGCCAGCCGGGCGGGCTCGGCCCATCGGCGACCGGACCGCGTCGATGACGACCGCGGAGTTCATGTCGCGTTCCCACCGGTGCGCCGCATGGTGCTCACCATCGGGTCACGACCAACTTCTGATCGGTGAAGAAATCCAACGGCGCAGCACCACACACATGCGAATCACCGTAGAACGAGGCACCGTAC
>NZ_JBHURF010000066.1:0-12507 GCF_042674125.1 Rhodococcus sp. NPDC056960 | reverse complement strand
AATCAGGACCTAGACACTCCCGATTATCCCAGTTCACGAGGCACTTTCCTGATCTCCCACGCCGATCCGCCACCGCGATCATCCACGGATTCAGGCTTAGCTGTCCGTCCGTTGGTCAGTCGTGTCGACTAGTTCGGCAATTCTACGAGCAGTGCTCGAACCGTTCTCAACCAGGTGGATGAACATGGTCAGGTCCGGATCGTACGTCGAATCGAGTCGTTCGTAGTCGAGTTCAAGCTTGCCGATGGACGGATGGTCCAGTAGGACCTTGCCTCTGCGGTGGTGGACGACATTATGGTCAGCCCAGAGGGTTTTGAACTCCGCGCTCTGCGAGTTGAGATCGAGGATGAGTTTGGCGAGTTTGCGGTCCTCAGGATGGCGCGTGACGTAACGGCGCAGTGCCCCGACAGCTTCGGCGGCGCCGCGATCCCATTCGCACTCGAAGACTCGACTGGCCTGGTTGAGAAAGAGAAAGCGTGCGCGGTTGCCCTCGTCTTCTGGGTTGGCAAAAAGCGGCGAGTAGATGGCATACGCCTCGCGGTTCCCGGCAAGGAAATCCATGCGATGGTTGGTGATCCATGCTGGCTGTGGACTGAGTGCATCGAGGATCGCCTGCAGTGGGGGGCGTATGGCGTCGCTGTGACGAACCGGCCGTCTAGGGGTCCCCGAAGCGTTCGCGACGGCGTGCGCGAGGTCGCGCAGGTGCGTCGCCTCGAGGTCGTTGAGCTCGAGCGCGCGTGCGAGGGAGTCCAGTACGGATTCGGAGATTTGCTGCTTCCGGCCACGTTCGATGCGGGCGTAGTACTCGACACTGATGCCGGCGAGTGCGGCCACCTCTTCCCGTCGAAGGCCGGGGACTCGTCTCGCGGCGACGTCTACACCGAAAGTGGTCGGTTTCATGCGTGCGCGGCGGGAGCGGAGGAAACTTCCCAAGTCACTCTCTTCGGGTGCCATGGCCTAGAACTATACGCCCGGAAATGGGCACCAGTGCCGCACCGCACGGCAGATGAGCGCATCTGCCGTGTACTGCCGATACGTGCTTCCACAGAGGTGTATCAGATGGGTCTTCCGCCTTGTGTGAAGGCTGACACAAACTTGGAACTCCAAGCTTCCTGAGGCTCCCGGCGCGGCCCATTCCGGCACCCGGTTGCGAAGGAATATCGGCGTCGATAATCCGCGCGCCGACATTGATTATTCGGCAAGCGAGACCTGGAAATGAGTGCGCATGACATCAACCGCAGAAACTTCTCCGCAAAGTACTGACCGTTCGTCTTTCTTTCGGGCACGCAGGCTGGGACACGTCAATCTGTTCCAGACGAACGCCGGCGCCGTCAGTGCCTTCTATCGGGAGGTCGCGGGTGTGGGCCTGCACTATCACAAAGGTGATCGCGGGTACTTCCACACCAACGGCAACACCTATCACGACATCGGACTGATGGAAGCGGGTGGGGAAGGCCAGTCACGGCTGAACCATCTCGCCTTCGAACTCGCGACCGAGTCCGACCTCGTATACGGCTATGACGAGGCCGTCAGCAATGGCGTGAAGTTCACCAAGACGGCCTCACACGATGTCGCTCATGCCATCTATCTCAAAGACCCTGACGGCAACGGCGTCGAGGTTTACGCCGACATCGAGAGCAACTGGCGTGAGCTGCGCTCGGGCAACGTGGATGAAAAGCCGCACAAGGTCGACTGGAAACCAGGCGACAATGTGCCCCTGAAAGAGGCGCGCTTTCCCGTCAATCCTGATCTTCTGCCTGTTGACGGGGCGATCTTCCCCACCAAGCGGATCTCGGCTGCAACGCTCGTCGCACGAGACTTCTCTGCGATGCTCGACTTCTACACCACCGTTGTCGGCCTCGTCCCGATCCACGGCACAGTGGAATCGCCCTACGTCGTTCTCGCCGGCGCCACCGGGGAGGCTGCTCTTACCCTGGTTCACGAAGCGACCGGTCGGTCGGCAGGTCTGCACCATTTCTCCTGGGAAGTCGAGTCCGTCGCCGACCTGGATACCGCGCTCCCGCAGCTGGCCGCGGCCGGCCACGATGTCGTCGCGGACGTCGAGTGGCGCGGTCGCCGTAGTGTTTTCGTGAACGACCCCAACGGCTTCCTCATGCAGTTCTATGCCGACCAGCGACCCATCGCCGATGAATTGGTCGCCCTCCACGACGACCTGGCTCTCTTCGTTCTGTAAGGAGCTGGCCACCCATGAAGTTCTCCCTGTATTTCGCTGGCACGGGGCTCCACCTGCCTCTTTCCGTGCCCTGTGCTGAAGAAGTGCTGGTCAAGTCGTGAAGGTTCGTTTCATCGATGTGGACGGCGTCAGGACTCGCTTCTATGAAGAAGGAACCGGGGATCCTCTCGTACTGGTCCACGGCATCCGACTCGGTGCCGACAGCTGGTTCCACAACCTCGACGAGCTCGCAGTAGGCCGACGTGTGATCGCCCCTGATCTGCTCGGCTGCGGGTTCACCGATTCCATCCGCGAACCCGGCCCTGAGCCGATGAACGAGATGCTCGACCATCTCGGTTCGTTCCTGGACACACTCGGACTGGACCGCGCCGACCTGCTGGGGACCTCGCGCGGGGGGCTGTTGGTCAGCAATCTCTACCTTCGAAACCCGGACCGGTTCCGGAGCCTGACCGCGGTCTGCTCCGAGGTCGCCCTCGGCGGTACCGCCGAGATGCTCACCGAGACGTTGGGTGGGTCCCGCGCCAATGCCGGTTCGTACTACGACAACCCGGATCTGGCGAACGTCCGCAGGACCATGGCGAACGTGGTGTACGACATCGATACCGTCTCCGACGCGGTCCTTCTCATGCAGATGACCTCGGCAGCACTGCCCGGCGCGCGGGAGGCGTACGAACGCAGGGCGGGCGGGACGGCCGCCCATGGCACCGTGAACACCGACTTCCACTTCGGTGAGGAGCTCGGCAGCCGCCTCGGTGGTACGGCGGGGCCCTTCTTGGGGATCTGGGGTGCCGACGACCCGCGCGGCAACAAGGCCGCGGCGGACAACGTCGCCCGCTTGGTGCCCCACGGGGAGCACATCGTGTTCGACCGGTGCGGGCATTTCCCCTACCTGGAGCAGCCAGCGAAGTTCAACCGAATCGTCGACCAGTTCTTGCGCAGCATCGAGGAGTGAAAGTTACATGACAAACAAAACCGAACGTGTAGCCATTGCCGGTTACGGCGCGATCGGCCGCCGTCTCGTTCAAGAGCTGCGTGGCGGAATTCCCGGCCTCGAACTGGTGGCGGTGGCGACCCGCCGCCCGGTCGACGTCAAGGCGGAGCTTGTCGCGGACGGCATCCACGACGTCGCGGCTGTCGGGCTCGACGACCTGCACTTGACCGCGGATCTGGTCATCGAATGCACCTCCGGACATCTGCTACCGCAGATCGCGGTTCCGGTGCTCGAAGCCGGCAAGGAGGTTGTAGTCGTCAGCGCCGGTGCGCTCCTGCAGTTCCCGGAGCTCATCGAGACCGCACGCCTGCACGGTGGACGGCTGCTGATCCCCAGCGGGGCGCTCCTCGGTCTCGACGTCGTTGGAGCTGCGGCCCTTTCGGATCGTTGCGAGGTGGCAATCGAAAGCGTCAAGCCGCCGCGGGCCTTGGTCGGGGCACCGTTCTTCGAGGGTACGGACATCGATCCGGCGAAGATCACCGAGCGGACCCGGATCTTCGAGGGAACGGCGCGTGAGGCAGCGGGGGGATTCCCGGCGAATCTCAACGTCACGGCAGCGCTCGCGTTGGCCGGCGTCGGACCGGACACCACTCGTGCCGAGGTCTGGATTGATCCGGAGCTGGACACGAACCAGCACACCGTGACGGTCGATTCCAACGCCGTCCGGGTATCGATGACGATCAACAACATTCCGTCGGAGAACCCGAAGACCGGGCGGATCACCGCGTTGTCGGTGATCAGCCTCCTGTGGAAGCGGCACGCGCCACTCGTCGTCGGCTCGTGAACTGAGCATCAAAGACCGAACGTTTTTCAATCTCGAAGGGGTACTGCATCACATGACCACCAGCCAAACCACCGAAGCGGAGCAGGTCCGCTTGCGATTCCTGCAGGTTGACACCGCCAACGTGTGCGATGTGCTTGACGAGATGGGATACGTCGACCAGGCCCTTTCGGGAAGTTTCCTCCCGCAGCCGCCAACGGCACCGTCATTCGGCGGCTGGGCGTTCACGATTCGCGGCGAGATGGCTTCCTACCCTCTGGCCGACGGTGACAAGAAGAAGATGCTCGCCTGCGAGCAGATCGGCCCGGGCGAGGTCTCGGTGTGGGGCGGCGGCGCCGACGGAATCGCGTTGTTCGGCGACATGATCGCCTACCGCATGCAGGCTCAAGGATGTGTGGGTGCTGTTATCGACGGTGGTGTGCGCGACCTGGCACCGCTGCAGGAGCAGGGATTTCCGGTGTTCGCCCGCTACCGTGCTGCCGTCCAGTCGATCGGCCGTTGGCGCGTGATCGAACACGGAACGCCGGTCACTCTTCCGGGCGCAACAAATGACGTCGTCGTCCAGCCCGGCGATTTCATCCTCGCTGACCAGAGCGGTGCTGTGGTCGTACCGAAGGATGCCGTGCTGGAGGTGCTCGAGCGTACGGAGGCCCTCCAGGAGCAGGAGCGTGCACTGCGCGTCGACCTCGAAGCCGGACTGTCACTCGACGATGCGCTGAAGAAGTTTGGGCATGTCTAAGAACCTGATTCACCCGTCTCGAAGGGGGACGTACCAATGACCACACAGATCGAACGCCCGTTGACATCTGCCGATGACGGCACGCGCTTGTCTCCGATGCTGGTGTCGCGCAAGAACTACACCGACGCCGAGATCTTCGAGCAGGAGCGGACGAACATCTTCCGTCGCACCTGGCAGCTCATCTGTCACACGTCGGAGCTCCCCGAGAACGGCAGCTACCGGACGGCGAAGATCGCCGGTGAGCCGGTCGCCGTGTGGCGTGGCAACGACGGCGTCATCCGCGGCTTCCACAATGCGTGTACTCACCGCGGAGTCGAGGTCCTTCTCGGCAGCAAGGGCAACTGCCCGGGGTCGGTCAAGTGCATGTACCACGCGTGGACCTTCAGCGACACAGGCGACCTCGTCGGAGTGCCCTTCCCCAGGGCTTACGGGGAGGGTCTCGACAAGTCCCAGTACGGCCTGACGCCCGTCAAGGTCGCTGAGTTCGCTGGTCTGATTTTCGCCGCTATCGATCCGGCAGTCGAGGACTTCGAGGAATACCTGGGCGAGGCCGCGAGCTACCTTCGCGACTTCATGGAAGGTACCGAAGTAATCGGCCGCGCACGCTGGGACTACCCAGGTAACTGGAAGCTCTGGACCGACAACTTCCGGGACAACTACCATCCGCAGTTTCTGCATCGCCTGGTCGCCGATGGTCGCGGCGGCATGCAGCCCGGCAAGAACGTCGAGCTCTCCAGCGGGCACTCGATGCTGACGTTCCCGGCGTACGGGACGTTCAACATCGAGAAGTTCGCCGCCGGACTGGCCTCGGAGCTCGGTGAGAAGTTGGACCTCAAGCCCGCCGACAACCAGGGCCGCGGTCACACCGAGGAAGAGCAGCAAGCACGCCTGGATGCGTGGGAGCGCGATGTGCGCCATGGAACCACGATCTTCGCGGTCTTCCCGAACTTCGACCTGCAGTACGACATTCAGGGCCACAACATCTTCGTCGAGGTGGCGACTCCGCTCGGTCTCGACAACACCGTGGTCGAGCTTCTCGTGTTCGGCAAGGTCGGAGATTCCGAGGAGGAGCGCAAGCGCCGGCTCCAGGGCAGCGGCGACTCCCAGGGTTCGTGGGGCAAGATCTCCTCCGACGACATCGAGGCGGCAGTGCGCGCGCAGAGCGGCCTGCAGGGAAGTAGCCTCGCGACCTCCCACATGGGTCGCGGTCTCAAGCCCGGCAAGGTCGGCGACAAGTTCGACGAATACTCGTTGCGGTGCTTCCACAAGATCTGGAACGCCTACATCAACGAAGAGCCCATCGAGCTCGAAAGGAAGTTCGTCCATGAGTGAGCAGGAAACGCTGGATCACGAGGTCAGCCAGGTAGAAGCGGCGCCGATCAGCGGAACACGCACGTACGATCCCGTTCTGCTGGAGCGAGTCCGCGGCTTTTATGCCGACTGGGCCGCGTGTCTGGCCGAGGACCGTTACCGCGACTGGCTGGGGTTCTTCGACAAGGACGCCGAGTACATGCTGATAGACCAAGGGAACGTCGACACCGGCTTCTACCTGACCAGGGAGAAAGGTTTTGTCGCACTGCAGATTCGAGCGGCATACCTGTCCGGATACTGGCGGATGTCGCGGAAGCCGAGAACTCACGTGATCGGTAATCACCGCGTCTACATCGGCACTGACGGAACGCTCAATGTGAAGGCGGGCGTGGTCCTGGTCCGCAACGGCCTGGACGGTCACTCCCACGTTCACGCAGCCGGCACGTACGACGACTTGTTGGCCGTCAAGGGCGACAGCTTCGAGATCCTGCGCCACTCGGTGACGCTCGATGCCGAGGTGCAGCCGTACGACATGACCGACGTCGTCTGATTCTCTGGTCTGGAGGCTGTCATGACAGAGCAACTGATCCGTGCGCTCGGATACGTGGGATTCACCAGTGCCCGTCTCGAGGACTGGCGATCGTTTGGAACTAATATCCTCGGACTGCAGGATGTTTCGGATTTCGAGACTGCAGATGAAGAACTGCGCCTGCGTATGGACGAGCGCTCGTGGCGCCTCGCCGTCGAGGCAGGCGCCCAGGAAGGCCTGGCGTATCTCGGGTGGGAAACCAGTTCACCGAGCGCACTCGCTGCCCTGGTCGATCATCTGACGGCGCGTGGCGTCGAGCTGACCGAAGAGAGTCAGGATCTCGCTGACCATCGTGGCGTCGCGCAGATGTACAGCGCCCTCGATCCGGACGGAAACCGGGTCGAGTTCTACTGGGGGCCGCGCGCCGAACCGCTTCCGTTCCAGTCGCCTACGGGCACCGAGTTCGTCGCCGGGGCATTGGGTATCGGCCACATCGTCCTTCGCACCGTCGAGTTCGACGCATGCAACGAGTTCTATCGTGATGGGCTCGGATTGGGACTGAGCGACTACCTGATCGCGCCGCCGCGGCTGATCAATTTCCTGCACGTGAACGAACGTCATCACAGCCTGGCCCTGATCCAGGGTGACCCGGCGGCTCCGTCGGTCAGCCATCTGATGGTGGAGCCGACCGAGATCGATATGGTCGGCCGAGCGCTCGATCGGTTGTATGCCGAGGGCGGCACGCCATTGATCGGGCTCGGTCGACACATCAACGACGAGATGATCTCGTGCTACCTCGAGTCGCCGTCCGGGTTCAGGCTCGAATACGGCGCCGGCGGTCTGTTGATCGACCCGTCGAAGCACGTCGCCACCAGGTACACCGGCGACAAAGTATGGGGACATCGGAAGAACTGACACGCTCGCAGCGGCGGTCAATGAACATTCGCAAGAAGGAGGCGGGCGGTTGTCCGTGAACAGCATCTGGAACGACCTGGTCGGTGCGTCGGTCGGATTCAGGGGTAACAAGTACAAGACCCGTGTCATCGAGGCGGGCGAAGGACAGCCCCTCGTCCTCATGCATGGAAACGGTGGTCATGCCGAGGCATTCAGCCGTAACATCATGCGGCTGAGCGAGAACTACCACGTCCTGGCAATCGATCTGATGTGGCACGGATTCTCCAGTGGCCGGGAGTTCACCACCGACATGGTTCCCGCGTATGTGGACCAGGTCATCGACCTGCTGGATTCGATCGGGGCCGACAGTGCTCACCTCGAGGGTGAGTCGCTCGGTGGATGGGTCGCCATGTGGGCCGCTCTGCACCACCCGGACCGCGTGGGAAAGATCATCCTCAACACGACGGCCGGGGCCGAGCTCGAGGCCTTGCAGGTCACACCGGAGAGGCTGGAAGCCAAGAAATCTCTGCGGGAGCGATCACTGGCCGCCATCAATGACCCGACCCGTGAGACCGTGCGTAAGCGACTCGAGTGGCTGATGGCTGAGCCCAGCCGCGTCACCGAGGAACTCGTCACGTTGCGTCAGTTCTTCTATGAGCGTCCGGAAACGCGCGATGGACTGGTCAACGTGATGCAGAACAGCTTCACCTTGGACTCACCGCACCGCATCACCGCGGAGATGCTCGGCCAGATCAAGCAGCCCACCCTGGTGCTGTGGAGCGACCACAATCCCGGAACCGGCCCGGAGTTCGGTCGCCAGCTCAGCTCGGTGATCCCCGACGCGCAGTACCACTGTGTCGCGGACGCAGGCCACTGGCCGCAGTGGGAGAAGCCCGAAGAGCACGACTCCGTTGTCACGGCCTTCTTGCAAGCCTGACTTCAGACCCTTCGAAACCAAACCCACAGGAGACACGGCACATGTTGTCAACCGAGGATAATCAGTTACTCACCCAGACCGGCCCCGGCACGCCTATGGGGAATTACCTGCGTCGTTACTGGATTCCGGCGCTGATGGCCGAGGAGCTTCCCGACGACGGTTGCGCGCCCGTCCGAATCAAGCTTCTGGGCGAGGACCTGATCGCAGTCCGCGGCGCAGACGGCAAGACCGCATTGGTCGAGGAATTCTGCCCGCATCGCCGTGTCTCACTGTTCTTCGGACGCAATGAAAGCAGCGACAACTCACCCGACGGCCAAAACGGGTTGCGGTGCTCGTACCACGGGTGGAAGTACAACCTGGAAACCGGTGCTTGCATCGACATGCCGAGTGAGCCGGCAAACAGCCGGTTCAAGGAGCACATCAAGGTCGTGACCTACCCGCTGGTGCTGCGTGGCGACGTCTACTGGGTCTACATGGGCCCAGCGGAGAAGCAGCCGCCCGTGCCCGAGTTCGAGTGGACGACGGTATCCTTCCATCGTCGCCACGTCTCGAAGCGCATCCAGCACGCGAACTACTTCCAGGCCATGGAAGGCGGGATCGATTCGAGTCACGTCTCGTTCCTCCACAACGACGCCGAACTGTGGCGCCCGGACTGGAAGCGGAACAGGCGCCGCGACCACGGCGCAATCAAGACGGACACGTCGCCGCGCTTCTTTCTCGAGCCGACGGACTACGGCGTGCTCATCGGCGCCCGACGGGAACTCGAAGACGACCGTTACTACTGGAGAATCACCCCCTGGACCTCTCCGTGGTACACCCAGATCCCGTGGAACGGTGACGACCCGGCGGGTGCCCACGCCTGGGTCCCCCGGGACGACGGCAGTTGCTGGGCGTGGAGCATCGACTACCACCCGGAACGCGATCTCCGGAAGGAGGAGATCGACTTCATCAAGCTCGGCCTCGACATCCACCCGGCACTGCAGCAGGGCACGTTCGAGACCATCCAGAACGCCGGCAACAACTACCTGCAGAGCCGGGCACTGCAAAGGTGGGGGTCGATGACGGGCATCGCCGGCATCACCATGCAGGACGCCGCGCTGCAGGAAAGCATGGGTCCGATCGTGGACCGGAACAACGAAAACCTCGGTAGCTCGGACGCCGCAGTGATCGGTGTCCGCAAGCGGTTGCTCGCGGAGATTCGGGCCCTGCAGAACAACCCTGATGTAGTTCCGCCCGGCATCGACCCGGAAACCCACCACATTCGTTCCTACGCAACGGCACTCCAACGGGACGAACCGTGGGTCGAGGCCACCGCCGGGGCCCGCACAGGCCTCCGTCCCATCCCGGCCGGCGAAATGACCGGAGCAGGCCGCGATGGAACTCCGTGACCTCCTGGCCGTACCCTTCATGCTCGTCGTGCACTCGGTCGAGCACGAGGACGGCACTTGGCGAAGGCGGGCCGAGTACCCCGAGCTGCCGGGTGTCTTGGCCGAAGCAGCCACCGCGCTCGAGGCAATGGAAGAAGTCGAGCGCGTGAAGGTTCGCTATCTTTTCGAACGGCACGTGCGCGGCGAAGTGGTTCCCAGTAGTCGCGCTCCGCTGAAATCCGGAGGATCCGGCCTCAGCGGTGAGGCGATCTATCAGATCCTCGGTGAGCTCAGCCCCTGATCGCGAGTTTCGGACCATCACCGTGGGCGGCGTCCCCAACGAATGAAACCTAGACCTAGAGAAAGCAACACATGGACCTTCAGCTGAAAGACAAGGTGGCGCTGGTGTTCGGCGCCGGGGGCGGACTGGGCGGAGCCATCGCCGACGAACTCGCGCGCGAAGGTGTGCGTCTGGGCCTGGCGTCCCTGCGTCCCGAAGCGCTCGAGAAGACCCGCGCGCGGGTGGCGCAGTCGACCACCACTGTCGCCGTTCCGTGGGACCTGGCGGATCAGGACGTTATCGCCGGGAACATCGAAGCCGTCGAGAACGCCCTTGGTCCTATCGACATCGTCGTGCACATGACCGGGGGGCCGCCACCATCGCCGATAACCGGCCAGCCCGCATCGTCGTGGCAGACGCACTTCGAAGCCATGGTGCTCTCTGTTATCGGCATCACCGATGCCGTGCTACCCGGTATGCGCGCCAGAGGATGGGGGCGAGTGATCACCAACGTCTCCAGTGGTGTCATCACACCGATTCCCGACCTGGGGCTCTCCAATGCGTTGCGATCCACGTTGGTCGGATGGAACAAGACCTTGGCTCGCGAGATCGCCTCCGATGGAGTCACCGCCAACCTGGTCGTGCCGGGACGCATCGAGACCCCGCGTATCGGTCGCCTCGACGCTGCGCGCGCAGAACGTACCGGAATCACCCCAGAGGAGGCCGCCAAGGCGAGCATGGCCTCTATTCCCACGGGACGCTACGGAAACCCCGAGGAGTACGCAGCTGCGGTTGCATTCCTCGCGAGTTCGCGAGCGAGCTACATCACCGGTACCGCCCTGCGCGTTGACGGTGGCCTGATCCCGTCAGTGTGACCTCACTGACGTCATGAAGTGGAGCAAGACAATGCAGTTGCTGGTGAGAAGTGCTTGCTGGGAAGCCGAAGGTGTTGTGTCCCTCACCCTGGTTGACCCCACCGGTCGGGACCTTCCCGAGTGGGAAGCCGGGGCGCACGTCGACCTGACGGTCGGCGACGGCTCGATTCGGCAGTACTCGCTGTGCGGTGACCCGCGCGACCGCAAGTACTACCGTATCGGGGTCCTCAGGGAAGCCGAAGGACGCGGGGGTTCCCTGTACATCCACGACGAGCTGAGGGTGGGCGCACTCGTCGAGGTCGGGGAGCCTCGCAACCACTTCCCCTTCGATCCGCCTGCACACATCCGGTTCGTTGCCGGCGGTATCGGCATAACCCCGCTGATCCCGATGATCCGGGAAGCAGAGCGCCGGGGACTGGACTGGAACCTCACTTATGGAGGCCGCAGCAGGGCTTCGATGGCGTTCCTCGACGAACTCGACGCCACGCGCGTAGCCGTGCAGCCTGCGGACGAAGTCGGGCTGATCGACCTCGATCGGGCGCTCGGCGACCCTCGCGCAGACGTTGCCGTCTATACCTGCGGACCCGCTCCGCTGCTGGACGCAATCGAGGCGCGGGCCGAGTCCTGGCCGGCGGGTGCGATCCGTCTGGAGCGGTTCTCGGCTCCGGCGTCGTCCGCCGTCGACGAAGGCGCGGACGCACCGTTCGAGGTTGTGGCGAAGCGCAGCGGTGTCACCGTGTCGGTGCCTGTTGGTCAGAGCATTCTCGCAACGCTCGACGAAGCGGGGGTGAGCACGCTGAGTTCCTGTTCGGAGGGGATCTGCGGGGCGTGTGAGACCCCCGTGGTGGAGGGCACGCCCGACCATCGCGACTACGTACTGAGCGATGAAGACAAGGCAAGCGGGTCGTGCATGATGATCTGCGTTTCTCGCTCCAGCAGTACACGGATCGTCCTCGATATCTGAGTTCGGGCGGTCAAGTGGTGAGGCCGATAATGGCTAGGATGGTTGCAAGAAATGGAGCTCGTGGTGAGTAATCAGATTCAAACCGCAGCAAAACCTCAGGGCCGGTTATCGCTGTTGACAGTGAGCCCCGCGGTTCTCATTGCGATGTTCATGACGATGGAATTCATCAGTGGTGTCGACCAAGGATATCTCGGCCCCCTGCTCCCCGATATCGGGACTGAATTCAATGTGTCGGAAAGTGCTTTGCTGTGGGTCATCGTCATTCAGAGTCTGAGCGTCGTCGTCGCCGTGCCCGTGCTCGGCAGGCTCGGTGACCTCTACGGGCACCGGAAGATGCTGCGGATCGCCGTGGTCTGCGTGGGACTGGGAAGTCTTCTGCTGGCAATCGCGCCGAACTTCGCGGTGCTGCTGATCGGCCGCGTTCTCATGGGGCCGCTGGCCGTGTGGCTTCCGCTGGAAATCGCGATCCTCGCCTCCCGGCTCCGGGAGGATCAGACGCGCCCGGCAATCGGAAAGCTGGCCGGTGTCTTCACGGTCGGTATCGCGGGAGGTAGCTTCCTCAGTGGCTTCGCGATGCAGGCGTTCGGTAGCCTCCGCCTGGCACTCGGGCTCATGTTCCTGCTCACCATCGTGTGTGCGGTCATC
>NZ_JBHURF010000065.1:0-12859 GCF_042674125.1 Rhodococcus sp. NPDC056960 | reverse complement strand
AACTGCTACGGGCCATCGTCGACGGCGACGGAGACACCGCCTCCGCCCTCACCCTCGCCCACGTCACCGGCTTCGAGCAAGCCATCCGCGACCTGATCTAGCCGGGGTTCGAGGAAGTAATCGACAGCCTTTGCGAAAGACTTCGTGGTGGACGGTCGAATCCGCCAGTGACGGCGTCTGACCACTTCACTCGGTTGTCGCGCCACGCCCCCCGCTGTACGAATCAAGTTGTCTACGAAGCATTTTGCTGTGCGGGTACAGGATCTGCCAATCGAGCCCACCTCGAAACACCACACCTGATCTTGCTGTGCCGCGATCACCGAAATGCGCGCACGTTCCGCATGGGTGCGCATGGGGTAGATGTACAAGTGATATGCAGTTAATATATAGACTGCATATCATGTTCTGGTGTGCCGGCTCCACCCGCGAGTAGCGCTGGCGTAGCCAGAAACCCACACTCCTGATCAACCTCGACTCGACCGGCGGATTTTCGAGATGAACCTGCGCGACATCAGCAGTAAGGCAGCATGGAGGCGCCGAATCCTCCAGGCGCGTAGACAGCGGACCGACAGCGAAATGCGCCGCGCGAACCAGCGCGTCACCGACCATCTGCGGAAGTTGGTGCAGCCAGGGCAAACAGTGGCCGCCTACGTGCCTCTGGGCACCGAACCCGGCTCGGTGTCGATGCTGGATGCGCTGAAGGACAATGGCGCCCGGGTGCTACTCCCTTTCACCGTCGCGGACAGACCGCTGTCGTGGGCCGCCTACTCCGGCGCCGAAAACTTGACTGCTGCCGCTTTCGGACTGCGTGAACCAACAGGACCGGACCTCGGATCCGATGCACTGTCAGATGCCGCCATGATCATCGTTCCGGCGCTTGCAGTCGATCTGTGGGGGGTCAGATTGGGGCGAGGAGCCGGCTACTACGACCGGAGCCTGGCCGAGGTTGACAATGACATCCCGCTGATCGCTGTTGTCAACGACGATGAGCTGGTCCGCGCACTTCCTGACGATCCCCACGACATCCGGATGACACATGCCCTGACCCCAACGAGTGGTCTTCAGCCGCTCGACTCGGGGCCGATCGCCCCGACGTGCTCATAGACAGGATTGATATGACCTCGGAGACAGATCTCGTCGATTTCGCGATCAAGTGGCGGCACTGGGGTGGCGGCACGGCAGAGGACATCTTCCTCGAGTTCGGGCTGAGCTCGGATCAGTTTTTCAGCCGCCTGGCCACCGCCCTCAGGCCAGATGGCAGGATGTGCCCCGATATTGACCTTGCCCCAGATCTTCTCGCCCAGCTCAGGCGCATCTGTGTTGTTCGGGGAAGTTCGAAGGCGCGGGCTTACCGGCGCCAGTGAGTGTGGATGCACCACTCGAAGATTCCCCGCGATAGCGCCTGCGCTATCCAGAAGACCCCTGCGTGACCACGACAGACAAGGCCTGGCCCTTCTCACTCGTCGTATGACTGCGCGGCCAGGATGGTCCAGCTTGCGGGTGGATAGGACGCAGCGATCTGCTTGTCGGGGGCGAGCACGCGAAGGACTCCGCCATCGAGCACATGCCCGGTAAAACCGGCCGAGTACTCGTCAGTTCTCGTCCCGCACTGGACGGACAGCCGTCTCATCGCAGCACCTTTCAGCTCGACACTCTGCCCAGACGATCGGGGCTCGAAAAATGATGCGGTGCCGCAGAGCGCATCATGGCTGAGGTTCTGCGGCAGCCGAGGACCTTTCAGCTGAAAATCACCGTCCTGTGCCCGTGCAGAAGAATCCGATTCTCGCAGTGCCAGCGAACAGCACGGGACAATGCCAGAGCTTCGGCGTCCTGGCCGACGGTCGCGAGTCGTGCGGGATCGAAGCTGTGATCGATGCGGATCACCTGCTGCTCAATGATGGGGCCCTCGTCCAGATCCGGTGTGACATAGTGAGCGGTCGCCCCGACCTGCTTGACCCCGCGATCGAAGGCCTGGTGATAAGGCTTGGCCCCCTTGAACCCGGGCAGGAACGAGTGATGGATGTTGATCGCACGGCCGTGTAGTTTCCGGCATGCGTCATCGGACAGCACCTGCATATACCGCGCGAGCACGACCAGGTCGGCGCTGTACTCATCTACGAGCTCGAGCAGCTGCGCCTCGGCCTGCGGTTTGGTCGCCGCAGTCACAGGGATGTGAACGAAGGGTAGACCTGCCGCTTCAGCCATCGGGCGCAAGGTTTCGTGATTGGAAACGACGGCAACCAACTCCGCACCGAGATTGCCGGCACGCCAGCGGAAAATGAGGTCGTTCAGGCAATGGCCCATTTTCGAAACCATCACGACCACGCGCGGCACGCTGCAACCGTTGAAGCTGAACGTCATCCCGAACTTCTCAGCGACACTGCGAAACTCAGCTGTCAGACGCTCCACGTCGAGAGTGCCGGCCGAGATGAACGACGTGCGGAGGAAGAATGCACCGTTCTGTGTGTCGTCGAACTGCTGATGTTCGGCGATGTCGCAGTTCTGTTCGAACAAGAAGGAACTGACTGCGTGAACGATTCCGGGTCGCTGGGCGCAACTGAGCGTCAAGGTGAAGGTTTCGGTCATGTGCGTCTCCTCGGTGCTGGACGCTCTCCCTGGCAACGGCGGCGTCGTGAGCGGATATCGGCTGGATGTGTGCGTCGGCAAACCATTCCGTATCCCATGGGATCGGGCAGCTAGAGTGCCAGTTCTAGCGAAGTGATATATCAGATGGTTATTAGTATCACAGGCAGAGGGGGAAGGGTCAAGAGTTGCGAGGGAAACGCTAAGATGACCCGCATGGGGCTGCAGGCGGTAGAAGCGGATGCGAGTGCGATCTCTCTATCGGACCGTGCCTATTCCGCAATCCAGGACAAGTTGATCATGCTCGACATTCGGCCCAACGAGGCAATCGTTGAGGGCGTGCTCGCCGAAGAGCTCGGGGTGGGGCGAACCCCGGTTCGAGAAGCACTCAAGAGGCTCGAGGCGGAGCGGCTGGTCATTTCGTTTCCTCGGAGGGGAACGTACGCCACCGGCGTCGATGTCTCCGACCTCGGTCACATCTGCGAGATCCGAGCTCACCTCGAGCCGGTGGCAGCGCGACGAGCGGCGGAAGCAGCTTCCCCAACTCTTCGGCAGCTGCTTCTCGACATGGCGGACAAGACGGATGAACTCGACGTTGTCGGTATCGAACGGCACGAATTGATGCGGTGGGACCTCACGGTGCATCGGACCATCTATCGGGTCGCACGCAATCCACACCTCGAGGACGTCCTCGTCCGATACGACAATCTGGCGACCCGGATCTTCTGTCTGTTCCTCGAACGGTTGCCATCCGTTCCCCAGCACGTCGGTGAGCACGGGGATCTGCTGCGCGCTATTGCCAACGGTCAAGGTGACCTCGCCGCAGAAATCGCGCGCGAACATGTGATCGGGTTCGAAAAGGCAGTCCGCACAGTCATATAGCGCCCGCGCGCTCTTGCAGACGAACAGGATGGTGGATGATCGGCCTCGCCCTCCCCGACGACGCCGATCACCCACCAAGATCTCAATCGTTGCCGGGCAACCCGACGAGTTTCATGGTCTTCTCCGCACGTCTCCGGGCGCTCTGAGTCGTCGCGGCATCGACGGTGTGGTTGAGCAACAGCGCGGTAGTCACCGGACCGACTCCACCGGGCACCGGGGTCAGCGCGCCGGCGCGCCCTGCCACCGAGGCTGCGTCGACGTCACCGAGTAGTTCGCCGTCGTCGGTGGCGGTTGTGCCGACGTCGATGACTATTGCACCGTCAGCGATGTGTTCCGCGGTAATCAGTCCCGGAATGCCCGCCGCGACAACGACGATGTCCGCTGACCGGACACCGGCGATGAGATCGGCGGTGTGCCGGTGGCACACCGTGACGGTCGCGTCGCGCTGCACGAGCAGATGCGCAGCGGGGATTCCGACGACCGTTGACCGTCCCACAACAGTGGCGGTCTTACCTGGCAGATCGACGTCGTGGAAGTCGAGCAAGGCGAGGACCGCCTGCGCGGTGGCGGGCGCGAACGCCGGCAGGTGCGCGATCAGCCGGCCGAGACTGACCGGGTTGGCACCATCAATATCCTTGTCAGGGGTGATCGCCTCTCGCAGGATATCGAGATCGGTGCCTTTCGGCAGCGGGGTCTGCAGGATGACGCCGTGCACATCCGGGTCATGGCCCAAATCAACCAGGGTGCTATGGATCTGTTCGGTCGTTGCATCCGGGCCGAGATCGACAACATCGCAAAGGATCCCGGTGCGCTTGGCGGCTCCAGCGATGGAGCGCACGTACCAGGCGGTCGACTCGTCGGCAGTAGCCAGAACGACAGCCAGCTTGGGCTGGATTCCCATCTCGGTGAGCGCGGCGGCCGCGACGGACGCATCGTGGCGGATGGTGGCGGCCAGTTCGGAGCCACCCAGGGATCTAGTCATGACTTCAATTGCTTTCTTACTCGGGCAGTCACGGCGTCGGCGCGGTCAGCAAGGACATCGACAGAGTCGGCAACGGCGATGAGGGATTGCCGGATTGCCGGATCGGTGATTCCGGGCAGATTGATCTCGACATTGACCCGAGCCGTTGTGGCTGCGGCTCGGGCCGCCTCCGCGGCCGCCGCAACGTCACTGACGACGTTGCGGTTGCCAACAGGTAGAAGCTCCTCGGCGAACGCGATTACCGCTCCCGCCGCATCGATGACATCCGCCGGAACTTGCGCCGCACTCACCAGCGCCTTCTCGATCGCTGCTGACCGTGCGGCGATCTCCGCGTCAGTACTCTTGGGAAGTTTGTACGTGTCGATTACGGAGCTGAAGGCCGCCATGTCTTCCTCGGCGAGCTCGAGCGCCTTCTCCCGCAGCGTATCCGCACCGGTGCACACACGCTCGACCAGAGCGCTGTGTTCGGCGAACCGATCGCCGGTCGTGTATCGGGCCACCATGGCTACGAGCGCGGCGGCTTGACCGAGATGAAGCGCTGCGGTCGCACCGCCGCCGGGCGCGGGTACTCGGGCAGCGAGCGACTCGAGAAATGCGCTGATCGTGTCGTATCGCATGAGTTTGTTCGTCCTGTCGGTATGGAGGGCTGAGACGAAGCAATGGGCCATCGAGTGACCCAGCAAAGGGTGCTGGCCCCCTGTTGAGCGAGCCAGCACCCCGACAGGTGGAGCTAGGACCGGATCTTCTTCATCTCGGGGTCGACCAGCGGTTCGGCCACAACGGTGGCGGGAATCCGCCGCCCGAAATACTCGATCTCGACGGCGGTGTCGACCGTCGCACTCGCGGGCAACCAGGCGTAGGCGATCGGCGCCCCGACCGTGTGGGCGAACGAGGCACTGGTGACATAGCCCGCAGGCTTGCCGTCGACGAAGACGGGTTCATGGCCGAGCACAACCGACTTGCGGTCATCGATCATCAGGCACGCCAGCCGCCGTGTCACGGTTTCATCGGAGACACCTTCGAGAGCGTCCCGTCCAACGAAATCGCCCTTCTGGGGTCGGACCGCGAAACCGAGACCGGCCTCGTAAGGATTGTGCTCGGTGGTCATGTCGGAGCCCCACGAGCGGTAGCCCTTCTCCATCCGCAGGCTGTTGAACGCGGCCCGGCCCGCGGCAATGACCTCGTACTTCTGCCCCTCCGCCCAGAGCGCATCCCACAGACGCTGCCCATTGTCGGCCGAGGTGTACAGCTCCCAGCCGAGTTCACCGACATAGGAGAGCCGCATCGCAGTGACCGGGACGCCGCCGATGCGGACCTGCTTGGACCGGAAGTACTTGAAGTTCTCGTTCGCGAAGTCGTCCCGGCTGATCGCCTGCACCAGATCGCGGGCGCGGGGGCCCCACAGGCCGATGCAGCAGGTGCCACCGGTGGTGTCCCGGACCTGGACGGTACCGTCGGTGGGCGCCTGGCGGCGGAAGTAGTCGAGATCGAGGTTGCCGTTGGCGCCGACCTGGAAAACGGTGTCGGACAAGCGGGCAACGGTGAGGTCGCTGCGTACCCCGCCGACGTCGTCGAGCGCGAGGGTGTAGGTGACGGATCCTATCGACTTGTCCATCTTGCTGGTGGTCAGGCGCTCGAGCAGGGCAAGGGCGCCGGTACCGGAAATTTCGAGACGCTTCAGTGGTGTCATGTCATACATCGCCACCGAGGTTCGAGTCTTCCACGCCTCAGCCGCGGCGATGGGGGAGTGGAACATCGCCGCCCAGGGCTCACGGGCCGGCGGCTGCCACTCGCTGGGAAGCTGGGCGACCAGGTCAGCGTTCGCTTCGTACCAGTGCGGACGCTCCCAGCCGGCGCCCTCGAGGAATACCGCGCCAAGCTCCTTCTGCCGGGCATGGAACGGGCTGACCCGCACGTCACGCGGCGAAATCTTGGGTTGCAGGGGGTGCATGACGTCGTAGATTTCGACGAAGTTCTGCTGAGACGTCTCGCTGACGTAATCGGGATCGAGCTGGATTTCCTCGAACCGGTGCACGTCACAGCCGTGCAGTTCGACCTCGGAACGACCATCGACGAGCAGCTGCGCGACTGCACGGCCTACACCGGCGGAGTGTGTAACCCACACGGCTTCGGCGATCCAGAACCCGGCGATGTCAGGGGACTCACCGATGAGCGGCCCGCCGTCGGGGGTAAAGGAGAAGACCCCGTTGAAACCGTGCTCGATCTTCGCGGTCTCGAGGCAGGGGAGCAGCAGTTTGGACTGCTCCCACGACGGCGCGAAGTCCTCTTCGGTGAACGCCAGCATCGACGGCATATCGGAATCGGAGATCTTGTCGCTGTCGGTCAGCTCGCGGGTGTTCACCGGCATCGGACGGTGCGCATAGGTGCCGATGCCGAGGCGGTCGACGTGTTCGCGGAAGTAGAGGTCCTGATCCTGGTGCCGCAGGATCGGGAAGCCCGACTCTGCGAGTTCGGTGTTGCGGCCGACGAGTTCGGGGATCTGTCCGGTCTTGGCGTATTGGTGCGCCAAGGGGAGCAGCGGCACGTTCATGCCGATCAACTCGCCGACGTCCGGACCCCAGAAACCGGCACAGGAGACGACGATGTCGGCAGGTACCACGCCGTGATTGGTGGTAACACCGGTGACCTTGCCGCCGGAGTGCTCGATGCCGATCACCTTCGTCGAACCCTGGAACACCGCTCCGCGGGCTTCGGCGCGCCGGGCAAGTGCGACCACGACGCGGGACGCCTTGGCGAGTCCGTCGGTCTCGACGTACAGGCCGCCGAGGACGCGCTTCTCGTCGAGAAGCGGATGCAGTTTCGCACATTCGGCTGGATCGAGGATGCTGCCCTCGATGCCCCACGAGGTCGCCCAGCCCTGCTTGCGGTGCAGGTCCGCGAGTCGCTCCTCAGTGGTGGCGACCTCCAGTCCGCCGAGCTGGTTGAAGCACCACTCGCCGTCGACGTCCAGGCTCATGAACTTCTCGACCGTGTACCGGGCCAATTCAGTCATCGTCTTGGACGCATTGGTCTGGAACACCAGGCCCGGTGCGTGCGACGTGGAGCCGCCGGTCAGTGGCAGAGGCCCCTGGTCGAGGACGGTGATCTTGTCCCAACCTCGAGCGGTGAGCTCGTCAGCCAGGTTCGTGCCGACGATGCCGGCTCCGATGATCACTACGCGCGGTGAACCCATGATGGTCCTTCCTGGAATGGATGTGCGATCGCCTGCTCCCCGCGGATCGCCTCAACACGTGCTGTCGCCTTGAGCCGACAGCCGACGTGCTACGCGTGCCCAGCAGCCGCGGTACAGCGAGGTCGACAACTGATATATCAAGCACTGTAGTGTGTGTCACTCGGGCGGTCAACCCGCCGCGGGGTGCAATCGCGTGAATGAGGGGCGTGCGAGGCGGCCCGCCGCAACTCGGCTGGAAGCGGGCAGCGAAAGCGCTTCCTTTGCCCGGGGCTACTTCGGAAGGTTTGGGGATTCGGGGGAAGCTGCTGGTATTTCTGATGTTTCAGTTACGATCAACTGATATATCAACCCAGAGGGCGTCTCGGCCCTCGTCGAGGAAGGTGCACCATTGAGCTGGAATTCTCGCCTCACCGAACTCGGGTATGTGCTGCCGGAACCCGTCACGCCGCTGGCCGCCTACGTTCCCGCCGTCAGGACGGGGAATCTCGTCTATACGTCAGGGCAACTGCCTCTAGTCGACGGCGTTCTCGAGAGCAAAGGAAAAGTCGGTTCCGACGTGCACCCGGACGATGCGCAGGTCGCCGCCAGGGTGTGTACTTTGAATGCGCTGGCTGCCGTTGACAACCTGGTTGGGATCGACTCGGTCCGCCGGGTGGTGAAGGTTGTCGGCTTCGTTGCCTCGGCAGCGGATTTCACAGGCCAGCCTGCCGTCGTCAACGGTGCCTCGACATTGCTGACAGAAGTGTTCGGTCCTGCGGGGGTCCACGCGCGTTCAGCGGTCGGGGTGGCTGCATTGCCAATTGATGCACCGGTCGAAGTCGAGATCATCGTCGAAATCGAGTGAGACGCGAAGGGATCGGAGCCTGTCAATTCTGCCGATGGAATTGCAGGAAATGCAGGCTCCGAACCCGCATATCCCTACCGATCTCGGTGCTCTTACGGCGATCGGCCTCCGACATCCCTCCCCACACTCCGTATGGTTCCTGCACGGTCAGTGCATGATCTCGGCACCAATCAATGACCGGGCACGCGGCGCAGATATCTTTTGCTGCACGTTCTCGTTCAGCGCGGCGCGGCTTGTTCTCCCCGCTGGGAGAGAAGAAAACGTCCATGCCTTCCGAGCGGCACCGCGCTCGTAGGCGCCAATCCGCCTCGTCCGGAGGTGCGGCGACTGTGGTGAAGTTGTGCAGAGGCATTTTCGGCTCCGTTGTAGTTCGCGCCATGAGAGCGCGGCGGCGCTGCTCCCCAATCGGCGGGTCAGGAGTTGACTTCGCCTGAGGCAAGTGAGCGGGCCGCCGTTGCCGGCGATTTGGCTGACCTATGTTTGGACACTCATGCGAGGTGGCGAATTTGAAAAGTGTTCCTCTGCAGTATATCTCATGAACCTACCGTTTTGATGTCGTCTGCCCGCCTCTCCGGTGCCAATAGTCAGGTTCCGCGCGTATCGGCGTTGGTCGTCCAGGGATTCGTGGAGCGCTATTGCTTGTAAGGCAACACTTACCAGCGGTACCGTAGGTCCGGTTGCGTACATCGCGGCGAATTTTGCGTCGCTCTCATTCAGTAGGGGTACCCCCATGGCGATTGCCGATGTCCAGGAATGCGCACATCTCCCGAAGCCGATATCGAGGCGCTCGGGCAGGAACTCGATGCGATCCGCCGCGGTATCGAGGAATCACGCGGTGAACGCGACGCGCGATACGTGCGAAACGTCATCAGGGTGCAGCGGTCGCTCGAACTCGGCGGTCGCGCGGTGTTGTGCGCGAGCCGAAAGCGCCCGGCGTGACTGCTCGGAGCCGGCATGCTCGGGGTCGCGAAGATCATCGAGAACATGGAGCTCGGCCACAATGTGATGCACGGGCAGTGCGACTGGATGAATGATTCGGAGATCCACTCCACCTCGTGGGAGTGGGACATTCGCGACCCGTCCGCGCACTGGAAGCAGACGCACAACTACCTGCACCACAAGTACACCAACGTCCTCGGCATGGACGACGATGTGGGCTACGGCCTGCTCCGCGTCACCCGTGAGCAGCGGTGGCACCCGTTCAATGCCGGCAATCTGGTCTACAACACGCTGCTGACCCTGTTCTTCCAATGGGGCGCCGCGGTCCAGCGCCTCGAGCTCGGCAAGATGGTCAAGCGGGGTGAGCTCACCGCGGAAACGAAGGAAAACTCCGCGAAGTCGGCACGAAAATGGGCAAGCAGCTGCTCGAGGACTATGTCATCTACCCGGCCCTGACCGGTCCTGCGTGGAAGAGTACGTTCACCGCCAACTTGACGGCCAACGTGATCCGCAACGTGTGGGCCAACGCGATCATCTTCTGCGGGCACTTCCCGGACGGCGCCGAGAAGTTCACGAAGGCCGACATCGACAAGGAGACGCCCGCGCAGTGGTACCTCCGGCAGATGCTCGGTAGCGCGAACATCGAGGGCGGCAGGGTGATGGACTTCATGTCCGGCAACCTGAGCTACCAGATCGAGCATCACCTGTTCCCCGACCTGCCGAGCAACCGCTATGCGGAGATCGCCGTCCGGGTGCGGGAACTGTGCGAGAAGTACGACCTGCCGTATACCACCGGACCGTTCCTGGTGCAGTACGCGAAGTCGTGGCGGACCATCGCCAAATTGTCGCTGCCGAACAAGTACCTCAAGGCAACGGCGGACGACGCGCCGGAGACGGCGTCGGAGCGCAAGTTCGGTGGAAACATCACGGCGACAATCGATCCCGTGACCGGCCGCCGCCAGGGGCTGAAGACGGCAATCTCACGGGGGCCGGGGACGAGGGGGATGCGTGGCTTGTTGAAGCGTTAGGCGGCATCGACGCTCCTCGACAACCGAGCAGTTTCCGATGCCACGCACTGGCTGTGCATGTAGTTCGCCAGCCTATGGGTTGAGCGCCGCTCAACCTACTTGCGCTGGGTGCTCACGTGCTTCGGTTCCAGATGCTCTGTGACCAGCGGGTCTCGGGTGATGTCACGATACAGTGACACACACATGCCGATCATCACGATCGCGAATGGAGCCGCCACGATGATCGTCATCGTCTGCAAACCGTTCAGCGCGTCCGTTCCGCCTGTCCACAGCATCAGCACGGCAATGCCCCCGGTGGCGACACCCCAGAACGCTACGGTCGGGCGGGTCGGTTCCAGCGTTCCTCGTTGGGACAGTGTCCCCATCACTATCGAAGCAGCATCCGCGCCGGAGACGAAGAAGATTGCGACGAGAGCCATCACGAGAAGTGATGAGGCGCCTGCAAGGGGCAGGTGATCGAGCATGCCGAATAGCTGCGATTCCGGAGTGCCGCGGGAGAACAGGTCGGTACCGTCACGTTGTTCGCCGATGGCCGCCCCGCCGAAGATGACGAACCATACGAGGCTCACGGAACTCGGAATAAGGATTACCCCGACGACGAACTGGCGGATCGTCCGGCCCCGGCTGATTCGGGCCAAGAACATACCGACGAACGGGGTCCACGAGATCCACCATGCCCAGTAAAAGATGGTCCAGGAGGAGAGCCAGGTTTCGGTCGCTGCATCACCGGACGCCGCCGAGCGCGCCGACATGCTGGCAATTTGTGCTGCGTAGTCACCCAACGTGGTGGGCAGCAGATTCAAGATGAATATCGTTGGGCCGGCTACGAACACGAAGACAGCGAGTAGAAGAGCAAGCACCATGTTGATGTTCGAGAGCCACTGAATTCCGCGGGAGACCCCGGAAACAGCGGAGGCTACGAAGGCCAGGGTGAGTATTGCGACGATCGAAACGAGTAGGAATGTTCCGGCCTCGCCCATCCATCCGAGAACCTTGATTCCAGAGCCGATTTGGAGTGCTCCGAGTCCAAGCGAAGCGGCTGTACCGAACATGGTGGCGAAAATCGCCAAGATGTCGATTACCTTGCCGATCGGCCCTTCAGCGTGGCGGCCGATGAGCGGAATGAACGACGAGCTGATGAGTTGCTTGCGCCCCATCCGGTACGTGCCGTACGCGATCGACAGACCAACCACTGCGTACATCGACCACGGGTGCAGTCCCCAATGAAATAGTGCGGTCGCCATCGCGGTGCCCACCGTGGAATCGGCGATTCCCGGTGGCGGCTGGACGAAATGTGTCAGCGGTTCCGTCACGCCCCAGAAGATCAAACCGATTCCCATACCGGCGCTGAACATCATCGCAATCCAGCTGACGGTGTTGAACTCTGGTTTCTCCCCGTCCTTACCAAGCGGGATGCGTCCGTATCGGCTGAGGGCCAGCCACAGCGCGAACAGGACGAACCCTGTGGCGGACACAACGAAGAGCCATCCCAGGTTGGTGACCACCCAGTCCAGGAGCGACGACGTCGTGGTCGTCAGGCTCGTCGGCCATAACAGTCCCCACCCCAGGATCGCCACCACGATGACGGTTGTAATGCCGAACACCACTCGATCGGTCTTCTTCTCGGGTACAGCACCCTCTACGCTGTCGACGGCACGGGGATCGGTTTGCCCATCGTCGGTACGAGGGTCGACAACCTCGGAGTGGGATGGTTGATGGGGGATCGCTTCGGTTTCCGTCCCGAGTGGGTTGCCATTTGTTGTCACATCAGTCTCCCTGCAGCGCATCGCTGAGTAGGTTTGTGAACGGAGTCCAGACGGCCCGGCGCGAAGGCGGCCAGTCCCGATTTGTGTTGCTTATTGCGCAACTACGTGTTCCACGGGGAACAACACTGCGGCCAACTGTGATCTATGTCAAGTCAGGTATCCAAAATGGTGTAGATCACTCACCAGTAGGTTTGCGTCCCTTTCGCGGACTCGACACTTCGGGTTCGAGGGCATGAAGAGCCTCCTGCTCGGCCGCGGTCCGCCCCCAGTGCCCCTCGGGGGCAGCATCGTTCGATGACGTGGCGCGAATGCTCGGGCGTGCACTCCCCAGGAATTCGCCCAAGCATTACGCCTGCCGAACGATCTGCCGATGCTTGCCAGTAGGCACCCTTGGTGGGGAGGTGGACGGCGAATCCCCGGGTTGAGTAGCACTGAACAGGCGGGGCTACCGATTCAGTCAGCAAATTGATATATTAGTCTTTGACAAGTTGGTGCGACAGCTGTTCGAGCGGCCATGGCTCGGACCGCTCGAAGAGTAGGAGTACCGTCCCATGCCGCAGCAGGTACGAGGCGTCATCGCCCGATCCAAGGGTGCCCCCGTCGAGATCGCGACGATCACCGTTCCGGATCCCGGTCCGGGTG
>NZ_JBHURF010000064.1:0-14666 GCF_042674125.1 Rhodococcus sp. NPDC056960 | reverse complement strand
GTCTCCACGGATCCAGGCTAAGGTGCGCCCGACGTGGGGTGCGCGCCATACGGTGTGTGCCACCGTGTCGGAGATGGCGCCGAGTGGCAAACGCCGATAGATTAGGGTGTAATGCCCCATATGCGAAGGAGTCTCCCCATGGTCCGACCCAAGGTCCCGTTGATCTCGCGACGCAAGGCAATGGAAGACGCCCTGAAGATCGTCGATACCGAAGGATTGGATGCGCTCAGCATTCGACGTCTCGGCGAGGAACTGAAGGTTAACGGTGCATCGCTGTACCACCACTTCAAGAATAAGGACGAAATCCTGGTTGGCGTTACGCAGCTGGCACTCGCCGAGGTGGTGGCGCCCAGGACCGAGGGTGAGAGCTGGCAGACCTGGCTGCCGTTGAATGCCTACCGTACCCGTGAGGCGTTGGTCTCACATCCGGAGTTAATTCCTATCATGCTTCGGCGTGCCCCCCTCGGTATCGGCGTTGCGGAAGTCGAATCGAGCGTCGAACGACTCATCGGCGAGGGCTTGCCGCTTTCCATGATTCTGCCACTCATGGAAAGCCTTGAGCTGCTGGCGATCACCAGCGCATTGCAGGAGATCGGACCTCCACGTGCCCCGTCTTCGCCGAAGGCGCTTGAGAGCCTGACGCCAAATCTGGACGCGGCCAGAAAGGCGCGCGGCATGTCGTCTTCCGAGCTATTCGAGGTAATGGCGAACTCTATGATCTCAGTAATCTCAGGAGCAATCCAGCTCAAGGAAACCAGGCGGGCGGCGAAACGCATGTCGAGGGTCTGAACGACCAGGGGCTGGACCGCATGCCGTCATCGGAGGATCGTACACCGTGCCGGACGCCGACGGAGTGCCGCGTCGGCTGCCTGCAGCCGGCGCGGCACTCCCTTTTTATCACTGCGCCGGAAGTCCTCTCTCGACACTGAGTAGGTGCAGAGGCCATTGTCCGACATGACCGATGCCTGCCGTTTGCAGGGCGGACCGGTAGCTACCGCGCATGTGTGCCAGCGCCGCTTCCGCGGACGGAGCATTCATTGACAGACGAACGGTGGCAGTGTCTGCGGTGATCTCGACGTCGGGCAGCATCCACTCAAGACCCCGGGATACGAGGGCCGACGACTTCATGGGGTTTTCAACCGCGGGGTAAGATCCGGGCCTCATGGCGCCGAAACTTGCGGTGTACATCGACCAGTTCATGCTCTTTGCCCTCTTGCGCTTAGTGCACGGCCACGTTCGCGGAGCGCAGTCCTCACTCGGAAGACGGCGCTTCGATGATCCGGCCGTCCGGTAGGTAGATAATGCCCGGGTAATCGGGGTCGACAGCTGGGTCGTTGTTCGCGATCAGCTCGCGTGCCTCTGCCTTGTCCTGATCGGTGAGCGGTCGAGTGTTGGTGGTGAACTCGACCATGTTCCCGTCGGGGTCCCGGGTGTAAATGGACGTGATGAACTCATGGACGACTTCACTGACTTTCTGTCCACGGGAAAGCCAGTGCTGCTTCCTCTGTTCGAGTTCGTCGAGGCTGTCGACCGCGAAGGCGATGTGGTTAACCCACCATGGAAGACCCAGGCCGACAGAGATCGAGGGGTCCCAGTCGTCCCCGAGCTCCAAGTCGTTCAGGTGCAGGTCCCAGAGAACGAAGTATGCCCCTGAACCCTTCGCGGTCTCGTAGAACACGTGCTTGGTCCAGCCGGCCTTCACGCCGCCCATTGCCTGACGTTTGACGACCGTGACGAGCTCGAAACCCATTACCTCGGTGTAGAACCGGTGTGACACGTCGAAGTTCTTCGGCGTAATCGCCAAGTGGTGGATCACGGCTTCTCCTTTCGAGAAGGGATTGCGGCGGACGTTCGGCCGCCTTTTGTGGAAGGGAATATAGGGGGCGTTCACCCGCCCGTCTGGGGAAGGGAATGCGGCGGACGTTCGAATACCTGTATGCCGCGTCGGCAGAGGTGTCGTTGAGACATACCGTTTCAGCGTTTCTACGCTGTCACGTCCCGCCAAAATCGTCAAGCCTATGACGAACGATATTTGGTATAGAGCGACGTTAGTGGGGGTCCAGGGTGATTGGTTTAGGCCGAGACTTGAACCGACCATGCGGGCCCACTTGTGAGCGAAGCCTGCGCCGCCTCGGCCTTCTGGGCTAATCTGTGCCATCTTATTCTGGAGGAATGCACCAGAACTCGCACGTCAGCAAAGCGCTGCAGGAGCGGCTCCTAGCGGCCGGGGTCATTTCGGCCGATGCAGTCGCGCGCACAGAGTTGGTCTTCAACCTCGTGCGCTTCTACAACCGGGTCGGGCAGGACTCCGAGCGGGTGCAACGACGACTCGGGTGGACGTGGGCAGGATTCAGAATTATGAATCTGCTCTGGGTGGCGGGTCCGCTAGAGGCGCGTCAGCTGGGCAGGCTCTCGGGCTCTTCGAGGGCTGCAATGTCGAGTGTTCTGCGCACCCTCGAACGAGATGGCCTAGTGGTCAGAGACCGAAGCTCGACGGATCGTCGTCAGGTAATCGTCCGCCTTACCGATGAAGGTCGCGACCAACTTGGTGCAGGGTTGCGGGCCCAAGCTGAGTGCGACCGTGCCTGGCTCGGCATTCTCTCTCCGGATGAACAGGGCGTATTAGGTCAAATCCTAGAGAAGTTGGCTACACAGCGAAGGCCGGACGGCCCTGACGTGTAGACCGAAGGCCGGTGACCGACAGCTGAATCGAGCTCTAGCGCTAAACCAAACGGTGTTCTATATTGGGAGTATGTCCATTCGGCAGTACCTCTCAGATGCTGGTGTTCTCGAGATCATCATCGACGCCCCGCCGGTCAATGCTGTGGGCCTTAACGATCTCGCTGCGCTATCGAGCATCGTTGCCGGAGTCGGCGAACGGCCCGAGGTACGTGTAGTTATCCTGCGCGGAGAAGGACGCGGCTTTATCGGCGGTGGCGATGTCAAGGAGGTGCAGCGACTTCCTGGATTCGACGGCATACTCGGCCAGGTCGCGGGGTCCAGCGCACTCACTGTTGCGATCCACGAGTGCGCAGTTCCAGTGATCGCCGCGGTGCACCACTATTGCATTGGTCTCGGGGTACTTGTTGCCGGTGTCTGCGATGTCGTGGTGGCAGATGAGAACTGCTCTTTTGTTCTCGCCGAGGTCGACAATGGAGCGACCACGGGGGCTATCCACGCTATGGGACTGATGCCCGAGAAGAGGCTTCGCCAGGCTATGTTCACCGGCGAACCGGTGTCTGCTCGGGAGCTCGCCGCCTACGGCACCGTTGTGGCAGTCGCAGATGAGCATCTGGTGCTTGAAGAAGCTCGACGACTCGCGACAGTGATGACGAAGAAGGTCCCGGATGTTCTCCGGGCCGCAAAGCGATCGATCAACGGCAGCACCCGTCGCGACCTCGAAGTGCTCTACCGGCAGGAGGTCGCCATCACGCTCGACCTCAACATGCGAGGGCATGCCGCGCAGGCGCGTGAATCGGTTCTATCCGGCGATCGCGTGCGCCGTAATCGAGAGTCCGGTCGAAGCTAGGAAAACACTAACGGTTCAAATGCGGCGGGGACAGGCTCGCCCCACTGCGCAACTCGAAGGATCCATGATGCCCGCAAATAGCACCGAAAAATACACCCGTTCACCGTACTTGGTTGTCCAGCGCGACCATGCGGTTCGCAAGGACGTCTACGGCACGATCGGCGATAAGGTCGTGCTGCATGCCCAGCTTCTTCGAGGCGAGCGGGACTCCGACACCTGTGTCGTCGCAATGCACCCCATCGGTTCCCCAGGCTACTTGCCGATGTTTTCTGGAATCGCACGAGCAGGGCATCACGTGATCGCGTGCGATACGCGCTACAGCAACGGTGATTCGGCGCTGATCATGGAAAACGTCCTGCTTGACCTCGGCGCAGTGGTAAAGGACGCGAAAGAGCGTCTCGGCTATGAGCGTGTGCTTCTCGCGGGCTGGAGTGGTGGCGGGTCGCTGATGATGGGTTATCAGGCCGAAGCGGAGAAGCCGGTGATCACTCAGACAGGCGCGGGGGAGTACACCCCGTTGGCGGATACCCAGCTGATCCCCGCGGACGCGGTGATGATATTGGCAGCACACCGTAGCCGGCATCACCTGCTCACCGACTTCCTGGATGCTTCGATCATCGACGAGTCCCGCCCCCACGATCGTGATCCGTCCCTGAATCTGTACAGTCCCGAGAATCCCAACCAACCGCCCTACTCGGCGGAGTTCGTGACCGCATATCGCGCCGCTCAGCGTGCCCGAAACCGACGGATTACCGCGTACGCCCAAGAGCGCCTATCTGACCTCAAATCCAGTGGCCGTGAGAATGAGGAGCACTGCTTCGTCGTCCACGGAACGATGGCAGACCCCCGGTGGATTGACCGCTCCCTCGATCCTAACGATCGAGAACCAGGATCTTACCTGGGTGACCCGCGGTTGGTGAACGACGGGCCGTCGGCTCTAGCGCGCTACACGACAACCCGCAGCTGGCTCTCGCAATGGTCCTTCGACACTGCACAGATCGATGCAGTGGACGCTGCGACGCGAGTCACTGTCCCAGTGCTGCTGCTGGAGAATTCGAAGGACGACGCGTGCCCGCCGAGCCACCCCAAGGCCATCTTCGACGCGTTGCCTGGCGACAGCAAGCAGCTGACCGTTGTAGAAGGTGCGAACCATTACTACAGCGGGCAGAAGGAGCACCTCCAGTCGGCGTTGGGCCATCTCGGTCGTTGGATGAACGAGAACGGTTTCGCACGATGAAGCCAGGAGACGTCACGACAATATGGAACGGCTCGATGGAGACAAGATGTTTCTACTGGCATGGGAACGACAAGGTGTCGATCTCTCGTGACTGATCGTGGCGCTCACGAGTAGTTGTCACAAAGACGGCCAATATCACACATCAAAACATCTTGCGCGAGCAGCGCGGGTGCCGAGATCGAGGATTTCGATCCGTGACACAGATGGCAGACCGACGCTCCTGGCCTGATAGAGGTGCAGTATACGAAGTCTCACAGATATGTGCGGTGGCGTCAGAGGCGATGCGCCGACTGGAATGACACCAACCGGATGCGGAAGCATCCTGACGCTGAGGCTGAACGGCTTATCGAGTTCGCCAGCATGTGGGCTCCGTATGGTGGCCTTCCGAGGACGATGTCCTCGTCCACTTCGGGATGACAACGTGTCGATTCACCGAGCGCTTGTGGCAGATTGTTTCTGAGTCCGACTGTGCACAAGACGAAATACGCAATCTAGTGTGCCGCGCGGAAAGTAGATTGACAGTCACGTCTGAACGGCTGTCGATTTACTTTCAAACCTCGCCGATGTGCGGATCATCGAATCCGAAAGTCCTTGTACCTCCGAGTGGATCGATCGACCCATGAATTCTAACGACTATCGCAAGTGGCGCCAACGGCGACGCGCTGCATGGATTGAAGTCAATCGCACACGCAAGCACCGCGACACCGAGGCGGAACGCCTCCTTGAGTTCGCCCTTATGTGGGTGCCGTACGGCGGTGCAAACGACGGAGAGATCCTCGTCCACTTCGGAATGTCGCGAATCCGGTTCATCGAGCGTTTATGGCAGGTCATTCCTGAATCGACCTGCGCGCAAGAAGAGATTCGTAGCTTATCGAGCACATACCCTGCACCACCGGTGAGCGAAAGGGCCCAATTCCGGTCCGTAAGCCGCTCAGCGGATTACATGGATGCAGCAGACTATCAGCGACCTGGTCGATCCACAGGAAGTTGCGGAATCTCGAACACGCGAGTTGTTATGGAGAACAATGTGGAACTGTCAGAGTGACAACGACATTCTCGACTTCGCGCTCCTCTGGGAGCCGCTGGGTGGGCCCGCTCCGGAAAATGTCAACGCCGCCTTCGGAATCGACATGAAGGAATATAAACTCCGGTTAACGGCCGTGATCGGGTTCCAGGCGTCCCAACTTCGGAAAGCCAGCGCATTCCGTGATCCCATCTACGAAATATCAGCGATAACGGCACTCGAGCAAACCAGCCCTGACGGGGCATGCGCGAAAACAAAATCTAACCTTTGTGATCGAAACGGAGACCGTCAAACTACTAATCTTACGACGCACTAGCGATCGCATATCCGCGACCCCGACTGCGGAACGGTCTCACCGACCCGTTGGGCAGTTCCGCGCCAATCCATGACGTGACGGACCAGGCGAATAATAGTTCGACCGGGCCAATGCAGTTACCGCTGTGCTGAGCGTGCAGAAGTAGACGGGACGAATGTGGGACTGGCATAGCGACACTGACATTCTCGACTTTGCGCTTCTCTGGCACCCGCTTGGCGGCCCTCGACCGGAAAGCGTTGCGGCCGCATTCTCTATCGATTTCCCGGAGTACAATCAGCGACTTCGAGATTCTCTGAGAATCCAGCTGGGTGGTATTCGGCATGATGTGATTTCTCCCGATCCCATCTACGGGGTGCTCTCGGTGGCAGCGCTTGAGCGAGAAATCGAACCGGCACGTCACAGGATGTGACCAATTCTTTGGGTGAGGCTTGTCCTCTCCCACGAAGTCGACGCCTGCCGGGTAATCTACAACTCGGTTTCAAGCTCCCGGATTCGCTTGCGGGCAGCCCGCAACTGTGCAGATTCAGCAGTGGTGTTGCCGGAGTGGCAGGTCCCCGATAGTCGGTCCGGTTATTTCTAGCAGCGACACGCTATTATAGCCGGTTTCTACGTGCAGTCGATCAGTCGATCTCGCACGCCACGGGCTGGTGCCGGTGGGTGCATCCGGCAGCGTACTCGGCAGGGGTCTTGTAGCCCAGCGCCGAATGCCGTCGATGATTGTGGTCGTCCTTGAAGTCCTCGATCACCACGCGGGCCTCGAGCAGCGTAGGCCAGTAGTTGCGGTTCAGGCACTCATCGCGCAACCGGTTGTTGAACGACTCGATGAACCCGTTGTTCCATGGCGTGCCCGGCGGAATGTAGGACACCCCCACCGACCCAGCGCAGAAGGCCCGCAGTGCCTCGGAGATGAACTCGGGCCCATTGTCCATGCGCAACACCAGCGGCGGACCACCCCACATCGCGAACGCCTTCGCCAAGCCCTCGATCAATCGGTCGGCGGTGATCGAGCGGTCCACGATGTTCAGCAACGACATCCGCGTGTGCTCGTCGACCATTGATGCGATCTTCACCGTCTTGCCGTCGACGGTCGAGTCGAACTGGAAATCCAATGCCCACGCAACATTCGGAGCATCCGCGTCGACGATCGGAACGGAGGACTGGCCGGCACGTTTGCGGCGTGGGGCACGCCGGACTTGCAGTCCTTCCTCCTTCCACAGGCGGTGAACCTTCTTCTTGTTCACCTCGACGCCCGGGTCGTAGCGCAGCCACGCCCACGCCCGACGAAACCATGCCGCGGATGCTTGCGGGAATACCCGCGTAGCTCTGGGCGCAGATCGGCATCCGGGTCGTCCGGTGTCTGCGCCAACGGCAGCCGCCGGTAGGCGGATCGGAAGAGCCCAACGACCCTGCACGCGAACAGCTCCGACATCTGCATGGTGCCGGTGAGCAGGGTGATCGCGGCGCGTGTGGCGGTCGGGCTCAGAATTTCCCCTTGGCGATCTCCCGCAGCGCGTCCTTCTCCAACTCGGCATCGGCAAGCAATCGCTTGAGCCGGATGTTCTGCTCCCGAAGCTCTTTGAGTTCCTTCGCGGCGTCGACGTCCAAACCGGACTACTGGCGACGCCAGTTGTACAGCGTGGCTGCCGACACCTCGAGTGCGGCGGCGATCTCTTCGCCGTTCTTGCCTTCCGCGGCCAACTCGTCGGCTCGTCGCAGCTTGCGCACGATGTCCCCGCCGAGTGACGTTTGCGTCCCGCCATGATCCCTATCGTCCCTTCATCGCCCTCACCAGGGCAATCAGGACTCGAGAACAACCCGGACCTACTCAAAGGGGACACGCCAGGAGATCTCACCCCGATCGGCGCGGTCCTGCTTGAGCCATGTGTGAAGACATCCGGCACTGATGCCCAACTCGTAGGCGGTCTGCTTGACCTGTCGGGCCTGATCGAACCAACGCAATGGCGCGAGCACGGAGCTCCGGCGGGGAGGGACGAGGCATCGTCTGAGCCTTTCAGCAAGGACTTCGACTCATCACCGAATCTGGAAACCTATCCTTGGAGCAGGTCAAACTGTCACCTGATCATGCAGCAGTCTCCCTTCTTGCGAATTGCTGCATAGTTTTCGACCCAGTGTGCGGCGATGAACGCTATGGTGGCGAAGTCGAAGGGGCGCAGCATAACCTCGCGCGCCGTGTTCTCTCCATGTCGTTTCCTGCCGCTCTCACTCTCAGCTGAAACCGGACATGCCAGCCTCCCGTAAAACGGACACGTTCGTCCCTGCTGACGGACAGCTGATCTCCCCTGTCGATGGACATGGGGCCGGCGGTGGGTGGAACCCGTCTTCTGCGGCATAACGCCGCGTCTCGGATGCTGCGGGCCGTGACCCCGTTTCCTACCATCGCCGCGGTGCTCGGTCACGCCAGCGAGGAATCGACCAAGCAGTACATGAATATCGATGACGAACGGCTGCTCCGGTGCGTGCTGCCGGTGCCGCAAGCGCACGGCCAAAACGGCCACGGATTCACCAGCGTGTTCGCTACGCAGTTCGCTGAGTACGTCGAGTAAAATGGGCGATGGGCTTCGACGGTGCCTCGCGGATCTGGTATCTGAAGAAGTTCGACTCCTATTGCGCTAAGCACGAGCAGACCTCAGTCGACCAGGAGACCGTCGAAGCTTGGGGCACAGCGCAATTGTCCACCTCGGGTCGGTATCGGTCATGGATGTCGTACATCCGCGACGTCGGCCGCTTGCTGCGTGCCAATGGGAACGCAGACGCCTACATACTCTCCGACAGGTGGAAGGCCGCGGTCGTGCCCACCCGTCCCTACCTGCTCACTGCCGAGGAGATCGACGCGTTCTTCACCGCCGCGGTATGGCTGAAGGCGACATCGCCGTGGCGGTGGCAGGCAAGCGCATCCTTCACTCTGATGCACTCGTCGGGACTAGGCACCTGAGAGGTCCGCTGCTTGCTGGTCGAACACGTCGACCTGCCGGGCCGGCACATCGACGTGATGTGGTCCAAAGGCAGTCGCTGCGGCGCGCTTGAATAGGACGAGCGCGTCGAACCACGCCAGATCGGTCACTCCCGGCCGCGTGTCGTCGGAATGGACCTTTGAGATTGATGGCGATGACCCTGTCGAACAACTCTTCGGTCCCCGTACTCTCCGTCTCGTACAACGGTGAAAGCCGCCGTCGTCACCGACCTGTCCCGCGGGTCACCAAACGAGCCGGGCGACATAAATTCCCGCGTGAGAGACTCGACCACCGCACCATCATGCACGCTGACCCACTCGAAATCCGACTCAGACTACGTCCGGTTTAACTTCGTGGCATTGCTGCCCAACCCGAGACGAGCCCGTAGCTGCTGCGCCGGGTCGTTCTCATCTCGCGTCGGACTCCGGAACCCGCTTTCCGGCCCTGGCGCCTGGGGCTTGCCAGGGATGACCATCATCGACTCTGCGAGGGTGACGCGACGTTGAATTCGCCACGCGCCGTCGCGGTGAGTGAAGTGGTCCACATACCGACCCGAGACAAGCATCTCGAACTCCCCGCTCGGATCAGCGTTAGCCAAATCCAGGACTTTGGCTTCTGGCGTAACGCTCTGCCAGACCAGTGAGGTTGTCTCAGCAAACGCCTCGATCTTGTTGGCGAACTCGATGAAAATATTTGGAATATGGTGGCATGAATATCTAATCGTCTGATGACGCTCACTGATCCACTGGATTAACCCCTCGACGTCCCCTTTGTAGGGGCCGTGGTCATCTTCAGCGTCTGGATGAAAGGAGTCGCGGATCAAGTCCAGGTCCAAGCGGTCAACCCCCCGACCAAACTGCAGGATGCGTTGCTGAATTTCCTGTCGTGCGGCAACGAAGTGAGGGCCGAATTGGTCGATACCGGTTCTGGTGTTCATGTAATTGCTCCTAATGTCCTGCGTCAGCAGTTGAACAGGTTTGTTATTAGCCGGTTGTAATAGGGGTTGGTTGATTTTGGCGAGGTAGTCGCGAGGGATTGGAGGATCTCGTCGGTGGTCTTGGTCCAGCGGAAGGGAGGCGGATTGTGGTTCCAGGTATCGATCCATGCGGTGATGTCGTTTTCGTGGGTTTGAACCGAGGTGTGGACGCCGCGGCGGATGAGCTTGTCGGTGAGCAACCCGCACCAGCGTTCGACCTGATTCATCCAACCCGAACCGGGGATGTCGGGCCAGCCAGGCCTTGATCTCGGCGGTGTTGTGGGTGGCGTAGTTGTCGCACACCAGGTGCACATCGAGTTCACGTGGTACGGCTTTGTCGATTGTGGTCAGGAACTTGCAGAATTCGACGGCGCGGTGACGGCGGTGCAGTGCACTGATGACGGTGCCGTCGGCGATGTAGAACTCCGCGAACAGACTGGTGATGCCGTGACGGAGATGGTCGTGGGTGCGGCGCTGCGGAGTGCCCGACATCATCGGGAGGGTCGGTTGCGACCGGTCCAGGGCCTGGATCTGGGACTTTTCGCCGACACAGAGCAGGATCGCCTTCTCGGGCGGCCTGTAGTACAGGCCAACCACGTCGACGACTGTCTCGACGAACAGCGGGTCAGTGGACAGCTTGAACGAGTCTGTAGTTGCGGTTTGAGATCGAATTTGCGCCGGATCCGACCGATGGTCGATTTGGACAGTCCGGTCCGCTCCGCCATCGATGCCCGGGACCAGTTGGTGTCCTGGCTCGGCGTCGACTCCAAGGTCGCGATGACCACGTCTTCGACCTGATCGAACAGGATCGACGGCGTCCGGCCCGGCCGGGGCTTGTCGACCAGCCCGCCGAGCCGGCCGGTGATGAACTGCCGCCGCCACCGATTCACGGTCGACTCTTCGACGCAGAAATCGGCAGCGACCTGCTTGTGCGTCCCACCTTCGGCGCAGGCCAACACGATCTTCGCCCCGCATCGCCAGGCACTGAGCGGTTTTCGCCCTTGGTGCCCACGAAGTCAGCTGCGCCCGCTCGTCCTCGCTCAACACCAACTCCGCTTTCGGGCGCCCGCTGCGCCCGGACTCGACCAGACCGTCGAGCCGTTCGGCGGCGAACTTCCGCCGCCACTTCGCCACCGCGATACCGAAATCCCGTGCCACACCGGCGTTCGGCGCATTTTCGGCGCAAGCCAACACGATGCGCGCCCGCTCCGCCTGCCGCCGGTCCGCCGACTCGGCTCTGCGCGTCAGCTCGGCACTCTCCGCTACAGACAACGTGATCTCGACAGCCGAAGGCCCACGATGCGACCTAAAACAGATCATAAACTAACCTGCGTAACTTCTGACTTAGGACGCGAAGGCGTTAGTGGCGGGTTGCATGACGTTCGCCGAATTGGCGACGTCCGCGCGGCCGATACGAGGAACGCTTCGGCTTGGCCCCAGGGCCACCCGACTGCTCCCTGTGCCGCAGCATGGTCATGTGAGCGAAGAGGGGTTGAACACGTTGGCCGTGACGGCCGCGCCCCTGGCTCAGCGGGCACCATTGAATGCTCCGCCGCCCGCGCCGAACCCGGCTGAGGGGCGGACCCACCCCGGCTCAAGTGAGCGGATCGCCTGATTGCCCTCGAATGTGGCCGCCTCGAGCATGCGGGGACCGTTGGCATCACCTGCCAACCGCACCTCCCACGGGCCGTGGCGCAACTCCTCATACAATCCGAAGTCCGGCAGGTTGCCACCAATCACGACAAACTCATCGTAGTCCAAGGATTCGCTCCTACCCGGGGCCTCCGGTCTCTCGAATGTCACCTTGCGGCCCTCGACCGATGTGATGACCCGGCGGGGATAGAACTCGAAATCGCCCTGATACAGATATCGGACATACGGCGCTGCAATAACATCCCAACGTCCCTCCAAGTTGGCAGCCGCCAACGCCGTTCGGCTGATCAGTCGGACCCTGCGACCCTGGTCAACGAGCAGTTGCGCGACGTCGAGAGTCTCGTAGTGACCCACCTCGTCAAGAATGACCACGGTGCCGCTTGTCTTGGCTCCGCTCATGACATCCCATGTCGTAAGTACCGGAAGCGCGTCGAAACCGTCGGGCGGGCCCCACGGTCGAAGAGCCTGGAAGCCGTCTCGACGTGGGACTGAGCCGGTCGCTACGATGACCGCGTCCGGCGCCAAAGACCGGACGGTATCCGCTGTGGCCGTCTTTCCCATGTGGACATCCACACCCAGGTCGGCGAGCATCGCGGGATAGTATTTAAGCAGCTTCGCGAACGAGTGCCCGCGGCGTGGCGACTTGACGGCGTATTGCAGCTGGCCCCCGAGTTGGTCGTTGGATTCAAGCAGCGTCACCGTATGTCCGGCCAGGGTGCCGGCGCGGGCGGCCTCGATTCCTGCTGGACCGCCACCGATGACGAGGATGCGTCTCGGAGAGCTCGAGGCCAGCGAGTCATCGCCGCCGCGCACTTCTCGCCCGGCCTGCACATTGACCGTGCATGAGACGCGCCCCTTAGTGGCTATTCCCCCGGCGCACGCCTGATTGCAGGCGATGCAAGGCCGAATCAGATGGGCGCGGCCCTCGGCGGTCTTGCGCACCAGGTCCGGATCGGCGATGGTCGCTCGGACCATGCCGACGAGATCGACGTTGTGGCTCGCAAGCACCTTCTCGACCTGAGCGATGGTGCCGAACCGGCCAGCGACCATCGTCGGGAGCGAGATACGATCCGCGATCGCGCCGTTGACCTCCAACTGGTAGCCCGGAGATTCGTTGGCCGCTCCCATCAGTGTGTCGAAGCTCCAGTGGCTCCCGAGTGACAGGCTGATCCAGTCTGCCAATCCACGCTCCTCCAAGATGTGTGCGATCTGCGCGACGTCCTCAGGGGTGGTCTGGTGCGGCGCGTTGTCCGACGACAGCCGAACGCCTAGTGGATAGTCCTCACCGAGCGCCTTGCGTAGCGCCACCAACACCTCGCACAAGAACCGGACTCTGTTCTCGAGCGGACCCCCGTACATATCTGTGCGGCGGTTGGTCGCCGGCGACAGGAAGCTGCTGAAGATGTAGCCGTGACCGCCGTGGACCTCGAGACCGTCGACGCCCCCGCTCCTGGCATTCTGCGCCGCCACGACGAAGCCCTCGATGACCTCGTCCATCATCCAGCGGGTCATCGGCCGCACCACCGCGCCGATTAGGCCAGGGTCCGATACCGGTGATGCGCCCCATGGTGAGGTGCCGTCTTGCGGGTAAAGGGTAGGGCCTCCGTGTATCAGCTGCTGGAAGACCTTCGTGCCCTCGGAGTGGACGGCATCGGTAAGCCGCAACATCGCGGCCGCCCAGTCGTCGAGCAAGTTGTCCGAGTACGAGGGCGAGCTCCAGTGCACCTTCGCTGAGTCGACGAAGGTCAGTGCTACACCGCCGCGCGCACGCGCTACGTGGAAGGCGATGAGGTCATCGCTGGCAAGACCGGCAACAGGGTAGCCGCTGCCCATCGAGGTGCGGATGATCCGGTTGCGCAGCTCGACGTTCTTCAAGGTGAACGGCGAGAATGTCAACGGGTACTTGTCGAGTACCTCGGGTGTTGCCAACAGCGTCATACCTGTGACCTTCCTGGGCGACAATGACAGAGTCTGGATAATAATCAAATGGCGATGGATAAGCAATCAACCTTTGCCAACCCGCTGGATGGTCAGGGCGTGTGCGTTGCACCCAAAATGGAACGGGGGACGCCCGAAGACGATCGATGAGCAGACTCGCGAGAAGATCTGCTTGATCGTCCGGACGTCCCCCGCCGATCGGAAGATCACCGCGTTCTCCACCCGAGTCTGCCCCAAGCTCGCCCGAGCACCTGGTCGCGAAGAAGATCGTGCCGACGATCAGCCGTGAGACACTCCGTCGCATCCTGCAGGACGGGAAAGTCACCTGGCAGCCCACCACGACGTGGAAACCTCCACCGACCCGGACTTCCTGTCGAAGATGCACGCGATCCTCACTCTCTACGACAACCCGACCGCCGAGGGGCGGGCGTCTGCGTCGACGAGTTCGGTCCGCTGAATCTGTTGCCCCGCAAAGGTAGATGCATCGGGCTGCCTAATGGTGGTGTCGCGTTGTGTCTGCCGTTCTGCGGAGTTGGCTGGGCTGGTGTCTGGCTACCGTCCTGCGCGGCTGCGAGCGACACCGTCATCGCTACGACGGTGTGGTGCACATGCTTGCTGCACTCGATTTATCCCTCGGCAGAGGTATTACCGTATCCGGCAGCGCAAACGCTCAGGTGAGTTCCTTGACTTTCTGAGGGTGCTGCGGGCTGGTTGGCCCAGGGAGAGTCCTATGTGGTGCTCGACAACTTCTTCCCGCACCGGCACCCGACCGTCCGTGCGTGGGCTGTCGACAACGACGTCGATTTGATGTTTGTGCCGACGTACCGGTCATGGCTGAACTGGATCGAATCCGAATTCGCGACTTTGCGCTATTTCGCGTTGAACGAGACCGATCATCGCAGTCGTGCCGAGCAAAACACCGCGATTGCTGCTTACATGCGGTGGCGCAACGCTCGTGCCCAACTAATCTGCCCCGACTAATTCGGACACTGGAGCTGGTTAAACCTGGATCCGTGGAGAT
>NZ_JBHURF010000063.1:9207-16389 GCF_042674125.1 Rhodococcus sp. NPDC056960 | reverse complement strand
GACAACGGCGACCAGCCGGCCGTCGTCGGGCAGGGCAAGGTCGGCGTCTTCTACGGAAACACCTGGGAGGCTCAGGCGGCCACCGACCCCCGCCGGGGTGCCTGCCCGCTCCGCGGGCAACCCACGCGGCGCTCCGCGCCACGAAAAACGTTGTGCGACAGACACTCTCACGCCTCCGGCGCTCGGTGTCTCGCGAATTATGTTGTGTGCGTGTAGTTTTAGGGAAAGTTGTTGCAATACAACAATTTTCATCTCGTCTACCGATATATATTGTGGCGCAACGATTTTAGTTGTAACCCACCTTTTCGCTTGACTTTTCGGTATTTGTTCCGGTACTTTCTACAGAATCTCTGCGCCTAAATGATGGGTGCGCGCCCCTTGAACGGCCCATCTATCCGAATGTCGTTGCAGCTACATGCATCCCGATAGCGGCACGGTCGAGCACGGCACCGGATCGGTCAGCCGAGGCACCTCGCGCACGTATCCGGAAAAAGACAGCCGGGACGAACGGGGCAAGTTCCGGGGCGCGGCCGAGACCGGCACCCGGCACACGTCGGGCACCTCGGCCGCACGGCCAGCGAGAGGGCACCCTCGGACCAACAGGGGCCGGGATCGGGCGCGTGCGGCCAGCTCAGCGGCCCGGACAGCAGACACACGATTAGCGCCCATAGCGCGCCTTACGCTTCCGTGACCTGCTATGCAGTGTGAGTGACAGAACAGTTACCCCCCGGGGCTCCAGAGACCAAAATGCGACTCTGGAAGAAACTAGCCATAGGCGCAGGCGTATTCGTCGCCCTGTGGATCATTGCCGCAACCACAATCAATCTGACGGGATCTCTGACGGGATCCACGACAAGCGATAAGGCGGCCGAGCGCGCAGCATCAACAACCCCCGCCACTTCCGAGGTCACCTCGGAGCCAATCGCCACGAAGTCGGCAACCGCAGCGGAGCCGACCACAGCGAGCGCCGCTCAGACCACCTCGAGCGCTCCGGTAGCGCCACCACCCGCGACCACTTCGATCGCAGCCGGGCCACCCCCGTACACCATCCCCCCATACATCCCGCCACCGCCGGACGCGGACGGCAATCCGCCGTGCCTACTCCCGAACGGCTGGGGACTCGGGGCGGCGGGTGCCGGTATCAGTGCATCCGTCTGGACAGATGGACCCGCGTCAGTTTCCGCCGTCGTGCGAAGGAAGTCGGGGGATGACACCTCGCAGGCCGCGACGATCCAACGCGGACAGGAAATGCACCAATTCGACTTCCCCACAGTCGACGAATCGTCAGTTCAAGAGGTGCTAATCGACATGCCCTCCGGGCGTTGCTACGCGACACCAGACCCCGAGGTCGCCGCGATGGGGCACTAACCACCCCTCGCACCGCATAAGCGCCCCCAGCCAAGTCGGCCGGGGGCGCTTACGCGCGGACACCACAGGATCGGCCAGCCGGGCACACGGCCCCACAGCCGGGACTGCTTCCCCGGCGCACGACAGCACGCCGCACAGCAGCCAGCACGGGGCCGAGGACAGCAGCAACGAACAGGACCAAGCGCCACACGACAGCCGCCCACCGACCGCACGCCGAGCACGCGGCGCGCTCCTTGCCGATTGTGTCTCCCCACAGTTTCAACCCGGCGCCGGCGACTACCCGACCTGCCGTTTCACCTCGACCCCCTTGTGCGACACCACAACGCCCCTCACACGCCCCGAGGTCAGCCCTCGGCCCCGACGCCCTGGTCGCCGAGCTGCACGAGCGCCACACGCGCCCCGAGGTCGGCCCGCCGAGCTGCACGAGCGGCCACGGACACCACAACGCCCCCGGCCGCGTGACCGGGGGCGCATGGAATCGGGGGCGTCAGATGTACGGCAGTATGTCGGCCTCGGTGAGAAAGATCCTCCGCGTGCCGCCCCCCGGGTTCGGCTCTACCCACGATGCGACGACGGGGGAACGCATGTCAGTGAACGCGCCAGCACGGCCCGCCGTCATTCCCACACGCGAAATCCCGCAGTGCTGGCGAGTCACCCTCGCGCGCCGGAAAGGGAACCAACGCCGCCCGGGGCGCTCGGCCCCGCCGTCCAGCCCCGCCAGCGCCTCGAAAGCGCACCCGTGCTCACCCATGGTCGATACTCCGTCTCTGCCACATTGCCCCCGTGCATGAACGGGCCTAACCGTCGCGGGGTGCACGTCATCTTGAACGTGTGCTGTGAACCTACATGGATTGCGCGACAATCTCGAGCGCAAGAAATCCCCCGCCAAGCACACGCGGACAGCGCCGAATCATCAACCGACAGTGCGCGTTCTACAGAACTTCACACAGAACCGAGACCATCAATTGCACCGGGGTCCAACACATCGCCACAGACTCGGGCACGGCGTCGGCCAGACCTCCCCCGAGGTCGGCCCACCGACGAGAAACGCCCCCGGCCGAATCGACCGGGGGCGCTACATACGCGAGCGGGTCAGCTGCCCGTGGTGACCAGTTCGGGCACGTCCTCGGGCACGTCCTCGGGCACGGACTCGGGCACGGACTCGGGCACATCGGGCGCGGCCACGGCAGCGGCACGGGGCCGAGCTGCACGACGAGCACGGGGCCGGACCTCGGGCACCTCCTCGGCAGGCTCAGCCATGACAGGCGCGGGAACCTCGGCCGACGCGGCAGGCTCGGACACCTCAGCGGCACGGGGCCGAGACGCACGCCGAGTCCGTGGGGCAGGCTCAGCCGCCACCTCGGGCACGTTCGACACCTCGGGCACCTCGGGCACCGGCACGGACTCAGGCACCGGCACAGACGCACCAGCAGACGAGCGCGGACGACGAGCACGCGGCCGGACCTCGGGCACCTCGAGGGCAGGCGCAACCACGGCACCCACACGCGGCCGAGACGCACGACGAGCACGGGGGCGCGGAACCTCGGGTACGTCCTCGGCGACCGAGCCGACCTCGGCAGGCTCAGCCATGGCAGGCGCGGGCACCTCGGCAAGCTCGGGCACTCGGGCAGCGGCCGGGCGCACGTCGGCAGGCGCGGGCACCTCGGCAAGCTCGGGCACTCGGGCAGCGGCCGGGCGCACGTCGGCAGGCGCGGGCACCTCGGCAAGCTCGGGCACTCGGGCAGCGGCCGGGCGCACGTCGGCAGGCGCGGGCACCTCGGCAGGCGCGGGCACCTCGGCAGGCGCGGGCACCTCGGCAAGCTCGGGCACTCGGGCAGCGGCCGGGCGGCGCACGTCGGCAACCTTGCCCCGACTCCACCACCGTTTCCGGCCAACCTCGGACGCGCTGGCAGCGTCGGCAGGCTCGGCATCGAACAGGTGAGAGAACAGGTCGGCCACCTGGTCATTGCCGCGCTGTTCCCGCGCCCTACGCACCAGCATCATGGATAGGTGAGTCGACAGCAGCAGCGCCACCGGGGGCACGACTGCCACAGCGACAGCGATTGACGTATCCGTCTGGTGTGGCGACAGAACAGCGTGAAGCGCGTTGCCCACGATCGACGCAACGCTCGCCAGAATCAGCACCGACCACGCGTACACGTGCGCCGCACCGACGAGCGCGCCAGCCGCAGCAGTGGACACCACCACGAGTCCGTCAACCACCAACGGAATGCCGTACGCACGCGCGCCCGTCGTGCCCGACATTGCCGCCAGCTCTGCCAGCGCCTCGAAAGACAGCCAGAACGAAATACCGGCGATGAGGACAGTTGCCGCCAGCGCGGGAATCAGCAGCGCGAACCAACGCGCACCCGGCCTCACAGCTTCACCGCCAGTCGGCCGAGCAGGTCCACCAGCGCGGGCGTCACGTCGGTATCGCTGCCCGTGTCATTCACGGGACCGACAAAGAATGCATTGCCGGTGAGATAGTCCCCCGGCAGCAAGTTCGCCCCCGCCCCGAGTAGCACGCGCTCGGCTACCGGATTCGGCGCGAGACCGGACAGCTTGCCCTCTTCATTCAGATACAGGGCACCGAACGGTGCGGGCAGCGTGACCCGCTCAATCCAGCCACCCACGATTCCGCGGTACACCTCCCCCGAGCGCTGCACACTCTCGACTGTCGCCGTTCCGTCCGTCGTGATCTTCACAATGCGAATGGTGTTGCCCACGGTCAGTTACCCCCGGTTTCGATCGCCGTTGCGCCGAGGTATTCCACGCTGAGAACAGCGGAACGCGGAGCGCTCTCGGCAGTGCAGACAACACTCATTGCCGTGTCGATGCTGTCCGCGAACGTCGCGATTACAAGCGTGCCCCGCTCGTGCTTGATTCCGACCGCATACATGCCGGGCCGGACAGCCCCGTTCAGCAATCGGCTTTCCAGCCTCTCGGAACGTTCCCAGTCGGCCGACCAGTTCACGGGCGCGTCTGTGAAGTCCGCCCGCGTGAGCTGTCGGCCGAGTCGATCCTCGGTGCAGCCGACACAGAGCATGTCGGCGTTGCCTGCCTGTTCCCACAGTTCGTTACTGACCATGAAGTACTCGGCAATGTCGAACGTGTCGACGTCGCAGCCGTCGCAGAGAAAGCTCACATCGTCGTCTTGCTCGTCGTCCACTCCCCCGAGGGGGACAGCGGCCGGACCGTCGACCATCACCCGGCCACTCACCTCGGGCATGTAGTCGAGCCGAGCACGGTCGACCGTCGTCACCGCTCCCGAGTCCTCCCACAGCACGGTTACCCGGCCAGCATCGACCGACTCGACAAACCCGGTATCTCCCTCGGTCCGGTCTCGCACACAATCGCCGAGCACGAGCGGAGCAACGTCGGCAGGCTCGGCGGCTCGGTATGCGGCCCACACAGCACGGGCAGCGGCCAGCCCCTCGGCGTGGAATGCGCGCGCCACGTCGGTGTCCGCGATCCGGTGGAACTGGCCGTGCTCTTTCGTCGCGGCGGTCGGCCAAGCCTCGGCCATGAATCCGGCCACGCCCTCGGACGGCACCAGAAGTATGTCGCCGTCGCGCACATCGTCGCTGCATTGCGTCTCGTCATACCCCTCGGCAGTGCTGTCGAACACGTGCACGCGGCGGTGTGTTATTTCGCTAAAGCGCTGGTCAATCGCCATTTTTGTATCTCTCATCTCGGGGGTGTCCGCCCCGGGGTCTCGGATTCCGGGGCGAGGGATCGGCCCTCGAAACGGAATCTTACGCACATAGGCGCGTGCGCGCGTACGCGTACGCGCCTATGCGCCTATGTGCGTGTCAGCGTGTGCGCGTTTGCGCATACCTGCGCGTGCGCACACCTGCCCGTCAGCGTGTGCGCGGCAGGCGCGCACCCTTCGGCAATCTCTGGAAAGGCTGGCCGTCGTTGTACTCAGTTTCGAGCCGATCCAGCTCGGCGCGTACCGCCCTATCCACGAGCGCGGCCAAGCTCGGCGTCTCGGCCTCGGGGTGAAACATGCCGAGCTGCGCCACGGCCGAGCGCGCCACGGCCAACAGCTCGGGGTCCCACGTGATGCCCTGTTGAATCTTCTTCGCCGGTTTCGCTGGCGCTGCCTGTTCCGCTGCCTGTTCCGCTACCCGTTCCGACTCCTGCACCTGTTCGCGCTGCGGTCGCCCCTCAGCCGCCCGCGCGAGGTGCGCGCGTACTTCGCTCGGTCGCTTAGTTGCCATTGCTGTTCGCCTCCGTGTGAGTGGTCAGAATTTCGTTCAGTACGTCCGCGTACGGGCCGAGCGTTCCCGGCACACTCCCGTATGCCTGCGCGATGGTTTCCCGCAGCGGCACGACAGAGTGCATAAGCGGGTAGTCGTAGACCTCGGTCAGCACTTCCCGCACCTCTTCGGCCGAGCGTGTCCCGAGCCGGACTTTCGTCAGCAACACAGACGCCAGGACAGGCCGTAGCGTGTCCACCTGCGCCGCAGCATGGAACGTTGGCGCCAACTCTGCGACGTCAATAGCGCTACTTGTCGTCGGGACCAGAAGGTTTCCTGTTGCGAGCATTGCCGCCGTCATTACGTCGTGGTCCTTTGGCCGGGTGTCGACAACCACGTGTGCGTAGTCGTCCTGCACCGACGCAATTCGACGCGTGAGCGTCTTCGGGTCACCCCACGGCACAACAGTGATCCTGTCGTGCGGCCAGCCGTCCGCAAGCTCACTCCACCGCATAGCCGATTCCTGCCCGGCGTCCGCGTCGACCAGCAGCGTTCGGCCGGTCAGACTCAGCCCGAGCGCCAGGTAAACGGCCGAGGTGGTCTTCCCTACCCCGCCCTTGATGTTCGCCACAGTGAGTAGCACCGTCTATCCCCTCCTCTTGTTTCCGATACCCCAACGCACGTTGTGGCTGTTGTACTTCGGAGCGTGGTTGTCGATCACGAACTGTTCCGCGATCAATGCAGCTCGGCGCGTCGGAAACTCCGCAAAGTCGAGACGCTCCGATTCCCGAAACCACCTCGCGCCGGAATGCTCTTTAATTCGCTGTTCCGGCTGTTTCGTCACGCCCACGTACAGCAGACGGCCGGTCTCGTCATATCCGCGATAGACGAACGTCGGTTCTAGTGGTGAGTCGTACGGCTCCCATTCGCGCCTGGTCACGAGCGCGTCTAGTTGCTCATCCGTCAGTTCTTCCACGCCTTCACCCTCCTGTGTTCCGGCCGATCCACGCTGAGCCTACGCGCGTACGCGTACGCGCCTATGTACGTACACGCCCAAGCGCCCATATGCGCGAATGCGTACGCGCTGCCAACGGCCGAGTCCGCCCAGTAGGCCCAGCACCTCGGCCGCGCCGATCGCTCCACAGCCCGTCGTCCTGGTCGCCAAGGTCGGCCAGCCGCAGCCACTCGACAGCGACAGCGGGACGGCACACGCGTACGCGCCCACACGCACGAACGCCCACGCGCACACGCGCCGATCCGGGGGCCGAGCGCCCAACAGCGGGGGAGTGGCCGGATACTCGGCGCGGTCCGTTTAGGTTTCAGCCCCGACAGGCCCACTACCAGCGCTTACCCGGTCGCCGGCCCCGCGGCCGGCGCGTCCCTCGGTCCGCTTAGCTCAGCCCGTCCCGAGGTCGGCCCCGTCGTCCTGGTCGCCGAGCTGCACGCACGCCCACACGTCCGCACTGCCGAGGTCGGCCCCGTCGTCCTGGTCGCCGAGCTGCACGCACGCCCACACGTCCGCACTGCCGAGGTCGGCCCCGTCGTCCTGGTCGCCGAGCTGCACGCACGCCCACACGTCCGCACTGCCGAGGTCGGCCCCGTCGTCCTGGTC
>NZ_JBHURF010000063.1:0-9110 GCF_042674125.1 Rhodococcus sp. NPDC056960 | reverse complement strand
CACGCACGCCCACACGTCCGCACTGCCGAGGTCGGCCCCGTCGTCCTGGTCGCCGAGCTGCACGCACGCCCACACGTCCGCACTGCCGAGGTCGGCAACAGGACACACGCCCCGTCGCCGACCTCGGCCGGTCGGTCAGGCTGCCCGGACTAAGCGCGCTCGGGCAGCAGCGGCATACAGCAGAATCTCGGCCCGCTCCAAAACGTCAGCGTCGTCGGCTAGGTCGGCAAGTCGTGTCAGCCCTACCAAGCTTGCCGACACGACGAGCGGGGAGAGTGTCACCGGCAGCGTTGCCGATCTCGTGACACGGTGCGCGTGAAGCTCATAGGCCAGCTCCCCGAGGTCTCTCACCGGGTCCACTGTGACGAGCAGACCGCCAGACCGCACGAGTCCCGCCAGTGTTTCGGCAATCGCCAGCCACGCTCTACGGTCTCCGAGTGTCGCCAGCCGCCCCCAGCCGGTCGAGTCGAGCAGCGCCACGCGCCCCGCCCAGCGGTCGACCGCGAGCGCGCACACCGTGCGCCCGGACACTGTTTCCCTGGTCTTCCGGGGCGCGCCGAGCACGTCGACCAACACGGACAGCGCGGCCCCGTCGTCGGTGTCGGCCCTGAGCCGACCGACCGCGCTCACGCTGCACGCTCCGCACGTTTGCCGATCGTTCGACGCCGCGACTCCCCAGGGGGAGCGGTCAGCGCCCACAGCGTGCCGCCGAGGACACCCTCGATACGGTTCGAGTCGGCCCACGCCGAGCACGCCTCGAGCACGGGACACCCGACGCAGACGAGCGCGGCCCGTTCGTGTCGGGCGTTCCGGGCGGCGCGCTTCTCGTGCACGCTCTCGCCGAGGTCTATCGCGAAGTCGAACCATTGCGGGTCCACGTCCTCCGAGGTGCACGCCGCGTGTTCCATCCACCATTCGTGCCCCAGATCCAGCGCTATCGGTTTCCGGCTCACTGTCGGCCCCCGGTCGTGAACGTCATCTGACCGATTGAACCGACCTCCACCATGTCGGACGTGCGCCCGCGGATCACCTCGAGGATTGACTCTTTCGACCCTTGTTCCAGTAGGTCTAGTTCGTCGTCGCTGAGGTTTTGCAGGGTGAATGTGCGGTCAGTGTGGCGCGCCTTTTTCGGTGAGTCCTTACCTGTTACGCCGAGTCCGCGAATCGTGACCTTATCCGGCCGCGCTTTCGCTTTCGTCGCCCGTTTCAGCGCGTCGCCGAGGTGCTCGGGCTTGTTGGTTTCGACCCTTTTGCCGCCGCCCTGCACCTTGGTTTCTTTCGCCTTGATCGGTTGCGGTTTGCCACCTCGGGCACCCCGGCGCAGCTCACGCCGGTAGTCCTCGGGCACCTTGCCTGTTTGCTTCCAGCGGGAAACCGTCGACTTAGATACGCCGAGCGATTCGGCCAACTTTGACTGACTCATCTTTCCGAGCGTCTGGGAGAGAAAGTCAGACAGCGGTTTACGCTTGCTCATTGGTTACGCCCCTGCCTGGTCAAGTTCGTTGCGCTGCGCCATAAGTTCGGCGTAGGTGCGCGGTGTGGGTAGTTCGCCGTCGTGCCCGGTCTGCGGTCGGTAGTCGCCGACCTTGCCGGTGTCCTCTATGCCGATCGGCTCGGTTGTCCACAGCGAGTCTGTGTGCACGGCCAGCAGTACCGACGGGTCGACGTGCGCGATGCCTACGCCCTTTTGCGTCGGGTGGTCGAACAGTCGGTTGCGCGTGGCCTCATAGACGTATGCCGTCCATTCGGGGTGCGCCAGCGTGCCAGCGGCCGAGCTTGCCTCGAACCATTCGTAGCGCTTGCCGTCCTCGCTGAGTATGGCCGTCTCCGGTAGCTCGGCAACCTTGCTCAGATCGGACTCACTCCGGTACGACTCGAAACGCTTGCCCTGCATAGAGCCGATCGCCGCAATGCAGATGTTCCGCGCCATGGCCGAGACGAGATCCTTCACCGTGTCGGTTGCTGCCTGTGCCGGTAGCCACTCCTGCCGCAGTGTTCGGATGTGCTTTCCGAACGTCACGAGCGGCTTTTCCGTACGCCGAGCAGCGTCGAACTTCCAGCGCTCGAGGATCTGCACGTGGTCGCCGATCATCCACCCGTGCTTTTCGCCGAGCAGCAGAGTGCGATCCCATGCCCACGTCTCGAACGTCGTGCCCGGTTCGCTCGGGTAGACCCACTGTCCGTTACGGGAGTCGTCGCGGAATCCGAACAGTCCGCGACGGTTCCAGTCGTTCGGCACGGTCACGCGGACTCGGTACCAGCACGGCAGGAACCCGGTGCGCTCGATCTCGTCGCGGAACAGGAACGTTGACTCGCGGTCCTTGCTCGGCACGCCGATCGGGAGTTCCAGCTCTAGCGCCTTGTTGTATGCCCACCTCATGTCATAGACGTGCAGACCGGGGATCGTGTCGGATTCCATGCCGCCGCTCGGGTGCGTCGGCAATACGTAGTCCTCGTGACGGCCCTGTCCGCCGTACGACCGCAGCGTGTTCTGGTCTGCGTCCGACAGGATCGGGAACGTCTTGCCCGTGGGCAGTGTTCGGCGCGCCAGCTCTACGCCCGTCGCGCCCGGTGTCGCCTTGATCGGCACGCCGTGATCGCCGCGCGTGGCGAGGGTGAACGTTGCCCTCAGACCGGCGCGCAGCAAGTCGAACGCCTGCCGCAGCTCGGCCGGGCCCGTCGTCTCCTCGAGGTCGATACCGACCCATCCGGCCGCGCGGTAGATGGTCAGCGGTTCGCCGTCCGGCCGCACGTAGTGAAGCGTTGCGCGGTCGGGGTGGCGAGCGTCGAACATTGCGCCACGGTCGCCGACCTGCCAGCCCTCGGGCAGTGCGCCGAGCGCCCACGTGCGGAAACCCTCGGGAGTCTCACCGGGAACCATGCCCGTGATGTGGACGTGCCGGACACCCTCGGGAATCGACCCGAGCAGACGCGCCAGCGTCGGCCCGCCCTTCGCCTTGCGGTAGCTGAACGTGCGATCGTCGCTCGTGACGCCCTTACCGGCCGCAACGTCGACATAGGCAGCGGTTTCCGTGGTGAACGTGCCAGCCTGCCGACGGGACAGCGCCGAGCTGTCACGCACGCCGTGGTCAGTGTTCGCGGCGTCGGAGAGTGCCCGATCGAACGCACCGGCCGAGGTCGGCTCGGTCGGCGTGGCCGAGGTCGGCTCGGTCGGCGTGGCCGAGGTCGGCTCGGTCGGCGTGGCCGAGGTCGGCTCGGTCGGCGTCGGTGCGTCGCCCTGGTCGCCGCGCTCGTCGTGGCACCGGCACGTGCACCCGACCGCGAACCGAGCACCCCGAGCACGGTTGCGCTGGCACTGTTCGTGTTTGCCCTGTGTCCCGCACTGGTACGACAGAGCGCCAGCGGCCGACGTTGCCGCCGGGGTCACGGTGTCTACGTCGTCCGTTCCGGTGCGCACTGCCACCTGTTCGGGCGCGGCCGGGGTGCTCGTGTGCGGTGCGTGCGTGCCGCGATTGATCGGCACGACGGTGCCCGTGGTCGGCGCGGTTTCCTGCACCGGCTTGCGCGCCAGCACCCACCCGCGCGCTTTGTTCGTGCGCCGGTACGCGGCCGAGTATCCGGCGCGGTCGAGGGGGATCTCCATTTCCTTGATCCGCTTTGTGAGGTGCTGCGCGTTCGCGGGCCAGCCCATCGGGGTACGTGCGAACGGATCGGTTTCCTTGCGCTGTTTTTCCAGCTCAGAGAGCAATTCGGTAGGCGAGTAGGTGCGCGGTTTCCCTGCCTGCCCGTCGATCAGCGCCATAACGCACGCGGTCAGTGCGTCGCCGGTCGCCGATTCGGCCTGTCGCGATGCCTGTTCTTGCATGAATTGCGGGAAAGCGCTTGTGCCGTAAAGGGAATCCAGCGATGCCAGCGTGTAGGAGAACGTCGACAGTCGCGAGGTGCGGATTTTCAGCTGTTGCATGTTCTTTTGCACCTGGTCGTATACGCCGAGGACGGAAACGGCCTGGTCGAACAGTCCTCCCAGCACCTCGGCGTGCATGGCGTCGAACGCCGCTTTGACCTCGGCGCGGTCGCGGTAGACGCCGCCGGGGATCGGCTCAATCTCGACAGTGATCACGCGGTCCATGAAGTCCGGCTTCACTTTGCCGAGGTCGATTGACGCGAGGATCAGGCAGCCGCGCACCGGCGCGCGGTAGATGCGTGCGGTTGTGTACAGCTCCCGACGTGCGTAGATGCCGCCCGTTGCGATGACTGACATAGCGGTTTGCTGTTGCTTCGTCATGCTGTCGACGTTGTCGAACGGGATGAAGTACTGACTACTCGCGAGCGCGTAGATTTCGGCGGGGTCTTCCGGCAGCGCGATAGGCATACTGTCAAACCCTTCGCCCTCGATCGGGTCGAGCAGGTACGAAAGGATCGCCGACAGTGAGGTTTTCGCCGATCCGGCCTGTCCCACGAGCGAGATAATCGGGTGGTCGGCCGAGCGCTGCATTGCGGTGTGCCAGTTGCACACGATCAGTTGCCGGGATTCCTCGGGCACGTTCGCGATTTCCCAGATTCGGGAGAGGTCGCCGCCCTTGATCGCCCTCGGGAGCGGTCGGGCGTTCTCGCCACGGATAAACACCACGTCGTCACCGGGGTCTGTGGTGATCGTCCATCCATCCTTGGTGATCACGTAGCACTCACCAGCGTCATTGCACATGTCGACAGCGATCACACCCTGCCGAGGGTTGGCGATGCGTGACGCGGTGCGGACGGGGCGCACGGCCCGCGCTTCGTCGCGCAGAGACAGCAGCGCGTTATCTCGCTCGGTCCGGCTGAACTCTTCGCCGGTGACGTTGCGCAGGTACAGCGCCAGGTCGGAAACGATCTCTTCGCTGTTCTCGGTCAGCCAGCGACTCACGCGCGGCCCCGAGGTCGGGGTGACGAACACGCGGCCCTCTAGCGAGCTGCCGACCGCGTACCGATCGCGGGCGAGTTTGGCGAGTGCCTTCACGCGGTCGGCGCTCGTCTTCGGCGGGGCCGAGCTGGAACGGGGCGCACGCTCACGCGTGTTCCGGCCCCCGGCCGACCTCACTGCCTGGGGCGTTTCCGCCCCGTCGCCGTCATTCTTCTTTGGTATCGTCATGCTCGTATCGCCCTCTCGGGTGGTCTCGGACGATTGCCCCCGCTAGCTCGGCCAAAAGTGTTGCGGGGGCTTTCGTATGTCTGGGATAAGTCGTGTCGTCTACATCGGTTCGTGTGCGTGTTCTCTGTGGCCGTACGCGGGTAGTGCGTACGGGGGTGCGTTCGGCTGGCTCGGTGCGTCGGTGTGGTCCTGCCACGGCAGCGCCCGACTACGGCCTGAGCGCCCCTCTACGGGCAGCGATCGGCCACGGCCGAGCAATGTGACGAGCAGAGCGATTCGGGCCGCGACACGAGCGAACACAGGCCCAGACGTGCGGCCCGTGTGTCGTGCGAGTCGGGCAAGTTGTTCGAGTACGTCGGAAAGCTGCGACGGCACGCCGTCCAGTTCCACCGGCCACGTCTTATCGGTCACCATTCGGCGCAGCAGCGCCCGACTGTGTGCGAGCAGTCGCCGACCGATCGGCGTACGTGCGACCGGGTGCGCTTCGAGGTCGGTCAGCGTGCGAGAGAACCCCGGCGCAAGGTCACGCACGAGCGCGGCACGGCGCGCCGACTCGGGTACAGAACCGGGCGCAACGTCGTGCTCCGGTCCGTGGTCACTCGGCGCGGTGTCCTCGGGGCCGAGCTGTGACGGCATTCCGTCCAGCGCCACCGGCCACCGGCCACCGCTCACCATTCCCAACAACGCCCGGCCATGCCCTAGCAGTCGCCGACCGATCGGTGTGTGTGCGACGGGGTGCCCTTCCCGCTCCGCCATTGCGCGGGTAAACCTCGGCCCAAGGTCACGCGTGAGCGCAGCACGATGACGTGCCGACTCATTCACAGCACCGGGAGCAACGCCCCCGGTGCTGCCGCTGTCTACGTCGACCGGGGCGCGGTCGACCACGAGGCCGAGGGTTGTCATGCCGGTACGCGACTCAGCTCGGACGCTTCCGGGGCACCCTCGGGGTAGATCTCGCCGAGGATGATCTGCCGCACGTACGCGGCCGGGGTCAGCCCACGCGCCCGCGCCCGGCTCTTGACGATGGCTAGGTCCCGCTCAGTGAGCGACGCGAACACCTTCGGTGAACGCCCTTCACTGGTCTTACGTTCGAGCGACGGTCTGCCCATATCGGTCCCCGCTCCTCTCGGTCTCGGTGTCTTACGTCCGTGTAATTCCGGGGTAACCCTAACCCTCCGGTCGACCCTCCGCCAGCATTCGAGGTCAGGGGCGCGTCGCGGGTGTCTCGGGCCGATATTCTGCCCTTTTCGGTCGGCCGATAATCGCCGCGTTTCGTTTCATAGACCGTTATACAGACGGTTTCACAGCCATTCCATAGACCTTTTACCGCCATTTCACAGACCGTTTTACAGCTAATCGAATAGGACTAGACACAGCTAATCGAATAGCTATCGCAACAGGAATCCGACAGCCGCCTACCGGCCGAGGTCGGGCAATCGACGCATACCGCGTGTCGCGAGGCCCACCCCCAACATTTCCGAATCACCCCCTGTAACCTGGGGATACACACCGGAAAGTAAGGTGCCGCGCGAACATTCGCCGAGCGCGCACACCTTCCGACCCGATTACTGCCGAGACCGCACACCCCCGACCGAGAGACCTCACCATGACTACTCCACGCACAAAGAAAAAGAGAATGACGCGCGGGTCGCTACCCGAGATCGCACTCACCTGCAATAAGTGCTCCACAGCGTTCACGACGAAAGCGCGGGGCGGGATCACCGTTCGATGCAAGACATGCGGGGCCGCGAAGAAAGTCCCCAAATCGCGCCCCGGTAATCCAATACAGCCATTGCCGGAACCCACAAATGGATACGCCGCACAAAAGCCGCGCAGACAGCGGGCCGACGTAGCGCCAGAAACAGACGAGCAGTGGCAACGCCAGTTCAACAGGGAAGCCCGTCAAGAGCTGCGCGAGTTGGGATGGTCCGAGCACGAGATACGCAAGGCACTGAAACGCCACAAGGACAGCCAAGCGGCCGAGCGGAAAGCGCTGGAAGGACCGACCTACCTCGACATTGCCGAACAGACCCTTGCACTACTGGGCGCGCCCAAACCCGCCGAGATACTGCGAAACCAGCCGCCCCGCACCCCGGCCCCGCAGCGTCCCCGCCGACCCGCAGCGCCACAGCGACCGGCCTCCGCACGACCGACCATCTGCCAGGCCCAGGGATGCGGTCGGCCCGTCACCGTCGTTATCTCACAGACCTCGGGCAAGCGCCGCACGGTGCACGCGTGCTCCGAGCACTTCCCGGCCGCAGCCGACTTGCTGCGCCGCGACGGGGTGCCCGTCCGTGGTGACCTCATTGCCAACATGAAGCCACGCCCCCCACAGTGCGAGGCCCAGGGGTGCCGAGACGCCGCCTCAAACGTCGTCGTGCAGACAGACGACACCGGGCAGGGCGAGACCGGCCCCCGGCTCACCGTCTGCATTGCCCACGTCGACGCTGCCGGGCACCACCTCGGCCCGCGCACTCACCGTGTCGAATCACTGCCCGTCACGAACCCCCACGTAGCCGTCCCAGCCTGAAACGGCCCAGGACACCCGAACGCCCCCGATGCCGCACACGTGGCGTCGGGGGCGTCTCTCGTACCGCGGGAAAGACCCGGCACACGACGGGCACCCCCACCACTACGCCGAGCCGCGCCACCTCTGCGACAACGCCGGAAACGTCGGGCTGCCGCGACTGTGGAATCCTCTCCGCTGCGCTCCGCCGATCCCACAGCCTTGCCGATGAAAAACCACCTACCGGACTCACCGACACCCACCACCGACACCCACCACCGACCCAGCACCACCGCGCCCACCGCGCATCCCGGCAACCTCGGAACAACCTTCACCAGAGACCACTCAAAATCTGCGGAGCAATCTGCACAGAGCGAAGGGCCGAGGGGCACGCCGATTGTGCTTCCCCACAGTTTCGACCCGGCGCCGGCGACTACCCGACCTGCCGTTTCACCTCGGCCCCCTTGTGTGACCCCACAACGCCCCGCACACGCCCCGAGGTCACTCTCGGCCCCGTCGCCCTGGTCGCCGAGCTGCACGAGCGCCACACGCCCCGAGGTCGGCCCCCTCGGCCGGTCTGCCGAGCTGCACGAGCGCCACACGCCCCGAGGTCGGCCCCCTCGGCCGGTCTGCCGAGGACAGAGCCGGGGGAGCGGTGACGCTCGGCGGTGACGCTCGGCGGTGACGCTCGGCGGTGACGCTCGGCGGTGACGCTCGGCGGTGACGGTCATCGTCACCTCATCGTCACCCACGTAAGTGCAGGTCAGCGCACTATCCCACAAACCCCGGTGACAGGTAGAAATCTAAGCGTCACCTCAAAAACATGCATTGACCTGCACTTATTCGAGTTGGTGACGATGGTGACGACAAAAAAGCCGGTTTCTCTCTCTCTACGTACACGCACCCACGTACCCGCTATCCCCGTCACCCCCTCACACGCGTAGATAGATTTTTGGACTCTAAGCGTCACTATCGTCACCTTTTCTTTATTTCCGCAGCTCAGAATAGGTTTTGCTCGGTGACGATCAAATTCGCAAGCGTCACCCCCACTGTTACCAAATCGTCTGACCTGCACGTTTCCGACCGCACTCGGTGACGCTTGGAATCGCTAAGCGTCACCTTTTGTCGTCACCTCCCGGCCGAGCGTCACCGGCCGACCGAGCGGCTACGCCGCCACGCCCCCACGAACAGGGTTAGGTAAACCTAATGAGCGCAAGGCAATTCGGACATATCGGTATAAATCGGACATTGACCCTAAAAGCATTACCGTACAACACTTTTCGCGAAAAGCATTGTTTGTCAACATCTTTCACCTGTCATGAAAAATTAAGTGCTGCAATGAAACTCGCGCACCTCCGGTTTCGAGCACGCGAAGTATGTTGCGGCACACCGTTTTTCGCGGCGCGGAGCGCTTCCGCGTGGGTCGTCCGCGGAGCGGACAGGCACCCCGGCGGGTGACGGTCCTCGTGCTGGCTCTCGTGATGGTCGGCGGTGAGCCGCAGGCTTCCTGGA
>NZ_JBHURF010000062.1:0-18523 GCF_042674125.1 Rhodococcus sp. NPDC056960 | reverse complement strand
GCGGGATCCGAGCACGGATCGGAGAAGACCGTCGCCGAGTTGCGGGCCATCGCCGAGGGCATCGGCCGACCCGCCCGCGAACGCACCACCACCCACGCACGACGCGAGGGAAGGTCGCCGGCCGCATGAGCGAGACGGATCGCCTCGGCGACCACACGGTCGTCACCATCCTGGATCGTGCGGCGCGGGGCATCAACCCGGTTCTCGATCTCGCCCTGACGGATCCGTTCGGCATCAAGGCTCGGACGTTCGGCCCGACAGCGGAGGAGCGAGGCGCCGTGGAGGCGCTGCTCGACGGCATCGCCTGGATCCTCGACACCATCCAGGTTCCCGGGACGGCGTCGTGGGACGAGGCGGGCGACGAGGAGCGGGCGCGGTGGTGGGTAACGCGGATCGGTGCCGTCAACACGCTCGCAGTCGCGTTCCCGGGCATGTTCGGTGTGCTCCTCAACCGGCTTCCGATCCAGGACGTGCTGGGCTTCGCGAACCAGGCCGTCGTGCTCGTCGCCGTGGCCCGGGAGCATGGGGTGACGAAACGGTCCGATCAGGTGGATCTGCTGGCGTCCGTGCTCTGCGCTCGGGAGACGGACGCGCGGGCCGTGCTCGCCGGCGCCGGGGACGAGGAGCCGGTGCGGCGCCCGTTCCCGCTGATCGATGTCCTGTGGCGCACTGCCCGCACGGTGCGCGCACTCGGCAACGAACTCGACGCGCGTCCGCAACCGGGCCCGACGTTCGCGCTGCTCGGGAACATCCCGGTGATCGGTGTCGTGGCCGGGTATCTCGGCGAACGGGGCGCGCTGGCGAGAGCCGCGAAACAGGGCGAGAAGTGGATCGCGTCCCGGGTAGCGCTTCCCGCAGCGATGCGCGTGGTCAGGTAACCCTCACCGCGGAGAGGTCGACCGGGCAGGCGATAATAGGGTCTTCCGCGGGGTACAAGCGGCCCGTACCTCGTGCTAACTCGTGTCAGAAAGGCAGGAAGAGCGGCAGTGCCCTACACGATTGCTGAACCGTGCGTGGATGTGTTGGACAAGGCGTGTATCGAGGAATGCCCTGTCGACTGCATCTACGAGGGCGGGCGGATGCTCTACATCCATCCCGATGAATGCGTGGACTGCGGCGCCTGTGAACCCGTCTGCCCCGTCGAAGCCATCTTCTACGAAGACGACGTCCCGGAACAGTGGAACGGCTACATCGCCGCGAACGTCGACTTCTTCGACGACCTCGGTTCCCCCGGCGGCGCGGCCAAGCTGGGCAAGGTCGACTACGACCCGCCCTTCGTCAAGGCTCTGCCTCCCATGGGCGAGGACTAGATGTGCCTCGTATCTCGGTAGCCAAAGCTCTTCCCGACTTCCCGTGGGACTCACTCGAGTCGGCGAAGGCGAAAGCCTTCGCACACCCGGGCGGCATCGTCAACCTGTCGGTGGGGACCCCGGTCGATCCTGTCGCCCCGATCATTCAGGAGGCGCTGACCGCGGTCGCCGCGGCGCCCGGATACCCGACGACGCACGGCACGGACGAACTCCGTGACGCGGCGGTCGAGGCCCTGCGCCGCCGCTTCGGGATCACCGGAATCGATCCGGCGGCGGTGCTCCCCGCGATCGGCACGAAGGAGCTCATCGCCTGGCTGCCGCGCCTGCTGGGTCTCGGCGCCGAGGACCTCGTCGTCATTCCGGAGCTGGCGTACCCCACGTACGAAGTGGGTGCGCTCCTCGCCGGGGCGAGGGTGCTGCGCGCCGACGGACTCAACCGGCTCGGGCCCGAGAGCGCGTCGCTGATCTTCGTGAACTCGCCGTCCAACCCCACCGGCAAGGTGCTCGGCCTCGAGCATCTGCGCAAGGTCGTCGACTGGGCGCGCACCCGGGGCGCCATCGTGGCGTCCGACGAGTGCTACCTGGGGTTGACCTGGGAGGGCGAGGCGCTGTCCATCCTCGACGAGCGGGTGAACGACGGCGACCTCACCGGCCTCCTCGCGGTGCACTCGCTGTCCAAGACATCCAATCTCGCGAGCTACCGTGCGGGATTCGTCACAGGTGACCCGGCGTTGGTGGCCGAACTTCTCGAGGTCCGCAAGCACGCGGGCATGATGGTGCCGTTGCCGATCCAGTCGGCGATGACCGCTGCGCTCCGTGACGACGACCACGAGAACGAGCAACACGAGCGGTACCGTCGCCGCCGCGAGATCCTTCTCGCCGCGGTCCGGGGCGCCGGGTTCACCGTCGACAACTCCGAGGCCGGGCTGTACCTGTGGGCCACCCGCGGCGAAGCCTGCCGGGACACCGTCGACTGGTTCGCCGACCGTGGCATCCTCGTGGCACCGGGGGAGTTCTACGGCCCCGGAGGCGGCACTCACGTGCGCATCGCGCTCACGGCCAGCGACGAACGGATCGCGGCCGCGGCCGAACGACTGGTCTGAGCGGAGTCGGCCCGGCGCGGGTAGCCGCGGTGTCAGGATTGTGCGGTGACCCTCGACGACGTCGCCGACGAGCTGTACGGCCTCGACCCCGGTGAGTTCGTGGAGGCCCGCACCGCGCGGGTGGCGGCGGCACGGGAGAACAAGGACCGTGCGCTGGCCACCGAGATCGGGAAGCTGCGGAAGCCGACGGTCGTGGGCTGGCTCGTCAACCTGCTCGCCCGTGAGCTGCCCGACGAGGTCGATGCCCTCCTCGCCCTCGGCGAGGCACTCCGCGACGCGCAACGGCACCTGTCCGGGCCGGACCTGCGGCGGCTGACGACGCAACGGCAGCAGGTGGTCCGCGCGTTGGCGCGCAAAGCCGGTGAACTCGCCGCGGAGCGCGACCGGACCGTCGGGGAGGACGCCCTGCGCGACGTCGGCCAGACGCTGCACGCCGCCCTCGCCGACGCCGAGACCGCCGACCAGGTGCGACGCGGCCGGGTGGTGACCGCGGCGACCTACAGCGGGTTCGGTCCGGCCGGACTCGCCGTCGTCCGGGGCAAACCCGCGAAGAAGCAGCCGAAGTCCGAACCCGCCCCCACACCACCGGCCGACAAACCGAAGAAATCGCAGAAGCGTGATCTCGAGGCTGAACGCGCTGCGGCCGAGGCGGAACTGGCCGACGCCACGTCCGGGGCCGACGAGGCCCGCGGCGCGCTGGACGACGCGAACACCGAACTCGCGCAGGCCCGATCCACGCTGACCGAGATCGACCACAGGATCGAGGAACTGCGCGCCGAACTCGACCACGCGGAGCAGGAGCGGCAGTTCACCCGGAACGCGGAGAAGGCCGCGGCGGAGGCGGTGCACCGGGGAGAACGCGAACTGGAGGCGGCGGAGCGGCGGGTCGAGGCGGCCCGGCACGCACTCGACGATCTCGGCTGAGAAGAGTGCCCGACCCTTGACCTCGAGCGCAGTTCAGGTTCTACCCTCACCTCATGTCCTTTACCGAGCAGGAACTCGACTACCTGGCCTCACAGCGCATCGGCAGGCTCGCCACGATGCAACCGAGCGGAACCTTGCAGGTCAGTCCCGTCGGCTTCCACTACAACCCCGACACGTCCACGATCGACATCCAGGGCTACAACATGGCGGCGAGCCGGAAATTCCGCAACGTCGCCGACAACGGGAAGGTGGCATTCGTCGTCGACGACGTGCCGTCCGTCGACCCGTGGCGGGTCCGGTGCGTCGAAATACGCGGGCGCGCCGAGGCTCTCGGCGCCGAGGCCGCCCAGTCGAACGGACTCGGCGGCCCGACCATCCGCATCCACCCCGAGCGGATCATCAGCTTCGGCCTCGGCGCCACCGACCAGGACGTCCACCAACTCGTCTCGAACGCCCGCGACGTGTAGCAGCGGACTACGCGATGTCCGGCGAGTAGCCGGCCGCGAGCACGGCGACGGTGGACGGCGGCGTCAGAACGGTGGCCGTCCCGGACGGACGCGCCGACGGTGTCCCGTATCCGTCTTCCGACCACGGGACGACGGTCTCGTCCAGCACGACAGTGGGTTCGCCGTCGACCAGGGTGAACGTGCCGTACGGCAACGACGACCACGCGGCCTCGTGGGTGCGCCGACGGGAGCCGTCGAGTCGTTCCGCGTGCAACCGGGCGTCCATCTCGTCCGCGCTCGGCAGTCCGCCGCCGTCGGCCCTCTGCCAGGCGGCGCGAAAGTCGTTGTACCGCGCGCGCCTGCAGAGGGCGCACGGTCGGTGCCCCGCCGCGAGCGCCACCGCCTCGTCGTGGAAGAACAGCACCGTGTAGTGCCCCTCGCTCCACTGCGCCACCGTGCGGGCGGGGTAGTCGGTGACGCAGATGATCCACCGTCTGCCTGCATGGTTGCGCACGACGGTGTGCCCGCGGTGCAGGCAGCCCCGGTTGCCCATGAACCGGCCGCGGAGTGGAATCGCGACGATGTCGGATCGGGGTGACACACGATTCCGTTCGGGCATGTGGCCGATGGTAGCCATCCCGCCGGCGCGTCAAAACCGGATGGGGACCCCCGGGCAGCGCTAACCTGGGCTCGAGGGTTCCGTCCGGACGGGTGTCCCCGTCCACACCTGCGGTTCCCGGTCACAGTTCCTCACGATCTGAGGGCAGGAGGCAGGCAGCAATGGACGCCATCACCCAGGTTCCGGTGCCCACCAACGAGCCGGTCCACACGTACGCGCCGGGCAGTCCCGAACGTTCCCGAGTGCAGTCCGCACTCGCCGACATCGGCACCAATCCGGTCGACATCCCGCACGTGATCGGAGGGAAACACCGGCACGGCAACGGCGACCGCGTCGACGTCGTCCAGCCCCACCGGCACTCCGCCGTGCTCGGCACGCTGCGCAGCGCCACCCACGACGACGCATCGGCGGCGGTCGAGGCCGCGTCGGCGGCGGCACCGCACTGGCGGGCGCTCTCGTTCGACGACCGGGCCGCGGTGATCCTGCGCGCCGCCGACCTGCTGTCGGGGCCCTGGCGCGAAACGCTCGCCGCGGCGACGATGCTCGGCCAGTCGAAATCGGTCCAGCAGGCGGAGATCGACGCGCCGTGCGAGCTGATCGACTTCTGGCGCTTCAACGTTCACTTCGCACGTCAGATCCTCGCCGAGCAGCCGATCTCCTCGCCCGGCGTGTGGAACCGGCTGGAATACCGGCCGCTCGAGGGCTTCGTCTACGCGATCACCCCGTTCAACTTCAGCGCGATCGCCGGCAATCTGCCGACCGCGCCGGCGCTGATGGGGAACACGGTGATCTGGAAGCCGTCGTCGACGCAGACCGTTGCCGCGTACTGGACGATGAAGCTGCTCGAGGCCGCGGGACTGCCTCCCGGTGTGATCAACCTGCTCACCGGTAGCGGGCAGGTGGTGTCGGAGGTCCTCCTGAACGATCCGCGCCTCGCCGGTATCCACTTCACGGGGTCGACCCGCACGTTCCAGCACCTGTGGAGCGAGGTGGGCGCGAACATCGGGAAGTACGCCGGCTACCCGCGGCTGGTGGGGGAGACCGGCGGCAAGGACTTCGTGGTCGCGCACGCCTCGGCCGACGAGGACGTGCTGCGGACGGCGCTGATCCGCGGTGCGTTCGAGTACCAGGGGCAGAAATGTTCGGCCGCCTCCCGCGCATACGTCCCGAAGTCGTTGTGGCGGAGGATGCGCGACACGTTCACCGCGGAAGTCGACGCCCTCACCTACGGCGACGTGTCCGATCTGGAGAACTTCGGCGGTGCGCTCATCGACCGGCGCGCGTACGACAAGAACGTCGCGGCCATCGAACGCGCCCGCGGCACCGCAGGCCTCGAGATCGCCGTCGGCGGCAAATACGACGACAGCGTCGGGTACTTCGTCCGGCCCACCGTCCTGCTGGCCGACGACCCCACCGACGAGGCGATGACCACCGAGTACTTCGGTCCGATCCTCACGGTGCACGTCTACGACGACGCCGCCCCGAACGCGTTCGCCGACGTGCTCGCCCGCGTCGACTCGGCGGCGCCGTACGCGCTGACCGGTGCGGTGATCGCCGACGACCGCCGGGCCGTCGAACAGGCCACGTCGGCGCTCCGGTACACCGCCGGAAACTTCTACGTCAACGACAAGCCCACCGGTGCCGTCGTCGGGCAGCAGCCGTTCGGCGGCGCCCGTGCGTCGGGCACCAACGACAAGGCCGGGTCCAAGCTCAACCTGCTGCGGTGGGTGTCGGCCCGCACCATCAAGGAGACGTTCGTCCCCGCCACCGACTACCGCTATCCGCACATGGGGTCGCAATGAAAGCGCCCACCGTCCTGGCGAATCCGCTGCGCCCGGCGATCCTCGCGGCCGCCCGGTCGTCCCGCGTCAAGCGTGCGGTCACCGGCGCCCCCGTCACCCGGCGACTGGTCGACCGTTTCGTCGCCGGGGACAGCAGGGACACGGCGCTGGTGTCGGTCCGGGAGATCCTCGACTCGGGCCGGTCGGTGTCCATCGACTTCCTCGGGGAGGACACCCGGGACGCGGCGGGCGCGCAGACGACCGTGGACGAGTACCTGGCGCTCGTCGCCGACCTCGGTGCCCTCCCCGAAGCGGCGGAAGGGAAATCGGCTGTTCGCCGGCTCGAGGTGTCGATGAAGCTGTCGGCGCTGGGGCAGTCGCTGGCCGGCGACGGCCGCCGGATCGCCACCGACAACGCGCGCACGATCTGCGCCGCCGCGGACGCAGCGGGCGTGTGGGTCACCGTGGACGCCGAGGACCACAAAACCACCGATTCGACACTCGCGATCGTGCGGGACCTCCGCACCGAATTCCCGTGGCTCGGTGCCGTCGTGCAGTCCTATCTGCGCCGCACCGAGAACGACTGCCGCACCCTCGCCGGCGCCGGTTCGAGGGTCCGGTTGTGCAAGGGGGCGTACCGGGAACCCGAATCGGTCGCATTCAAGGACCGCGCCGCCGTCGACGCGTCGTACCTGCGGTGCCTCGAGATCCTCATGGACGGGGCCGGTTACCCGATGGTGGCCTCACACGATCCCGCCGTGATCGACGCGGTCGCCCCCCTGGTCGAGCGCACGGGCCGCGCCGCGGACGCGTACGAACACCAGATGCTGTTCGGGATCCGCGACCTCGAGCAACGTCGGCTCGCCAACGAGGACAAGCAGGTTCGGGTGTACGTGCCGTACGGCAGCCAGTGGTACGCGTACTTCATGCGGCGACTGGCCGAGCGTCCCTCGAACCTGCGCTTCTTCCTCCGTTCGGTGGTCACGCGGGACTGAACGCCGATCGGTTCCGGTGGGGGATCGCCGTTGTAAGGTTTCGCGGTGACGACTTCGGGCGACGGATGGACCAGTGCGGTCCTCTTCACCGTCGTTCTCGTGCTCGCCACGCTGCTCGCATCGACCCGGATCGGAGAGGTCCGGCTCAGTCGTCCGCCGCGCACCGCGGTGGTGTTGTGGCTGCTGATCGCCGTGCCGTCGCTACTGCAGATCGTGCTGCCCGCCGTCCTCGACGCCCTCGAACGGGACCCCACCCAGATCCGGGACCACCAGTGGTGGCGGATCGTCACGTCGGTGGCGGTGCAGGACGGCGGACTCGCCGGCACGGTGGTGAACCTGCTCGTGCTCGCCTGGGTGGCGCCGCTCGCGGTCCGGGTCTGGGGCGGCATCCGCGCCGTTCTGCTGTTCGTGGCGAGCCAGATCATCTTCGGCTTGTTCACCGCCTTTCTGTTTCCGTCGCCGGGGGCAGGCAATTCGGGTGCCACCCTCGCGCTGGCCGCGTCCCTCGCCGGTCTGGTCGTGATGCAGTCCCAGGAAAGGCGCGCCCTCGCCGCGAGCGGCGGCATCGTGCTCGCCGGCGTCCTGCTGGTGACGATCGACGACGCGCACGGGCTGGCGGTTCTGACCGGGGCCCTGCTGGGGGCGGCACTGGCCACCGTCAGTCCGCCGCCGGGAGACCTCGAGGGCCGCGTCCGCGCTCTGTGAGAGGCTATGCGATGTGCTGCTGCGATCACTGAATCCTCTGGCCATCGCCCGGGGCGACGACATTCCCGACGCCATCCGGATCGGCGACGCCACCCTGTCGCGCGGCGACGTGCTCGGTGCGGCGACGTCCGTGGCCGAGCGGGTGGCACGCGCGGATCGGGTGGCGATTCTCGCCACCCCCACCGTCACCACCGTCCTCGCGGTCGTGGGATGCCTCATCGCGGGTGTGACCGCGGTGCCGGTGCCGCCCGATTCCGGTCCGGCCGAACTCGAACACATCCTGCGCGATTCGGGTGCGCAGGCGTGGCTGGGCGAGGCGCCGCCGGATCCGGCGGGGCTGCCGGTCGTTCCGGTCCGCGTCCACGCCCGGTCGTGGCACAGCTACCCCGAACCGCCCGAGTCGAGCATCGCGTTCGTGCTCTACACCTCCGGCACCACGGGACCGCCCAAGGGGGTCCTGATCAGCAGGAAGGCCATCGCCGCCGGCCTCGACGCCCTCGTGGACGCCTGGCAGTGGACCGGTAACGACACTCTGGTGCAAGGACTTCCGCTGTTCCACATCCACGGGCTCATCCTCGGTGTGCTGGGACCGTTGCGGATCGGCAGCAGGCTCGTCCACACGGTCAAACCCACCCCGGCGGCCTATGCCGCGGCGCGGGGAACGATGTACTTCGGTGTCCCCACGGTGTGGAGTCGCATCGCCGGTGATCCCGAATCGGCGCGGGCGCTGTCGGGTGCGCGACTGCTGGTGTCGGGCAGCGCCCCGCTGCCCGTCCCGGTGTTCGAGAAGGTGCAGGAGCTGACCGGGCTGGCACTCGTCGAGCGATACGGCATGAGCGAGACGATGCTCACGCTCAGCACCCGGGCCGACGGCGAGCGTCGCCCGGGGTGGGTCGGTGTGCCGGTCCGCGGTGTCGAGACCCGGCTGCGCGACGAGGCCGGACGGGACGTTCCGCACGACGGCGAGTCGATCGGCGGGCTGCAGGTGCGGGGGCCGATGCTCTTCGACGGCTACCTCGGCAGGCCCGACGCGACCGCCGAGTCCTTTACGGACGACGGCTTCTTCAAGACCGGCGACGTGGCCGTCATCGACCCGCAGGGATTCCACCGCATCGTCGGCCGCGAATCCACGGACCTCATCAAGTCGGGCGGATTCCGGGTCGGGGCGGGGGAGGTGGAGACGTCGCTGCTCGGTCACCCGAGCGTGCGGGAAGCGGCCGTGGTCGGCGTCCCCGACCCGGACCTCGGCCAGCGGCTCGTGGCGTTCGTCGTGGGGGAGAACGTCTCGGAGACCGAGCTGATCGAGCACGTGGCCACCGAACTGTCGGTGCACAAGCGCCCCCGCGAGATCCGCGTGGTCGAGACGCTTCCGCGTAACGCGATGGGCAAGGTGCAGAAGAAGCAACTGTTCTGACGTCGGTAGGGTGGCTAAAGATACCGGCCCGACACGGATTGGCAGGCGCACAGTGAGTGTGGAGAGCATCGTTCAGAGCACCCGGATCGTCCTCGCGTCGCGGCCGGACGGTGCGCCGACCGCCGACAACTTCCGGTTGGAGGCCGTCAACCTGCCCGAGCCCGGCGAGGGCCAGGTTTTGATCCGCGTCATCTACCTGTCTCTCGACCCCTACATGCGCGGCCGGATGAGTGACGCCGAGTCCTACGCCGACCCGGTCGAGATCGGCGAGGTCATGGTCGGTGGGACCGTCGGGCAGGTCGTCGACTCGCGGCACCCGGATTTCGCCACCGGTGACTACGTTCTCGCGTACGCGGGCTGGCAGTCGCATGCGGTGGTCGACGGCAACCAGCTCCGCAGACTCGACCCTGCCGCCGCGCCGTTGTCGACCGCGGTCGGGGTCCTCGGCATGCCCGGATTCACCGCCTACTCCGGCCTGCTGAAGATCGGGCAACCGAAGGCGGGCGAGACGGTCGTCGTCGCGGCGGCCAGCGGTCCGGTCGGTTCGGCCGTGGGACAGATCGCGAAACGGAAGGGTGCCCGGGCCGTCGGGATCGCGGGTGGCCCCGAGAAGTGCACCTACCTGCTGGACGAACTCGGATTCGACGCCGCCGTCGACCACCGGTCCGCGAACTTCGCCGAGGAACTGCGCGCGGCGTGCCCCGACGGCATCGACGTGTACTTCGAGAACGTCGGCGGCGCGGTGGCGGCGGCGGTGCTGCCGCTGCTCAACCTGTACGCGCGCGTTCCCGTGTGCGGCCTCATCGCACAGTACAACGACACCGGGGCACCCGAGGGCCCGGATCGGCTGCCCGGATTCTTCAGCCGGGTGCTCGTCAAGAGCCTCACGATCCGCGGATTCATCCAGCACGAGTTCGTCTCCGAGATGTACGCCGACTTCCAGCGCGACGTGTCCGAGTGGATCGGGGAGGGGCGCTTCGCCTACCGCGAGGACATCGTCGACGGGATCGAGAATGCGCCGGCGGCGTTCATCGGCCTGCTCCGGGGCAGCAATTTCGGCAAGCTCGTCGTCCGGGTCGCCGAGGAGAACTGACCGGGCGCACGACCCCACCGGAACGGCCTTCCCGTCGATCGCCGTATCCGCCCTGGACAGAGCGTCGTCGTGATACAACGGTGACAGAAGCGAACCCTCGTTATGTGTACGTGATGTCGATGGCGCGAGAGTTCGGTGTCATCCACACACGGGAGCGATGAGAACTATGACGAATCACAGTTCGGGGGCGGGCTCGCAGATCCTCGTCGACGGCAGGCCCGCGTCCGCCCCGCTCCGCGACACCGTGACGGTGGCTCAGAAGCTCGTCCGCCACTTCGCCGACAACGTGACCCCGTGCGGTTCGCTTCCCGGCGAACAATTGCAGAGCGACGTCATGGATTTCACCGTGGTCTGCCTCGGCCTCGGCATCCAGATGCTCGACGAGGGCATCAGCCCGACGGACGCGGACCTCGCGGAGGTGCGCAACAGTTCCGCGCGCTGGGCGCGCGACGGATTCCCGCTGACACTCGTGCTCCGGATCCTCCACGAAGGCATCCGGGAGGCCGGCGACCTCGTGGCGTCGAATGCCCGGACCGAGGACCTCCCCGAACTGCTGGCCATCCAGAAGGTGATGTTCAGCCTGCTCGAATGCGTGACGGTCGCCGCCACCACCAGCTACGTGGAGGAACTCGAGGCCGTCAACAGTGAACGTGACGGCGCCGCGGTCAACCTCGTCACCGCGCTGCTCAGCGGGCGGAAGGCGGCGACCGCGGCCCGGCACGCGGGAGTGGAACTGGCCGACGAGTACGTCGTGCTCGGACTGTCGATACCCGCGCATCCCACGGAGGCGGTGACCCACCGGCGGAAGACCGTCGTCGCCCGGCAGAAGCTGCGGCGGTTGCAGATCGAACTGGCGGACGCCTCGGGTGGGGCGGCCCTGTGTTCGCTGAGCCCGGACGGCGGAACGCTGTTGCTCCCGGGCGCGCCCGAGCGGGCGTGGATGATCTCGCTGCTCGACCGCATCGGCGCGGCGGCCGGAGTTCCTCTCACCGCCACCGCGACCCGGGTGCACACCGCTGCGATCCCGGCGGCGGCGGAGCAGGTCCACGAACTCCTCGATCTGGCCGATCAACTCGCACTGGCGCCGGGCCTCTACGAGATGGACGATCTGGCACTCGAATACCAGCTCACCCGTCCCGGGCCCGGACGGACCCACCTGGCGCGGCTCCTCGAACCGCTTCAGGGCTCACCCGAACTGATCGAAACTCTCGAGGTACACATCGGGCACGACCTCAACCGGCAACGCACCGCGAAGAAGATGCATCTGCACACCAACACGGTGGACTACCGACTCAAACGGGTGGCGCAGCTGACGGGCTGCGACCCGACCCGCCCGTCCGGGTTGCGGCAGATCCAGGCGGCGCTCGTGGCTCGCCGGCTCGAGGTCGCGCACACCGAGCGTTGGAGGTTTCCCTGATCCGGACGCCCGGCGCCGGCGCAGCCTCGTACGCTGCACCGTTCGCTACGATGTGGGCCGGATCGTATCGGGTCCAGGTGCGTATTCGGTCGTGTCGCGACCGAAATGTCAGAGAGGCAGGCGATGGCCGGAGGGCGTCATTCGAGCGCGCACCAGGAGCGGTCCGGTCGTTCGCCCGCCTTCTACGCGGTGTGCGCCGCCATCGTGATCGGGCTGGTGGCCTCCGTGGTCGTCGTCGTCCAGGCGGTGCGCTCCTGGGCCGACGAATGTGATCAGATCACCGACTACACGCTCGCCGCCGACCCGAGCATCGTCCCCGCCCTCGACCGGATTCTCGGCGGCGCGAAGGACACCGACCTGAGCTGTGCGAACGTCACGGTCGGCGCCGCGACGTCCGGCGATATCGCGGGACGACTGGGGAAGGGCACCGACGCCCCGGACCTGTGGATCCCCGACTCCGGTGCCTGGGTCGGCAAGGCGGCACTCACCGCGGCCGGTCCGATCGAGGTGATGACCGGGTCGATCGCGTCCTCGCCTGTCGTCCTGGCGTCGCGCGAGGAGGATGCGCCGACGTCGCCGACGTGGCTCGCCGCCCTCCAGATCAAGGACATCCAGCTGGGAAATCCCCTCGTGACCGGTGTCGCGCAGGCCCCGATCAACGCCGCGCTCGCCGAGGGGCAGGCCGATCCCGTGTCCGCGGGAACGGTGCGGGCCGTGCTGGTCCCGCTCGCGCAGGAGGAGAGCGCGCGGACCGCGGACGAGCCTATCGGCGAGGACATGCTGCAGGGCGTCGTCGACCGCGGCGGGGTCGCCGTGGCCACCGAGCAATCCGTGCTCGAGTTCTCCGACGGTGACGGCGCGCGCACGATCGTCGCGACGGTGCCGCCGAGCGGCAGCAACTTCATGAACTTCCCTCTCGTGGTCACCGCCCCCGCCCCCGATCGGCATTACCGGGCGACGCAGGTGGCCCGTGCCGTGACCGGTGTCCTCAGCGGCGAGGACGCGCGCGGCGTCCTCGCCGACCACGGGTTCCGCGGTCCGGACGGGAGTCCACTGCCGGACGGCCGCGGCGTCGGCAAGACCACCAAGCTCGCGCTCGAGGACGAATCGGCGCTGCAGGACGCGCTCGGCGGATGGGCGCTGATGGCACTTCCCATCCGCACACTCGTCGCGATCGACGTCTCGGGCTCGATGGAGATGCGCGAAGGCAACCGGTCCCGCATGGACCTCACGGTCGACGCGGCCCTCGCCGGCAATGCGATGTTCCCGGACAGCGTGTCGGCGGGACTGTGGGCGTTCTCGCAGGGGCTGGGCGGGGGACCGCAGGACTACAAGGAGATGGTCCCGATCCGCCGCTACGACACCGTGGTCGACGGTGTTACGCAGCGTCAGCTGATGGCGCAGCAGGCGACCAAGGTGGAAGGGCTCATCGGCGGTGGCACCGGCCTGTACGACACGACGCTCGCCGCGTTCCGGACAGTTCAGGAGACGTACGATCCGCGCGCTGTGAACAGTGTGATCATCCTGACCGACGGCGCCAATGAGGACCCGGACTCCATCACCAGGGATCAGCTGATGAGCATCCTGCAGCGGGAGATGGATCCGGCGCGGCCGGTCATCATCGTGACGATCGGGATCACCGACGACGCCGACGCGGCCACGCTCGCCGAGATCTCCCGGGTGACGGGAGGGTCGAGCTACGTCGCCAAGGATCCCGCCGACATCGCGAACGTGTTCGTCAACGCGTTGGCGGCTCGCGGGCAGCGCTAGGGAAACTCGGAGTCGGTCGCGGTCACCATCCGCACGCTCGGACGCTGCGGCAGCGACGAATCGGCAGTTGAGGACACCGCGGCGGCGTAAACTTGGCGGGACTGATCGCTGTCGCCGCATGGCGCACTCCCTACGGCCGTTCGTGAGGGCAGATCATGGTCGCGATGGACTCCTTACGGGTCTCGTCCGCCCAGGAGGCGCTCTGGCTGGCGCAGAAATTAGCGCCTGGTCTGTCGAACAATATTGCAGCGTATCTCGACATTTCCGGCGACATCGACCCTCCGGTGATGGAGGCCGCACTGCGGCGAGTGGCGCAGGAGGCGCGCTCGGTACTGGTGAATTTCGTCGAGGACGACGACGGCCCCCGGCAGGTCGTGCGGGACTCGAACTCGTGGTTGCCGTTCTTCATCGACGTCAGTGAAGAGGCAGACCCCGAATCGGCGGCGAAAGCGTCGATCGCAGAGGTCGGCGCCGTGCCCTTCGACCTGGAACGGGATGCGCTGTATCGAGCGGGCTTGATCAAGGTTCACGGCGCGCGATTCTTCCTGTGCGCCGTGTGCCACCACATCGTCATGGACGGGTTCGGCGTCGCCATTCTTGCCAGTCGAATCGGCGAAATCTACACAGCGTTGAAGATGGGAAGACCGATTCCCGAATCCGGATTCGGCGGACCGGAGTTGATCGTCGACGAAGATGCCCGCTATCGGCGGTCCGATCGATTCACCCGCGACAAAGAGTTCTGGCGAAACTACACCGCCGCCCTGCCTGACCCACTTCGACTACCGCGGCATCCGAGTTCGCCGGTTCCCGTGACTTTGCATCACAGCCTGACGATGCAGGAGGACGAGACCGCCCAATTGCTGACGGCGGCAGAGACGATCGGGATCCCGCTGCCGGGTTTCCTGGCAGCGGCGGTGGCCGGACTCTTCCATCGTCTGTCGGGCATGTCGGAATTCATGATGCGATTGGCCGTTGCCAACAGGGTCGGTGCCGCCCGACGAACACCGGGGTTGGTGTCGAACGCGGTGCCCTTCCGGGTGGAGATCCCACCGCGGACGCTTTTCGCCGCAGCCGCACACGGCGTGGGCACCTCGATTCGATCAGTCCTGCGTCATTCCCGTTACCAGGGGTCTGATATCAGAAGAGACAGAGGATTGTCCGGATCCGTGGAGAACCGGTTCGGTCCGATTCTGAATATCATTCCGTTCTTCGATGCGATCGACTTTGCAGGCAATCCGGCATCCATGCGCGGTGTGTCGTTCGGCCCCGTGGACGACCTCTCGATCTCGATCTACTACGGCGGTCGGGGCAGCGCCGGCATGCACATCGAGATCGATGCGAACGGTGCTCTGTACAGCAACGAGGATGTGAGGCTCTACGCAGATCTGCTGATGGCTTTCGTCCGTGCGGTCGTCGCCGATCCAACGGGCAGGACAGAGGAACACGACTTCCTCCGACCCACCGAACGCGAACTGGTCCTGCGAACCTGGAACGACACCGAAGTGCCGGTTCCCCCGGTCACCCTTGCCGACCTGGTCGAACAGCGGGTCGCCGCGACGCCCGACGCGGTGGCGCTCACCCTCGGCGATCGGCACTGGACATATCGAGACGTCAATGGTCGGGCGAATCGGTTGGCGCGGTATCTCATCGCGCGCGGTGTGGGACCGGAATCCATTGTCGCAGTCGCGATGCAACGCTCCGCCGAGTTGATCGTCGCGCTCCTCGCGACTCTCAAGGCCGGTGGCGGGTATCTTCCGATCGATCCGAACTATCCCAGTGCGCGAACCGCTTTCATTCTCAGCGATGCCGGCCCCCTGCTGATTCTGACCGATACCGCGACCGCGGCATCGCTGCCGGACAACGACATTCCCGGTCTCGTGTTGGACGGCGCAGACACCGAGGGCATGTCGGCCGTGATCAACCCCGTCGACGATGACCGGATCGCCCCGCTGCGACCGGGCAATACCGCATACGTCATGTATACGTCCGGTTCGACCGGAACCCCGAAAGGGGTCGTCATCAGTCACCACAACGTGGTGTCGTTGTTTGCCGGGACCGATCGGCGGTGCGGTTTCGGAGCCGGGGATGTGTGGGCGTGGTGTCATTCGCAAGCCTTCGACTTCTCGGTGTGGGAGTTGTGGGGGGCATTGGTGCACGGCGGACGGGTGGTGATCGTTCCCTGGGAAGTGGTGCGCTCGCCCGCCGAGTTGTGGTCGCTGGTGCGGCGGGAGCAGGTGACGATCCTCAATCAGACGCCGTCCGCGTTCTACGAGCTCGCAGATGCCCACCGCGAGGACGATTCCCCGGGGACCGATTCGGTGCTGCGCATGGTGGTGTTCGGAGGAGAAGCGTTGGACCCGGGCCGGCTGCGCGCCTGGTTCCGTGGCGAACGTCCGAACCCTCCGATTCTGGTGAACATGTACGGAATCACCGAGACCACGGTGCATGTGAGCTATCTGGAGTTGACTTCAGGCGACGCCGACGGCGGACGAAGCCCGATCGGGACTCCTATCGGTAACGTGCGGGTTTTCGTGTTAGGGCCGGGATTGGTGCCGGTGCCGATAGGTGCGGCGGGGGAGTTGTATGTCGCCGGGTTCGGGGTGGGCCGAGGATATGTGGGCAGGCCCGGGTTGACGGCGGAACGGTTCGTAGCCTGCCCGTTCGGAGAACCCGGTTCGCGGATGTACCGCTCCGGCGACGTGGTGCGGTGGACGTCCGAAGGCGTGCTCGATTTCGTCGGACGCGGGGACGAGCAGGTGAACGTGCGGGGATTCCGGGTCGAGCCGGGGGAGGTCGAGTCGGCATTGAGGTCGCATCCTGCGGTCGCGCAGGCGGCGGTGATCGCCCGCGAACCCCCGGCCGCCGAACGTTCGGACGGGGACGCCGGAACCGATACGCAGCTGGTGGGGTATGTGGTGCTGGACAGGGGTGTTCCGCTCGAGCGTGACGGGGCACGGGAGTCCGAGCTGGTTTCGCAGTGGCGGCGGGTTTACGACGACCTGTACTCCAGGGACGCGTCCCATGCCGGTGAGCAGCTGAACCCGACAGCGTTCGGGGAGGATTTCGGGGGGTGGAACAGCAGCTACACCGGGAAACCCATTCCCCTCGAGCACATGCGGGAATGGCGCGCGGCGGCCGTGGCACGGATTCTCGAGCTCGGCCCGGCTCGGGTGCTGGAGATCGGAGTCGGGACAGGATTGGTGCTGTCGCAATTGGCGCCGATCTGTGAGGAATATTGGGCCACGGATTTTTCCGCTCCTACGATCGACGCTCTGCGATCGCGGTTGGCGGATCGGAAGGACCCATGGGTCGATCGGGTGCACCTGCGGGTCCAGGCCGCCGACGACCTCGGGGGTGTTCCGCACGGCGTCGTCGACACCGTGGTGCTGAACTCGGTCGTGCAGTACTTCCCGAACGCGGGGTACCTGATCGATGTGATCGGCGCAGCACTCCAATTGCTGCGCCCCGGGGGCGTGCTGTTTCTCGGTGACGTGCGGAATCTTGCGTTGCTCCGGGAATTCGCGACCGGCGTACAGATCGCCCGTGCAGATGCCGACACGACTGCCATGGTGATACGCGACCGGGTGCGCCGGGGAATTGCGGCCGAGAAGGAATTGCTGCTCGCGCCGGAGTTCTTCACCGCGTTGCCGTCGCTGCTCCCCGACATCGGTGCCGTCGACATTCAACTCGAGCGCCTCCGGGCAGTCAACGAATTGAGTTGTTACAGGTACCAAGTCGTGCTGCGCAAGAATCCCGTGAAAGTCCGGTCGCTGGCTGATGTGCCATCGATGTCGTGGCAGCGATTCGGCGATCCCACCGCACTGCGGACGTTCCTGACGGGCCGGCGTCCGGACAGTGTGCGGGTGATCGGCGTGCCGCACGCGGGGCTGGCGCCTGATGTCGATGCCACACGCGCTCTCGACGTTGCCGGCGACCGCGATCACGTCCCCATCCTGCGTGACGCGGACTGGCGGACTGACGCGATGTTGCCGCAGGATTGTCACGACATCGGTGACGACCTCGGATTCGCGGTGTCGGTGACCTGGTCGCCGACACCGGGCCTGCTGGACGTGATCTTCACCGACGTCACGACTCGGCCGCATGATGCGCAGGCGTCGGTCGCGGTGTCTGACGTCTACCTGCCGAACGGTCCGCTCGGTGACATGAGCGCGTACGTCAACGACCCCGGTGCAAGCAGACTGTCGTCCGAGGTTCGCCACTTCGTGGCCGGCCGACTGCCCGAATTCATGGTGCCCGCGGCGGTGGTGGTGCTGGATCGGTTGCCGTTGACCGTGAACGGCAAGCTCGATCGGAAGGCGTTGCCGGCGCCGGAGTTCAATGGCGGCGTGTTTCGGGCCCCTCGCTCACCAGCGGAGGAGACGCTGGCGTCGCTCTACGGTGACGTGCTCGGTCTTCCGCGGGTGGGGATCGACGACAGTTTCTTCGACCTGGGTGGCCATTCTCTGTCCGCGACGCGGTTGGTGGGATTGATCCGCATCGCGCTGGGGGTGGAGGTTCCGATCCGGGTGGTGTTCGAATCCCCGTCGGTCGCGGAGTTGGCACCTCGACTACGCGAGGCGGCGGTGGCGAGGGTGCCATTGCTCCCGCGTGCGCGGCCCGCTCGGGTGCCGTTGTCGTTTGCGCAGGCGCGGTTGTGGTTCCTGTTCCGGTTGGAGGGGCCGTCGGCGACGTACAACATTCCGGTGGCGGTGCGGTTGACCGGTGCCCTGGACACCGGAGCGGTGGCCGCGGGGGTCGGGGATGTGGTGGCTCGGCACGAGAGTTTGCGGACGGTGTTCGGCGAGGATGACGGGGTGCCGTTTCAGCGGGTTCTCCCTGCGGAGGATGCCCCGTTTTCGTTGCAGACGAGAAGGGTCGACTCGGGTGGGTTGCGGGGTGCCATTGCGGAGGCGGCGGGATATCGGTTCGATCTGTCGGTCGAGATT
>NZ_JBHURF010000061.1:0-20187 GCF_042674125.1 Rhodococcus sp. NPDC056960 | reverse complement strand
GTCGCCATCGTCTGCGGGATCGGGCAGGCGTTGTTCGGGCCGGACCATGCGGTGCCCTGGGCGCAGTTCTCGGTCGATTACGACCGGATCCGGGACTCCATCGCCCGGGTGATCCCCGGCTTCGAGGACTTCAACACCAAGGTCCGGGCCCCGGACGGGTTCGGGTTGCCGCACCCACCCCGCGACGAGCGCCGCTTCGACACCGGGACCGGGAAGGCGAACTTCGTCGTCAACGACCTGTCGTGGGTTCCCGTGCCGGCCGGGAAACTGATTTTGCAGACCATGCGCAGCCACGATCAGTACAACACCACCATCTACGGTCTCGACGACCGCTACCGCGGCGTCAAGGGCGGCCGCCGCGTCCTGTTCATCAACGAACTCGACATCACCGCGTTCGGGTATACGGCGGGGGACCGGGTCGACCTGATCTCCGAATGGACCCTCCCGGACGGCACCGTGGAGGAACGGCGCGCCGAGGATTTCCGGCTGGTGCCGTACCCGACACCGCAGGGGAATGCGGCCGCCTACTATCCGGAGACGAACCCGCTGATCCCGCTCGATCACGTCGCGACCAAGTCGAACACCCCGGTGTCGAAGGCCATCCGCATCCGCCTCGAAAAACGGCGGCCCTGATGGGGCGGGTCACGACCCGGACCCCGGTCACCCGGATCACCGACACCCGGCACACCACCCGCCCGGACACCGTGGTGGTGGAGGAACCCCTGGAGATCCGGGTGAACGGGACCCCGTTGGCGGTGACGATGCGCACCCCGGGCTCGGATGTGGAATTGGCGCAGGGGTTCCTGCTGACCGAGGGCATCATCGCCGACCGCGGCGACATCGCGTCGATCCGGTACTGCAACAGCGTCGACGAGCACGGGGTGAACACCTACAACGTCCTGGATGTGGATCTGGCGGCGGGGGTGTTCCTGCCCGACACCGGCATTGAGCGCAACTTCTACACCACCTCCTCCTGCGGGGTGTGCGGGAAGGCGTCGTTGGATGCGATCCGGCAACGCACCCGGTATTCGCCGGCCGCGGACACGGTGCGGGTGCCGGCCGCGACGATCGCGGAACTGCCGGACCGGTTGCGGGCGGCGCAGAAGGTGTTCGACACCACCGGCGGGTTGCACGCGGCGGGCCTGTTCACCCGCACCGGGGAACTGCTCACCATCAAGGAGGACGTCGGCCGGCACAACGCCGTCGACAAACTCATCGGGTGGGCCGTCGAACAGGGCCGCATCCCGCTGCGCGGCACCGTCCTGCTCGTCTCCGGGCGGGCGTCGTTCGAGTTGGCGCAGAAAGCGGTGATGGCCGGCATCCCCATCCTCGCCGCCGTCTCCGCCCCCTCCTCGCTGGCGATCGACCTCGCCCACGACACCGGACTGACCCTCATCGGCTTCCTCCGCGGCACCACCATGAACCTCTACACCCACCCCGACCGCATCACCTGACGTGAGTGGCAAAGCGTGCTCCCGCACACTTTGCCACTCACCTGGGGGTCAGTGCCTGCCGGTGGCGTCCGCGCGGATGCCGGCCTCGAGTGCAATCGCCCCCGCCTCGCCGCGGGACGCCACACCGAGCTTCTTCAGCACACCCGCGACGTGGAACTTGACGGTGCTCTCGCTGATGCCGAGGCTGTCGGCGATCGCCTTGTTCCGCTTACCCGTCGCCAGATGTCCCAGCACCTCCAACTCGCGAGGGTTGAGGTCGCCGAGTTGCTGCTCGTCGGGTCGCGCGGCCGGCAGGTCGAGCGGGATCGCGACCGCGACCCGGGACCCCCACCCGTCGACGGACTCGACGTCGATGCGGCCACCGAGCGTGTGCACCCGGCCTGAGAGTTGACGCACGAGCGCGTCGGTGTCGAGACCGCCGTCGCCGTCGTCGCGTACCTCGACGAGGAGGTTCGCGCCGTCGCAATCCCACGCGATGCGGATCCGTTCGAGGGCGGTCTGCGCCGCGAACGCGAGGACGGCGCTGCGCACGACGGCTCTCGCGGCGTGGGCCACCTCGCCGGGCAGCGCGCGACCGTCGACCGGGGGATCGACGTAGTCGACCCGGACAGGACGATGCTGAAGCAGCGGCCGGAGTTCGCCCTGCAGCCGGGCGAATGCGGTGGTGACGGCCTCTTCGGTGAGGATGCGGTCGGACTCGCCCGCGGAGCGCAGGGTCACCAGCGCCGCGGACGCCGTCTCGCTCGCCGTGATCCGCGACCGCCGGTCGTCGAGGTCGTTGGACCGGAGCGTCGACAGGATCGATTCGAGCGTCGCCGCGTGGAGGTCCGTCAATTCCACGATGGTCCGGGCCCGTTCGCTCGACGCCGCTCGCGACTCCGCCAGGTACGCCGGGCTGGCCTGCGCCACCTGATGACGGATCGACACGGCGACGACACCGAACGCGCCGGCCACCAGCGGGACCTCCCGAATGTGTTGCCGCGGCTTCGGGAGGGCGACGAGCAGGGTGCCCGTGGGGTCCAGCAGCGCCCACACCTTCCGCTTCGAACCGGCGATCACCGCCTGATCGTCGAGGGGAGTCCCCTCGGTCATCCGGGTGCGCAACGTGTCCAGTTCGGCGATGGTGACGCGCTCGACGACCGCCGGGTCCCCGCTGACCTTGCGGGGACGGCCCGTGCACTCGCGGGTGAAGATCACCAGCGCGGTGTGCGGCCAGATGTCGGCGAGGAACTTGGAGAAGCGCACCGCGATGTCGGGCAGCGGACCGTCGATGACGTCCCGCATGGAACCGAGAACGTCAGCCGGTGACACCGAAGTAGAGCTAGCGAGAACCACATCACGAGCCTATCCGCGCGCCGGGTCGTATCGGGGCGGGGCGTCCGCTCAGCCCGCCGACGCCGCCCGCGCCGCCTCGACGACGGCGGATCGCGGAAGTCCGAGTGATTCCAGCGCTCGCGCCGCGGTGCCGTGGGTGACGGTCGCGACCGCTGCGACGACGTCGGCTCCGGCGATCGGTCGCCGTTCCGATTTCGCGAGTGCCACCGCATTGCGGAACGCGCCCTGGGCCGGTTCGGTCAGCCGCAATGGGCCCGTCCGGGGGCGGCTCAGTGCACTGGTCGCCGCGCCGGGGTCGCCCAAGCCCACTGCCGTGAGCGCGTCGCCGTGCACGCGAACGATGGCCTCGCGCAGGGCGTCCCGGCTCGAGCCGAGTTGCTCGAACACTCGTCCGGCCGTGCCGTCGGGCAGTGCGAACGACCCGAGGAGGAGGTGTTCGAGGCCAGGTTCGCGGTCGCCCAGCCGGTCGCCCTCCGCCTCGGTTTCGGCGAACAAGGTCTTCATCGTGCGCATGTCGCGCCATGCCCGGGTGACTCTCATCGTGCGCCTCTCGTCTTCGTGCCGCCCGACCGTCCCGGGCCGAGGCGTTTGTGCGCCGCCTGACCCGAGACGCCGAGCGCCTGACCGATGTCCGCCCAGGTCCAGCCGGCGGCGAGTGCGTGGGTGACGGCGTCGCGCTCGAGTTGATCGGCCTGCCGTCGCAGCGCGACGACGGCGGCGAACGCGGTGGCCGGGTCGGGATCGTCAGTCACAGTCATCAACTTATGTTGATGGGAGGGATCCGTCAACCTTTGTTGATGGCGAGGCGCACCATCCTCGGTGTCGGATCCCTCTGCGATGGGGAAGAATCAGGCCCGGTCGGGAGGTCTGTGCCGCGAACGCGGCCGTCGAGGGGACGGGAAGATGGCGGCAGGGTCGCGGATCGGCACGCAGTTCGGGCAGTACCAACTGCGCGCGCTGTTGGGGCGCGGCGGGATGGGCGAGGTCTACGAGGCGTTCGACACGGTCAAGGGGCGCACCGTCGCCCTGAAACTCCTCGACGTGGAACTGGCGAAGGACGAGACGTACCAGCAGCGGTTCCGTCGCGAATCGCACGCCGCCGCGAGATTGCAGGAACCGCACGTCATCCCGATCCACGACTGGGGCGCCATCGACGGCGTCCTCTACATCGACATGCGCCTCGTCCCCGGCCGCGATCTGCGCTCACTGCTGCGTGCCGAGGGCCCGATGGACCCGGCGCGCGCGGTCGTGATCGTGGAGCAGATCGCCTCGGCCCTCGACGCCGCACACGCGGACGGTTTGGTCCATCGGGACGTGAAGCCCGAGAACATTCTGGTCACGGCGAACGATTTCGCGTACCTCGTGGACTTCGGGATCGCCCACTCGAGTTCGGACCTGCGGCTCACCACCCTCGGCAGCGCGGTCGGCTCCTACGCCTACATGGCGCCGGAGCGGTTCGACAATGCCCCGGTGGACGGCCGGGCCGACGTCTACTCGCTGGCGTGTGTGCTGCACGAATGCCTGACCGGGGCGATCCCGTTCCCGTCGAACAGCATCAGCAGCGCGATCCGAGCGCACCTGGCGGCGCCCGCTCCGCGTCCGAGCGCGATCCGCCCCGACATCCCCGCCGCGTTCGACGGCGTCGTCGCGACCGGTCTGGCCAAGGGCCGTGACGCGCGGTACCGGACGGCGGGCGCACTCGCGTCCGCCGCCCGGGCCGCCCTGTCGGGAACACCGGGCGGACCCGCGCCGACCCGGATCGACAGTGTGGGCCGGCCACCGGAGTACCCGCCGACGAGCGTCCCGCGAGGCCCGGTCGCGCCGCCGCCGCACAACCCGCCACCGCCGCGGTCGAACTATTACGCGTCCGGTCCGGCGCCGCAGAAGTCCCGGTCCACCGCCGTGCCGGTGATGGTGACCCTGCTGGTCGTGGCGATCCTCGCACTCGGAGGCGTGGTCGCCTGGCTGGTCCTGGACCGCAACAGGTCGGACGACCCGTCGACGACCGCAGCGAGCACCGTGGTGCAGCCACCTGCCGTGCGGACGTCGATCGAGTCGGCGGCACCCGTACCGCCGTCGACGGTCGAGCCCCCGACGAGGACGACTACCCCGCGAACGACGACCCCGCGGACGACAGCGGCGCCGCCGCCGTTGGTCGGGGAGGTGTCGGGCACCGACGAGCAGGGCTTCCTGCCGCCCTCGGACGCGCGATGCAATTACACCAACCCGGCCGCGTTCATCGGGCGCACCGCGAAATCGCTGGTCGTCGTATGTCAGACCGGCGTCGGACGCTACTACTACCAGGGCGTGCGCATCAGCGACGGCGCCGCCATCTCCGTCGACGACCCCACCCCGAACGGGTCCGGGTTCGTCGCCACCAACACCGGCAACGGCACCCAATATCGCGTCACCCCGTCCGCGCTGACCATCGTCGACGGCGACGGAAAGGTCGTCGCCACCGAACCGATGCTGGAGTCCGCGTACCGCTGAGTCAGGCTCGGGTCAGAGGGCGGCGTTCTTGTCGAACTCGGTGCCCAGTTCCTTGGCGACGCGTTTCAGCATCGGGACGATGTGGTCGGCGGATTCGAGGGTGACGCGCGCCGCGGGCCCGGAGATCGAAATGGCGGTGGGTGTGGGCGCGTTGGGGACGGGCACCGAGAAGCAGCGGACGCCGATCTCCTGCTCACCTTCGTCGATGGCGTATCCGCGTTGCCGGCTCAGTTCGAGATCGGCGATCAGCGAATCGGGATCGGTGAGGGAATTCTCCGTATAGGATGCCATTCCGGTGCGGGCCACCAGGGATCGGACGGCGTCGTCGGACAGTTGGAGCAGCAGCGCCTTCCCGACACCGGTGCAGTGGGTGTAGACGCGTCGGCCGACCTCGGTGAACATCCGCATGGAGTGCTGCGACGGCACCTGCGCGACGTACACCGCCATCGTTCCGTCGAGCACGGCCATGTTCGCGGTCTCGCCGGTGCCCTTCACCAACTCGGACAGGTGGGGCCGTGACCACGCGCCGATCAGCTGGGTGGCGCTCTCGCCGAGCCTGATCAGTTTCGGACCGAGCGCGTACCGCCGGGTGGGGAGCTGCCGGACGTATCCGCGGTTCATGAGGGTGCGGATGAGCCGGTGGATCGTCGGCAGGGGCAGACCGGCCAACTCGGCGAGTTCGCTGACGCCGATCGACCCGCCTGCGCTCGCCATGAGTTCCAGCAGTTCGAAGGCGCGTTCCACCGACTGCACCCCGCCGGCCGGCGTCTGCGTGTTCGTCGTCGTCGGCTCCATGTCGTGCCTCCCCGGTCGTGATGTCGCGAGCGTCGGGACCTTCCATGAAGCGGAAAAACCCGTCCGGATGACGATAGCGCGATTTGGGCGGATCGCGACGATTCCTCCGCCGCATCGGTTGACAAAACGGGGTGTGACGGCGTTCACTATATCGAGATACGAAATACAACTTCCACATCATGGAAAAACACCAAGCCCCAAGGGAGGGCCCCGTGTCTGAAGTCGAAATCGCTGCGAAACCCCCCAAGCAGCGTTGGTACAGATCGCTTTTCGTCCAGGTGCTCATCGGCATCGCCCTGGGCATCGCCACCGGCGTCCTGTTCCCCGAGTTTTCCCATCACCTGGCGCCGCTGGGCGAAGGCTTCATCAAGCTGATCAAAATGGTGGTCGCCCCACTGATCTTCCTGGTCATCGTCACCGGCATCGCCAAGGTCGGCAGCATGAAGGCGCTCGGCAAGATCGGCGGCAAGGCGCTGCTCTGGTTCACCGCCGCGACGACCTGCGCGCTCGGCCTCGGCCTCCTGGTCGGCAATCTCGTCCACCCGGGTAGCGGTCTCAACATCGACCCGGCAACGCTGGACACCACCGCCCTCGACGAGAAGACGCAGGGCGGGCACCTGCCCGGCGGCGTCGAGTTCGTCATGCACATCATCCCGACCAGCGTGTTCGATGCGTTCGCGCAGAACAATCTGCTGCAGGTGCTGCTGTTCTCGATCCTGTTCGGTGTCGCGCTGGCGTCGTTCAGCGAGTCGGCTCCGCCGGTCCTGATGGACGTGATCGACCAGGCGCTGCACGTCATCTTCCGGATCGTCGGCTACATCATGTACCTGGCCCCGATCGGTGCCTTCGGCGCGATGGCGTTCACCGTCGGCAACTACGGTGCCGGCTCCCTCAAATCCTTCGGAATACTCATCCTCGCGTGTTACGGAGCGGCCCTCGTCTTCATCGTCGTGCTGTCGATCGTCGTCAAGCTGATCACCGGCGTGAATGCGTGGAAGTTCATCAAGTACTGCCGCGAGGAGTTCATGCTCGCCTTGGGTACGGGATCCTCCGAGGCCGTCATGCCCCGCATCATCAAGAAGCTGGACAACGCGGGCTGCGACCGCGCCGTCGTCGGTCTGGTGATCCCCACCGGCTACTCGTTCAACCTCGACGGCGCCGCGATCTACCTGTCGCTGGCGATGATGTTCCTCGCGCAGGCCGTGGGCGTCGATCTCAGCTTCGGCGAGCAGATCGCGATCATGGGCATCCTGATCCTCAGCTCCAAGGGAATGGCGGGTGTGCCGGGCTCTGCCTTCGTCGCGCTGTCCGCGACCGCCGCCGCGATCGGCGCATTCCCGGTCGCTGCCGTCGCGCTGCTGCTCGGTGCCGACCGGCTCATGGATTCGATGCGGGTGTTCACGAACCTGCTCGGCAACTGCATGGCCACCTTCGTCGTCGCGAAGTGGGAGGGACTGCTCGACAAGGACAAGATGCAGGCGGTCCTCGACGGGAAGATCACGCCCGACGACCCGGACGACGTCACCGTCCACCCGCACCCGGGGCACGAACACCTCGCCGACGCACCGGCCCAGCCGGCGATCGAGAGGCCCGACGTGCTGACCACGAACGCAGCGGCGGAAGGAACGGTGAAGCACCATGCCTGACACCCAGCCCACCGTCGGGTTGCTCGGCACCTGGGGCTACCACGGACTCCTCGACGACGCCGAGCAGATCGACGTCGACACCCCGTACGGACCGACCTCGGACAGCATCGTCCTCGGGTCCTCCGGCGGCCGCCGGCTCGCCTACCTGACCCGCACCGGGCGCCACCGCAACATCCCGCCGCACCGAATCAATGCCCGCGCCAACATCTGGGCGCTGCACAGCCTGGGTGTGCGGACTATTCTGGCTCCCACCCCGTCCGGCTCGCTGCGACCGGCGATCGGTGTCGGATCGGTTGTCGTGCCCGACCAGCTGGTCGACCGCACGGGCCGCACCGACGACACCTTCCACGACGACGACGTGCACATCTCGTTCGCGGACCCGTTCTGCGCCCACGGCCGCCGGGCGGTGGTGTCGACGCTCCGCCGGAACGGCTGGGTGGTCAACGACGGCGGGGTGATGGTCGCGATCCGTGGCCCGCGCTTCTCCACCCGCGCCGAATCACGTTGGTACGCAGCGCAGGGCTGGGACCTGATCAGCATGACCCCGTACCCCGAAGCCGCGCTGGCCCGGGAGCTCGGCATGTCCTACACGTGCATCGCCCTGGTCACCGACCACGACGTCATCAGCGACACCCCGTGGCCCGTCACCCAGGACCTGGTGCGGGAGGGGCTCGATGCCAACACGAAACGACTACGCGAAGCGCTGCTGCAGGTAGCGATCGAACTGGCAGGCACGCCGGACACGGCGGCCGCTGCCCACGGAAGAAGGAGCTGACATGGCTGAATTGTTCTGCAACGGTGGAGCGATGCGAGGCGGAAACCTCCATCACAACGTATCCGCGCACACGTTCCTCGGCACGGTCCGGACCGCACCGAACTACCGATTCTTCTCCGTACGTGACGAATTCCCCGCCCTGCTGCTGGCGGAGAGCGGCGGCGCCTCGATCGAGGGGGAACTCTACGACGTCCCGATCGGCGACATTCGCACCGACTTCCTCCCGGAGGAGCCCGAGGAACTCGAGCTCACCGTCATCGAACTGGCCGACGGCCGTTCGGTTCTGGCGGTAGGGCTGCGACCGGGTCTGCTCGAGAGCAAGGCCGGTGAACTCACCGAGATCACCGATCACGGCGGCTGGCGCCGCTACCGGGGTCTGCCCGACCCCGACACCACCACAGTCTCCTGAACATCTCGCGAGTGAAAGAACATCCGATGGATACCTTTGGCTACACCCTGAACTGCTCGATCCTGCTCACCGACGTGCCGCTCCTGCAGCGTCCGCAGGCCGCCCGGGACGCCGGATTCGACGCCGTCGAATTCTGGTGGCCGTTCGACACCGCCGTACCGCAGGACAGCGACGTCGACGCGTTCGTGGCGGCGATCGAGAACGCCGGAGTGCAGCTCACCGGTTTGAACTTCGCGGCGGGGAACATGCCGGCGGGGGATCGCGGACTGCTGTCCGACCCGGCGCAGGTCTCGGCGTTCCGCGACAACATCGACATCACCGTCGGAATCGGAGAACGTCTGGGTACCAAGGCATTCAACGCCCTGTATGGTAATCGTATCGACGGCGCGGATCCGAAGGCGCAGGACGAGGTGGCCACCGAGAACCTCGCACAGGCAGGCAAGGCGGCGGATCGCATCGGTGCCGTCGTGCTCGTCGAACCGGTCAGCGGCACACCGGCGTACCCGCTGAAGACCGCGGCCGAGGCGATCGCCGTGATCGACCGGGTCAAGGCCGAGCACGGTGTCGATTCGCTCCGGCTCCTCGCGGACCTCTACCACCTCCAGGTCAACGGCGACGACGTCGGCGCCGCGATCGACGCGTACGCCGACCGGATCGGGCACGTGCAGATCGCCGATGCACCGGGCCGCGGCGAACCCGGCACCGGAACGCTCGACATCGACGGCTACCTGAAGCAGCTCGCCGGACACGGCTACCGCGGATACGTCGGTCTCGAGTACAAGGCGACGCGGCCGGACACCTTCGACTGGCTGCCCCGCGATCAACGCGCATCCCGCACCGCCCGCTGACACCCACCACCACTTCGACGGAATCGAGGACACTCGTGAGCACTATCGCATTCATCGGACTCGGAATCATGGGCAGCCCCATGGCCGTTCACCTCGCCAAGGCCGGACACCAGGTGGTCGGGTACAACCGCTCGCCGGAGCGCACCGCGGCGCTCGTCGAGGCCGGGGGGACCGCGGCCGACTCCATCGCCAAGGCGGTCGCCGGCGCCGACGTCGTGGCCGTGATGGTCCCCGACTCGCCCGACGTCCAGGCCGTACTCGCCGGTGAGGACGGAGTCTTCGAGCACGCCCCGGCCGGTGCCCTGATCATCGACTTCTCCAGCATCCGTCCCGACGTCACCACGGCACTCGCCGCGCAGGCGTCCGAGCGCGGATTCCGGCTGATCGACGCCCCCGTCTCGGGAGGCGAGGCCGGTGCGGTCAACGCCGCACTGTCGATCATGGTCGGCGGCACGCCGGAAGACTTCGAGGCGGCCAGGCCGATCCTCGACACCGTCGGGAAGACCGTGGTCCACGTGGGCCCGAACGGCTCCGGGCAGACGGTGAAGGCCGCCAACCAGCTGATCGTCGCCGGCAACATCCAACTCCTCGCGGAGGCGATCATCTTCCTCGAGGCCTACGGGGTCGACACCGCGGCCGCGGTGGAGGTGCTCGGCGGCGGGCTGGCCGGTTCGGCCGTCCTGAACCAGAAGGCGCAGAAGATGCTGGACCGGTCGTTCGAACCCGGGTTCCGCATCGAACTGCACCACAAGGACCTCGGCATCGTGACCAGCGCGGCCCGTGAGGCCGGCGTGGTGACGCCCCTCGGCGCAGTCGTCGCCCAGCTGATGGCCTCCGCCCGTGCGAACGGTGATGGCGGCCTGGACCATTCGGGATTGCTGCGTGGAGTGGAGCGGCTGTCCGGCCGCCCCACCCAGTGACCCGTTTCAACTCGTAATCCTCGATGGAGAAGTGATATGCCTCGTATGCGCGCCGCTGACGCAGCGGTCAAGATCCTGGAACTCGAAGGCGCCACCCAGGCGTTCGGCCTCCCCGGTGCGGCGATCAACCCGTTCTACTCGGCCATGCGTGATCACGGAGGGATCAAGCACGTCCTCGCCCGCCACGTCGAGGGCGCCTCCCACATGGCGGAGGGATTCACCCGCGCCAAGGCCGGCAACATCGGCATCTGCATCGGCACCTCCGGCCCGGCCGGCACCGACATGATCACCGGCCTGTATTCGGCCATGGCGGACTCGATCCCGATCCTCGCGATCACCGGACAGGCACCCGTCGCGCGCCTGCACAAGGAGGACTTCCAGGCAGTCGACATCGCCTCGATCGCAGGCCCGGTCACGAAGATGGCGATGACCGTGCTCGAGCCGGCCCAGGTTCCGGGAGCGTTCGCGCAGGCATTTCACCTGATGCGGTCCGGCAGGCCGGGCCCGGTGCTCATCGACCTGCCGATCGACGTGCAGTTGGCGGAAATCGAGTTCGATCCGGACACCTACCAGTCCCTGCCCGTGTATAAGCCGGCCGCGTCGCGCGCACAGGCGGAGAAGGCCCTCGACATGCTGGGTGCCGCCGAACGCCCGCTGATCGTCGCGGGCGGCGGCATCGTCAACGCCGACGCCGCGGACCTGCTCGTCGAGCTGGCCGAACTACTGGACGTTCCGGTGGTGCCGACGCTGATGGGCTGGGGCACCATCCCGGACGACCACCGTCTCGCTGCCGGGATGGTCGGACTGCAGACCGCACACCGGTACGGCAACGCCACCATGCTGGCGTCGGATTTCGTCCTCGGCATCGGCAACCGGTGGGCCAACCGGCACACCGGTGGCCTCGACACCTACCGGAAGGGCCGCAAGTTCGTCCACGTCGACATCGAGCCCACCCAGATCGGTCGCGTGTTCGCGCCGGACTACGGAATCGTCTCCGACGCCAAGGCCGCGCTCGAGCTGTTCGTCGCCGTCGCGAAGGAGCGCAAGGCCGCCGGGACGCTGGCGGACCGCAGCACCTGGGTCGAGGACTGCCTCACCCGCAAGCGCACCATGCAGCGCAAGACCCACTTCGACGACGTGCCCGTCAAACCGCAGCGCGTGTACGAGGAGATGAACCGGGTCTTCGGGCGCGACACCCGGTACGTGAGCACGATCGGGCTGTCCCAGATCGCCGGCGGCCAGTTCCTGCACGTGTACAAGGACCGCAACTGGATCAACTGCGGGCAGGCGGGACCTCTCGGCTGGACCATCCCCGCCGCTCTCGGAGTTGTTGCCGCGGAACCGGAGACCTCGGTGGTGGCGCTGTCGGGCGACTACGACTTCCAGTTCATGATCGAGGAACTGGCGGTGGGCGCGCAGTTCAACCTGCCGTACATCCACGTGGTGGTGAACAACTCGTACCTGGGTCTGATCCGTCAGGCGCAACGCGCGTTCGACATGGACTTCTGCGTCCAACTCGGCTTCGACAACATCAATTCCCAGGAGCGCAGCGAGCACGAGACGCTGCCCGCGGTCCCGAAGGGATACGGCGTCGACCACGTCAAGGTCGCCGAGGGCCTGGGCTGCAAGGCGCTGCGGGTCACCGAGCCGGGCGAGATCGCCGGCGCCCTGGAGAAGGCCCGTCAGCTCGCCGGTGAGCACAAGGTGCCGGTGGTGGTCGAGGTCTTCCTCGAGCGGGTCACCAACATCGCGATGGGCACCGAACTCGACAACGTCGCCGAGTTCGAGGACCTGGCGGAGATCGGCGAGCACGCCCCCACAGCACTCATGCTGTTGGACTAGGGGACACCGTGACACGTGTACTGGTCGCACCCGACAAGTTCAAGGGATCGCTCACCGCAGCGGAGGTCGCGGACGCCCTCGCCGACGGACTCGTCGCCGGCGACCCGGCCTGGGTGATCGACCGGGTTCCGGTGGCGGACGGCGGCGACGGCACCGTCGCGGCGGCCGTCGCCGCGGGATGGACCCCGGTCCCGGTCGGCACCACCGGCCCGACGGGGCTGCCGGTCGCCACCTCCTACGCGGTGCGCGGTTCGACCGCGGTGGTGGAACTGGCGTCCGCCGTGGGCCTGGTCCTGCTGCCCGTCGGTACGCCGGACCCACTGGGTGCCAGTACATTCGGACTCGGCACCGTCGTCAGGCACGCGCTGGAGGGGGGAGCCCGCGAGATCATCGTCGGTCTCGGGGGCAGCGCGTCAACCGACGGCGGTGCCGGCTTGTTGCAGGCTCTCGGAGTGCGTGTTCTCGACGCCGAGGGCAACGACGTCGCCCCGGGCGGGGCGGCCCTGCGCCGCGCGGCCCGGGTCGACCTCACCGGACTCCACCCGGCCGCGCGGTCGGCGCGGTTCCGGCTCGCGTGCGACGTCGACAATCCGCTGCTCGGCCCGAGCGGCGCCACCGCCGTGTACGCGGGCCAGAAGGGCGCGGCCGCAGAGCAACTGGTCGTGCTCGAGGATGCGATGACGCGGTGGGCGCAGGTCGTGCGCGCCGCGACGGGCCGCGACGACAGCCGGGTCGCGGGGGCCGGAGCCGCGGGTGGGGCGGCGTTCGGCGCGATGTCGGTGCTGGGGGCGGACACCCGGCCCGGCATCGACACGGTCCTCGGCCTCGTCGACTTCCGCCGGCGGCTCGCCGCCGCGGACCTCGTCGTCACCGGCGAGGGGTCACTCGACGAGCAGAGCCTCCACGGCAAGGCCCCGATCGGCGTCGCGACCGAGGCACGCGCGGCGGGCATCCCCGTCCTGGCCGTCTGCGGCCGAAATCTGCTCAGCGACATTCAATTACACAGCGCCGGTATCTCCGCGGCTTACGCGCTCGCGGATCTCGAACCGGACCTTCATCGTTCGATCAGAGACGCGGCGGAACTGCTGCGCCGGATCGGCTGCACGATCGCCGCATCATCTGACGAACTCGCAACACTCAGCACACGAGGAGAATCATGACTTCTGCCGATTTCACCGCCCTGCCCGACCTCGCCTCGCGAGCCCTCGGCGGGAGCGTATCCGCGGCCAACGACGAACTGTTCGCCCAGCGGGAGAACCTCATCAAGGCGGAGGCCCCGTTCTTCGACCCGTCCGACTTCGGGCACAAGGGCAAGGTCTACGACGGCTGGGAGACCCGCCGCCGCCGGGACGACGGCCACGACTACGCGATCGTCCGGCTCGGCGCCGCCGGCATCATCCACGGGATCGTCGTGGACACAGCACATTTCAAGGGCAACTACCCGCCCTTCATTTCCATCGAGGCGGCCTCAATCGAGGGCTACCCGTCCATCGAAGAGGTCATGAAGGCGGATTGGCAGACCATCGTCGAAAAGTCCCCCGCCGAGGGGCACGCCGAGAACACCTACGCCGTCGCCGACCGGCACCGGTGGACCCACGTGCGGCTGTCGATCTACCCCGACGGCGGCGTCGCGCGGTTGCGCGTGCACGGTGAGGTGGTCCCCGACCCCCGGTTCCTGGACGGGACGGTCGACCTGCTGGCCGCGGAGAACGGTGGCCGCCTCGTCGGCTGCTCCGACGCGTTCTACGCCTCACCCGCGAACATCATCCTTCCCGGCCGGGCCCGGAACATGGGGGAGGGCTGGGAGAACTCCCGGCGTCGCGGCGGCGGCAACGACTTCGCCGTGTTCTCGCTCGCCGCGGCCGGCCGGCCACGGCACGTCGAGATCGACACCAGCTACTACGTGGGGAACGCGCCCGGCTGGGTGCGGCTGAGCACCGCCGACGCGCGCACCGCCGACATCGCCGACGAGGGCGCATGGACCGAACTTCTGCCGCGCACCGCCGTGCAACCCGACACGCGGCACCGGTTCGTCCTGGACGGCACGGCGGCGGCCACCCACCTGCGGCTCGACGTCTACCCCGACGGCGGCCTGTCCCGGCTGCGGCTGTTCGGCGATCTCGACGCGACAGCGCTGTCGGAGACGCGCCGCACGTGGTGGGACGCCCTCCCGCAGACCCATCAGACGCTCGTCGCCGACCAGGCGCCCCGCTAGAACCTCTATCCCTTCGACGACCCCGAGGAAGCACGTCATGCCCAATCCCAGTCCCGGTTACTCCATCACCGTTCGCGTCACGGCCCCGGTCGGCGCGGGCACCACGTCGACACTCGCGGGCGCGGTCGCCTCCGTGAAGGGGGCCATGACCGCGCTGGACGTGGTCGAGAGCCACCCCGACCACATGGTCATCGACGTGACGTGCGACGCGTCCGACGTCGAGCACGCCGAACAGATCGCGTCCGCGATCGCCGACGTGCCCGGGGTGGTGGTGGGCAAGGTCAGCGACCGCACATTCCTGCTCCATCTCGGCGGCAAACTCGAAGTGGTGCCGAAGGTTCCGCTCAAGCACCGCGACGACCTGTCCCGCGCGTACACCCCGGGTGTCGCCCGGGTGTGCACCGCGATCGCCGAGAACCCGGAGGACGTGCGGCGGCTGACGATCAAACGCAACACCGTCGCCGTCGTCACCGACGGTTCGGCCGTGCTGGGGCTGGGCAACATCGGGGCCGCCGCGTCGATTCCCGTGATGGAGGGCAAGGCGGCGCTGTTCAAGCAGTTCGCGGACGTCGACGCGTGGCCGGTCTGCCTGGACACTCAGGACACGGACGCGATCGTCGAGATCGTCCGGGCCCTCGCACCGGTGTACGGGGGAATCAACCTGGAGGACATCTCCGCCCCGCGGTGCTTCGAGATCGAGGCCCGGCTCCGCGACATGCTCGACATCCCGGTGTTCCACGACGACCAGCACGGCACGGCCATCGTGGTTCTCGCCGCGCTGACCAACGCCCTGCGGGTGGTCGAGAAGAGCCTCGACACGGTGAAGATCGTGGTTTCGGGTGTCGGCGCCGCCGGGCACGCCATCATCCGTCTGCTGGTCGCGCAGGGTGCGACGAACATAGTGGCGTGCGGACGGAACGGAATCCTCTCGCCCGACGACACGTCCGACTCGTTCCGCTCGTGGATCGCGAACAACACCAACCCGGATTCGCGGTCCGGATCGCTGCAGGACGCTCTGGCCGGCGCGGACGTGTTCATCGGTGTCTCGGCGCCGGACATCCTGACGGGCGACGACATCGAGACGATGGCGGAGCGGTCGATCGTGTTCGCACTGGCCAACCCGGTGCCCGAGGTCGATCCGATCGCGGCCGGGCGGTACGCCGCCGTCGTCGCGACCGGCCGGTCCGACTTCCCGAACCAGATCAACAACGTCCTCGCGTTCCCGGGCGTGTTCCGGGGTCTGCTCGACGCGCACGCCGTCGAGATCACCGACGACATGCTCATCGCCGCCGCCCGGGCGATCTCCGATTCGGTGTCGCCGTCGGAGCTCAACGCCACGTACATCGTGCCGAGCGTGTTCGACGCAGCGGTCGCACCTGCCGTGGCGGCAGCGGTGCGTGGCGTGGCAGGCACGGGCGCAGGTCGTGATGACGATGTCTGAGCCGCTCGACCTGCTGTTCCGGGCACCGCGGGTGATCACCGCGGCGGGGGAGGTCGCCCGCTGCGTGGGGGTGCGGGACGGCCGGATCGTCGTCATCGAACCGTTCGGCGCCCAGCTCGACGCCGAGGTCGTCGTCGAACTGGGCGACGACGAGGTGCTGATCCCCGGTCTCGTCGACACGCACGTGCACGTCAACGAGCCGGGCCGCACCGAATGGGAGGGGTTCGCGAGCGCCACCCGGGCGGCCGCGGCCGGCGGCGTGACCACGATCGTCGACATGCCGCTCAACAGCATCCCGCCGACCGTCGACGCCGCGGCGCTCGACGTCAAACGCCGGGTCGCGCGCGATCAGGCGTACGTCGACGTCGGATTCTGGGGCGGCGCGGTGCCGGGCAACGTCCCGGACCTGCGGGCCTTGCACGACGCGGGGGTGTTCGGGTTCAAATGTTTCCTGCTGCACTCCGGTGTCGACGAGTTCCCGCCGTTGGATCCGGCGGAGCTCGAACTGGCGCTGAAGGAGATCGCGAGTTTCGGTGCGATGATGATCGTGCACGCGGAGGACGCGCACGCGATCGACCGCGCGACGTCACCGGGCGGTGAGAACTATGCGGACTTCCTCGATTCGCGGCCGCGGGGCGCCGAGAATCTCGCCATCGCCGAGGTCATCGAGCTGGCCCGATGGACCGGGTGCCGGGTGCACATCCTGCACCTGTCGAGCTCGGATGCGCTGCCGATGATCGCGTCCGCCCGCAAGGACGGTGTGAAACTCACGGTGGAGACGTGTCCGCACTACCTGTCGTTCGTTTCGGAAGAAATACCCTCGGGAGCAACACAATTCAAGTGCTGCCCGCCGATCCGTGAGGCCGGGAACCGGGAGCTGCTGTGGCAGGGACTGGCCGACGGTGTGATCGACTGCGTCGTCACCGACCATTCCCCGTGCACGGTCGACCTCAAGCGGTTCGACATCGGCGACTTCGGTGTCGCGTGGGGCGGCATCGCGTCGCTGCAGGTGTCGCTGTCCGCGGTCTGGTCGGAGGCCAAACGGCGCGGGCACAGCCTGAACGACGTGGTCCGCTGGATGGCGGAGAACCCCGCCGAGCAGGTCGGGCTCAACACGAAGGGGCACATCGCGCTGGGGTATGCGGCGGATTTCGCGGTGTTCGCGCCGGAGGAGGCGTTCGTCGTCGACGTGGCCGCCCTGCAGCACAAGAATCCCGTCTCCGCCTACGACCGGCGGGCCCTCGCCGGCGTGGTGCGCAGTACCTGGCTGGCCGGCAAGCGGATCGACCTCGACGAGGCGCCCCGCGGTAGGCTGCTCAGTCGCGGACTGGCCTGACGCTGCGCCGACCCTGCCCGCTGTCGCGCTGGATCCGAAAGATCCAGTGCGGCAGCGGGTTTGTCGTATCTCGGGTGGTGCGGCGGCAAGATATATCCTGCGGAAATCATTGACCGCCACTGTTGCCTGGCTCACACTTGAAGAGACCAATGGAACAAGCTTTCCGTGATACGGAAGTTCGTTCGTCGCCACGCAAGGACAGGCACATGCTCATAGACGACACAGTCTCGCGGCACACCACCGTCGACCACTCTGCCCCCGCCGGTCGTCTCACGACGACGAGTCCGAAACTCTACAACGCGGACCTGGCGCCGACGAAGGCCGCAGGCCGTCGCTGGGGTTCGTACAGCATCTTCACACTGTGGACCAACGACGTCCACAACATCGCCAACTACTCGTTCGCGATCGGCCTGTTCGCGCTCGGGCTCGGCGGCGGCCACATGATCCTGTCGCTCATGATCGGCGCGGTCATCGTCTGCGCCGCGATGACGTACGCCGGATTCATGGGACAGAAGACGGGCGTGCCGTTCCCCGTGATGAGCCGGATCAGCTTCGGCATCCGCGGCGCCCAGATCCCCGCAATCGTCCGCGCGGTCATCGCGATCGTCTGGTTCGGAATCCAGACCTACCTGGCGTCGATCGTCTTCCGGATCTTCCTCGTCGCCGTCGCGCCCTCGCTCGACCGCTTCGACCAGAATTCGATCCTCGGACTGTCCAGCCTCGGATGGATCTGCTTCATCGGAATCTGGGCGATCCAGATCGTCGTCCTCATCTACGGGATGGAGGCGGTGCGGAAATTCGAGAGCCTCGCGGGCCCGCTGATCCTCGTCACGGTCGGCTCCCTCGCCCTGTGGATGCTGTTCCGCACCGACTTCTCCATCGCCTGGGCGTCCGATCAGCCGGCCTCCGGTGGCGAGATGTGGCGGCAGGTGTTCGCGGGCGCGGCCCTGTGGATGTCGATCTACGGCACCCTGATCCTCAACTTCTGCGACTTCTCGCGGCGCTCCCCGTCGAAGTCGGCCGTCGTGCGCGGCAACTTCTGGGGCCTGTTCGTCAACGTCCTCGCGTTCGTCGTCATCGCATTCATCCTGTGCGGCGCCCAGTTCCGGATCGACGGGACGATCATCGACAGCCCCACCGACATCGTCGCGGTCATCCCCAGCACCCTGTTCCTGTCGCTGGCCTGCCTCGCTCTCGTCATCGTGACGATGGCCGTCAACGTGATGGCGAACTTCGTCGCACCGTCGTACGTCCTGTCGAACCTCGCTCCCGAGAAGATCAGCTTCCGCAAGGCCGGCATCATCAGCGCCTGCATCGGCGTGGTCCTGCTGCCCTGGAATCTGTACGACAGCCCGGTGGTGATCAACTACTTCCTCGGTGGCCTCGGCGCCGTCCTCGGCCCGCTGTTCGGCATCATCTTCGTCGACTACTGGTTCATCCGCCGCACCAAGGTCGACGTACCCGCGCTCTACTCGGACAGCCCGACCGGAACCTACTACTACCGCAAGGGGTTCAACCTGCGGGCGATCTACGCTCTCGTGCCGGCTGCCTTCGTCAGCACCCTGTTCGCGATCGTCCCCGCCTTCCATCTCGTCGCCCCCTTCTCCTGGTTCATCGGGGCGGGCCTGGCGGCGGCCATCTACGCGGTCGTCGGCGACCGCACCCGGCAGTACGTGGACGTGTCCGGCGAGTCGATCGCCGTGGACAGCGGTCACGGCGAGCACTGACAGGAGATTTCGATGCGTATTCTCGTCGTCAACGTCAACACCACCACGTCCATCACGGACGCGATCGCCAAGCAGGCCGAGGCCGTCGCCGCACAGGGCACCGAGATCGTCGGGCTCACACCGGAGATCGGTGCGGAATCCGTCGAAGGGAACTTCGAGAGCTACCTCGCCGCGATCGCGGTGATGGACCGGGTGCGGTCGTACCCGGGACCCTACGACGCCGTGATCCAGGCCGGCTACGGCGAACACGGCCGGGAAGGCCTGCAGGAACTGCTCGACGTCCCCGTAGTCGACATCACCGAGGCATCGGCGAGCGTCGCAATGATGCTGGGACACAAGTACTCCGTGGTCACCACCCTCGACCGTACCGTCCCGCTCATCGAAGACCGGCTCCGGCTTGCGGGCCTCGACGCCAAGTGCGCGAGTGTCCGCGCGAGCGGGCTGCCCGTCCTCGCGCTGGAATCCGATCCCGAGGCCGCGATCGAGGCGATCGTCGACGAGGCCGAAGCCGCTGTGCGCGAGGACAAGGCGGAGGTCATCTGCCTCGGCTGCGGCGGAATGGCCGGCCTCGACGACCGGATCCGGGACCGCACCGGCGTTCCGGTGGTCGACGGCGTCAGTGCGGCTGTGAAATTGGCGGAATCTCTTGTAGGGTTGGGGCTCTCGACTTCGAAGGTGCGCACGTACGCGCCCCCGCGGCCCAAGCAGATCACCGGATGGCCGCTGGCGAAGCCGTAGTCACGTCCCCGCCCTCACCCCGGGCGGATCCCACGGCGCCCGACCCCGCGCCCGCAACGATGGAGTATCCCTTTGCTCGAACAGACCACGACCTCCGCGGACCACGCCCGAGCCGGTTCCATTCGCGTCATCCGTGAGGGTGTTGCGTCGTATCTGCCGGATATCGATCCGGATGAGACCACGGAGTGGTTGGAATCGTTCGATGGACTGTTGGAC
>NZ_JBHURF010000060.1:0-22606 GCF_042674125.1 Rhodococcus sp. NPDC056960 | reverse complement strand
ACACCGGTCAGCGGACCACGCACACACACCGACACCCCGAAGAAACCGAAACCACCACCAATCCCGCCGAAATCACCTCTCCACGGATCGAGGCTTAATGCCCGCCGCCGGCTGGTCGGCCGCGGTCCTGCGGCCCGGGTGAGGCCACCTGCGGTCTCCCCCGATCGGATCTGTAGACGATATGGAGGTCTGGGCTGGGGCCCCGCTCACATGTGATCGTGGGTTGCCGACAGGAAATGGGTCCCGGCCAGTAGATCGAACCCAACACCCGCGCCACCGTCGACCCGGCTATGCTCGCCGAACTCACCGAATCGATCCGCGAATACGGTGTCCTCCAAGTGATCGAGGCCGTCCGCTACGCCGACGGCACCATACGGGTCCGGGACGGGCAGTGCCGAGTCTTCCCCAGAAAGTGGCCGTGTTGTGTCGACGTGAGTCGGCGGACGTGTCGCAATTCCCGGCCGCCTGTTGGTCCCATGCCTCGATGCCGCTCGCAGCCATGTTGATCTGACGATCCAGTTGCCGCACGTCGGCGACGAGATCCGCGGCGAGGCCGGGGGGTTGCCGACGAGGTCCGGGACGGATCCGTCGTAGCATCTGACGACCCGGTCTGCACTCAGGCCGCGGGGAGCGCCGGCGGGGATCGGGTGGGTGAGCACGACGTGGAGCCGGTCGACGGTCTGAGTGCGGGTCGTGACCAGGTCGTCCCGGTGTTCCACGATCGTGCGCAATGCGGTGGACGCCACGGGAATGTTCGAGCACCTACCTCGGTTGATCCATATACCCCATGGGGTATTAAAGCCGATTTTGATCGAGGTGGCGACGATGAATCTGACCGACGACCTGCCGCGTACGCATCTTCCGGGCGATCGGGGTGACGGTGCCCCGCAGTTGGTCGTGACCCGGGGCCCCGGGCAGACGAAGGGTGCATCACTTGCTGTCGACCGCGACATCACCGTGCTCGGCAGTCATCCCAGGTCGGAGATCGTCCTCGGCCATGGAACCGTCTCGCGTCGGCATGCCGAAATCCGCCGGGACGGTGCACAATTCATCCTGTGTGATGTCGGCTCTCTCAACGGAACTTATCTCAACCGGCAGCCCGTCGATTGCGCCGGACTGGTGGATGGCGACGAGGTTCGGATCGGGGTCTTTCGCCTGCTCTTTCGGCTACCCGCCGCGTCATGATCGTCGACATGGCGGCCCGGGGTAAGGCCACGGCATCGATTTCTTCTCGTGGTCACTGCCCGATGCCGGCGGGGGGCACTTCGTGCGAATGCCACATATACCCCCAGGGGTACTTGAATACCCCATGGGGTATGTGGCAGTGTTATCGGCAAGGAGATAGATCCTGCCAACTTCGGAGGAGACCACGATGATTCTCGAGCAGTACTACATCGAGTGCCTGTCCCACGCCTCGTACCTGATCGGTGACGAATCCACCGGGCGAGCAGTCGTGGTCGACCCACGTCGCGACATCACCGAGTACCTCGACGCCGCCCGCACGCACGGGCTGACCATCGACGGGGTGATCAACACCCACTTCCACGCCGACTTCGTCTCCGGGCACCTCGAATTGGCCGAGGCCACCGGCGCCTGGATCGGCTTCGGTGAGGCCGCCGAGACCGACTACCCGATCCGCCGCCTGCAGCACGGCGAACGCATTTCACTCGGGTGGGTCGACCTCGAGATCCTCTCCACCCCCGGCCACACCTGGGAATCGATCAGCATCCTGGTCCGGGAGACCGCGGACAGGTCCCCGACCGCGGTGCTGACCGGGGATTCGCTGTTCGTCGGCGATGTCGGTCGTCCCGACCTGGTCAACCTCGGCGACGGCTCCACCACGGATCTGGCGCGGGCGATGTACCACACGGTCCACGACACGCTACTGGCCCTGCCCGACGGCGTGAGAGTGATGCCCGCACACGGCGCCGGCTCCTCCTGTGGCAAGAATCTGTCCGCGGAGCTGACCTCGACCATCGGTGAACAACGGCGCACCAACGCGTCGGCGCAGCCGATGAGCGAGGCCGCATTCGTCGCGTTGATCACCGACGGCCAGCCCGCGGTACCGGCGTACTTCTCGGTGGACGCGGCCCTGAACAAGTCCACCCACCCGGCACTCGACCAGCACCGCCGGATCCCGGAACTGTCCGCTGACCGGGTGCGCGCCGAACTCGCCGCCGGCACCCGGGTGCTCGATGCCCGCACCGTCGACGACTTCGCCGCCGGACACCTGCGCGGTTCGGTCAACGTCGGCTTCGACGGCCGGTTCGCCGAAACCGGCGGCATGGTCGCCGAGGTCGGCGAGGCGATCGTGCTGATCACCTACCCGGGCGAGGAACAGGACGCGGCGATGCGCCTGGCCCGGATCGGCTCGGACAACGTCATCGGCTACCTGGGCACCGACACCGGCGGCATCCTCCCCACCGCTCTCGCCGACCTTGTCCAGACGGCGCCGCGCACCACTGTCACCGAACTCGACCGGCTGAGCGCCGACGATGCGATCACCCTGGTCGACATCCGTAACCCCGGCGAACGCGACTTCGGCGTCATCCCGGGTGCGATCCCGGTACCGTTGGCGCAGCTGCGGTCCCGCGCCCAGGAGCTGCCGACCGGCAAGCCGATCGTGGTGCACTGTGCCGGTGGATGGCGTTCGAGCGTCGCCGCGTCGCTGTTACGCGCCCGCGGTATCGAGCGGGTCAGCGATCTCGTCGGCGGCTACAACGCCTGGGCCGCACAGCAGGTGTCGGCCTGACGCTCCCTCGATAAACACCCCCACGGAAAGGAATCCTCATGACCACCAAGAACCTCACCCGCACGGACTTCGCATCCACGATCGCCGACAACGCCATCGTGCTCGTCGATTTCTGGGCGTCGTGGTGCGGCCCGTGCCGGGCCTTCGCACCCACCTTCGAACAGTCGTCCCGCAGACACCCCGACGTCGTGCACGCCAAGGTCGATACCGAAGCCGAGCAGCAGATCGCTTCGGCCGCGGGCATCCGCTCGATCCCGACGATCATGGCATTCCGCGACGGGGTGCTCGCGTACTCACAACCCGGAGCCCTCCCGCCCGCCGCCCTCGAGGAGTTGATCTCCCAGATCAAGGCACTCGACATGGCCGCAGTACACGCCACGCTCGCACAGCGACATGCCGCGGCGGGGCAGGCATAGCAGTCACTCGCGGGCCATCGCGCACGCCGACCCGGTCGGTGACGTGAAGTGCCGCCCATGCCGATACGTCGCCGAACTCTGCTGCGAGCAGACCCGATGGCAGCACAACCCCACGGCTGAACCGCGTTGCAACGGCATGGCCAGCCGGACTCTCCTGAGCGGCGATCCGATTCCCACGAACGGTGGGCGTCGGTCGAAGGAGTCTCCCCCGGGGACCAAAGGCCCTGGCGCGGTCCATGGTCCCCTGCCACCCTGGCAGGAGCAATGGCCCGGTTCCCCACTGGAGGAGGGGCGAGACGACGACGGTTAATTCGCCTACGCCGATTGCACCGCCCCGGTAGCGCGGGGGTTCCCGTCCCGTGCCGGACTGAGATCGATACCGAACGCGACCACCGATTACCGGAGGTAGAGCATGGACTACGGCAAGGCCGTCCAACAGGAACTTCGGGGACCTGCCCGAGCACTGCGCCAAACGATCCCGCAGGTCTACGCCGGCTACGGGCAACTGCACGAAGCCGCCCTGGCACCCGGAGCATTGGACGCGAAGACCAAGGAACTGATCGCCTTGGCGATCGCCGTGAGCAAGCAATGCGATGGCTGCATTGCTGCACACGCGCGCGGCGCCGCTGAGCGCGGCAGCACACCAGAGGAGGCGGCGGAGGCGATCGGCGTCGCGATTCTGATGAACGGTGGGCCCGCCACCGTGTACGGACCCCGAGCCTTCGCCGCGTTCAACGAGTTCCACGCCGATCAGGAACCTGGCCACGAGAACAATCCGCCCGGAAGATAGCTGGAATCACGGCGCTGCCCCGTTCGTCACCCCTCTCCGTCGGCACCGCGGGAGCGCGCATCGCGCGCCCTCGACCCGGTCGCAGCCGGTGCGGTCCACCCCGCCCACCCCGGATGTCCGGCTGTCTGCTCATGCCACCCCGAGCCCGCCGGAAACGGTGCGCCGCGCCTCCAGGCGAGGGTCGGCCACCGTGGCACGCGGACGCCAGGAAATAGCGTGGGTGACCTCCCAGGCACACCACCGCCGGAATCCATGACCAGATCACAGCCCCCAACCTGACCGGGTGCTTCGATATTCGGCGAGAACGCCTTCGGAGGGGACGGCTGTCACCACAACCGGGCGGCCACGCCGACTCTCAACCTGCCGATCTGCACACTGATGCCACCCGAGCCGTTTCCCGCCGAACGCCCACCAGACGACCGGCCGTCCTGAGGCACTGTGCGCCACCGCGGATCCCCTGCGAAACCGCCGCAACCCGGATCACGTGTCGGTCAACTGCCCGTGGAAGCCGAGGGGAAGAAACCGGCAAGGACGGCTGTGGTCATCCGCACACTCCCCGGCGTGGGGATACCCCTAGGGGTATAGTTTGCGTCGTTACGATCAGCGGTACCCGAGGAGGACCCCACCATGTGTTATCCAGTTACGTGCCCTGGCTGCGGAAAGACCACGTGGGGAGGCTGCGGTGCGCACGTCGACGGCGTCATGAAGGCCGTGCCCGAATCCCAGCAGTGCACCTGCCAGGACAATTCCGCTCCCCCGGCGAAATCCGGATTCTTTGGCACACTCTTCGGCCGCTGACCGCACCACCCGCCCGCCCGGTCGGGGCACCCTCGCCGCCCTGACCTCCGGTCACCGCGCAGGTGAGGATGCCGTCGACGAGACCCAGGAGCCGTTGACGGATCGGGGATTCGGCGCGCTCACCGAGATCGCCATGGAGGCCGGCGCGACGGCGAAGCTCGGCGAGAGGACGGGACGCAAATGCCGTCCTCGGCGCCTGCAATTCCGCGCCCGCGGATCGAGCGGTCAGGCAACCACCCCGGTGACGGCGCACCCCGCCGATGCCGGCGCGTGGTCACCGAGGAGCCCGTGCCCGAGCCGGCAGCTCAGGGAAGCCGGAACCCCGAGCGCTCGGGGGATCCCCAGGTCGCGCACGTCGACGGTCTCGCCCATTCGGGGCGGGTGATCTTCGCCGCCGCCGCGGTGATGGTCGCGGTGTTCTTCACCTTCGCCCTCGCCGACCCGCTACCCCCGAAAGAGATGGGCATCATCCTCGGCGTCGCAGTCCTCCTCGACGCCGTGCTGATCCGGCTGATCCTGCTGCCGGTGCTGCTCCGGCTGACCGGGCACGCCGCCTGGTGGTCACCGGCCTGGCTGCGCAGAATCCTGCCGAAAATCAACTTCTCCCACTGAGCGCCGGGACCGTGTCCGTTTGTGAGGTGAGGTGAGGTGGGGGTGGGGCATTACACAATGCACCCACCTCACCGAGGGTACCCCCAGGGGTATCCTGGTATCAGGTCTCAGGAAAGGAACCATCATGGTCGGCGACGAAGACAGCATCGCATTGGTACTCAACCGGCTCCGCCGCGCCCACGGGCAGCTCGCCGGGGTGATCTCGATGATCGAGCAGGGACGCGACTGCAAGGACGTCGTCACCCAACTCGCCGCGGTGTCCCGCGCCCTGGACAAAGCCGGGTTCAAGATCGTCGCCACCGGCCTGCGGGAATGCCTCACCGGCGACACCGAGGAAGGCAAGGAGCCGATGACCGAGGCCGAACTCGAGAAACTGTTCCTCGCTCTCGCCTAAGGCTCCAATCCACCGACAGGAAAGTCGACCATGACCGACACCCTCCACGCCCGCAACTGGACGATCGAGCGGGTGGTCCCGCTGCTGGCCGGAGGCATGGTCCTCGCGAGCATCGCACTGACACTGGCGTTCTCGTCGTGGTGGCTGCTGCTCACCGGCTTCGTCGCCGCCAACCTGCTGCTGTTCGGCGTGGTCGGATGGTGCCCGGCGGGTCTGCTGCTCGCACGCCTGGGCGTACCGCGGCTGGCGGCGCCGTGTCCCGTCCCAACGGGGCGATAGCCGACGCACCGCCACCGATTGCACGACGGAAGGGAAGAACACGCTCATGACACTCGCACTGTCGACCACCCTGCACACCTCGTTCGCCGATGCGGTGGACCGCACCCGAAACGCCCTGGCCGAGCAGGGTTTCGGGGTCCTCACCGAGATCGACATGAAGGCCACCCTGAAGGCGAAACTCGGTGAAGACATGGAGGACTACCTGATCCTCGGTGCCTGCAATCCGCCGCTCGCGCACCGCGCGGTCACCGTCGACCGGCAGATCGGGCTGCTCCTGCCGTGCAACGTCGTCGTGCGCGCCGACCCCGCCGATCCGGGCACGGTGCTGATCGACGCGATGAACCCACAGGTGATGGTCCAGGTCGCCGACCAACCCGGGCTCGGAGCGATCGCCGACGATGCCACCACGGCGTTGCAGGCCGCCATCGATTCCCTCTCCCGGGACATCGGCGACCGGTAACGAGACCCTGCCCCGCGCCCCCCGGGTTGGCCGCGGAAGGAGGAATGTGGACACAGCCGTCGCACTCGCGCTCGGGGCGATCATCGGCGTCCTGCTTGGACTCCTCGGCGGCGGAGGGTCGATCCTGGCCGTCCCCGCGCTGGTCTTCGGCCTCGGCCTCGACCTCGAACAGGCCATTCCGATCTCCCTGCTCGTGATCGGTGTCGCCTCCCTCGCCGGAGCCGTCCCGAAAATTCGCGAGCACCAGGTGAACTGGCGCATGGCCGGCGTCTTCGCCGCCTGCGGCATTCCCGCCACCTTCGCCGGCAGCGCAATCGGGCGCCTGCTGCCGCAATCGGTGGTCCTGATCGGTTTCGCCGCCGTCATGGTCGTCGCCGGGATCCGGATGTTGATGGACCGAGGCGACACCGGCACGGCCTGCGAGGTCGGGGACTCGGGGATCGACTGGCGCCGCTGCGCCCCCCGATCCATCCCAGCCGGAGTCGCGGTGGGCTTCCTGACCGGCCTGTTCGGTGTCGGCGGCGGATTCTTGATCATCCCCGCCCTGGTGCTGATGCTCGGTCTGGACATGTCGGTCGCGGTCGGCACCTCGCTGATCATCATCGTCGCGAACTCGGCGGCCGGTCTGATCTCGCACCTCACCGGGGTGAGCATCGACTGGGCGATCACCGCCGCGTTCGCGGGCACCGCGATCGCCGGGTCCCTGATCGCCGGTCATTTCGGCACCAAGGTCGACACCGACCGGCTGCAGCGGTGGTTCGCCTATCTCGTCTTCGCCGTCGCCGCCTACGTGCTGGTCGACACGATCTTGCTGCGCTGATGCCGCGGGCGGCTTGCATCACACCGTTTCACCTATGCCCTCCCGGTATGCTTAGCAATGCCTCGATCGACGGCTCGGAGCCGTCGACACCGACCACGATCCGCGTTTCTCCGACGGGGTCGGTAATGCTCATGGATCCGCTTCTGTACCTGGGAGACGATCTACCTTGTGCTGGTGAGGGTTTGGTCGGTGTTCGTGTGCCGGTTTCAAGCCTAGCGGCCCGCCGATGCACCCGGAGATCGTCCGATGCTCCGCCATTCCCGGGCCCACCCCGCTGCCCGGCGCTTCGCCATCAGGCAATGAAATCCGATCAACAGCAGACCGCCCCCACCGGTGCCCAACACCAGGAACGCGAGCGCCGCACCGACGGCGTCGAGGGCGTTTTCGGTGCCGGTGTTCGGAGCATCCATATAGTTGCCCTGGTCATTGACCCACACCATGACCGTCTGCCCCGCTCGGGCACCGACACCGGTGTCGATCAGGCCGGTGTGCTCGGCTCCGTCCACCACCCATCGGGCATGGACCTGGTCGCGGCCTGTCGGGGCGCCGACCGCGGTATCGCCCATCTGTGGACGAGGATCGTCGAGCAGTACCGCCGACACTTGCCGCCCGCGGTCGGCGGCCAGGTGCGCCTGATCGGTCAGACGGGTGTAGGTCGCCGTGCCGACCGCACCGGCGACGGGGACCAGCATCAACACGACGACGATGATCACCAGGACGACCGCGGATTCGATCCGGTCGCTGCGCCGCATGAGCGGGTTCGCACTCCACGGCCCCAACCGCCACCACCGAAGCGAGACCACGCTGCCGGTCATCCCGTGCCTCCCGAATTGTCGCCCTTCCGCCAGTGTCGATCCGAGCGTGCACGGAAAATAGGGTCACAGGTCAACGCGAAAGACCCGCACGGGAGGGACTTCCGTCACCGGAGAGTGGGGAGGAGATCGCCCACTCCCGAGCTTCGGCAGCGGCCCGGACCGGGTGGGGCAGGTGGGCGGTGCCATGGTCCCGTGCACGGCCGCCAGGACATTCCACTGCTCGCGCACGTGGTGGGCTACCGGCGGCACGGGGGACGGACTCAGGCGCACGGTCGGCGTTCGGGTAGGGCTTTCATGGGCGACGCGGAGGCCGGTGCGGAGGAAGTTTGGCGGCGAGGACAGCCGCCTGGGTTCGGCGTTCGATCCCGAGTTTGGTCAACAGTCGCGAGACGTAGTTCTTGATGGTCTTTTCGGCGAGGAACATTCGTGCGGCGATCTGCCGGTTGGTCAGGCCTTCGCCGAGGAGTTCGAGGAGGATGCGTTCCTGCGGGCTGAGGCCGGCGACGGCATTTTCCTCGGCGCTGGGTGCGGCCCGCAGCTGCTCCATCAGGGCGGCAGCGGCCCGGGTGTCGAGTAGGGATTTTCCCGAACCGATGTCGCGGACGGCGTCGGTCAGTTCGGTTCCGCGGATGTCCTTGAGTGCGTAGCCGTTGGCGCCGGCGAGGATGGCGTCGAGCATCGCCTGCTCGTCGCCGTACGAGGTCAGCATCAGACACCGAAGATCGGGCAGGTGGGAGCGTAGCTCGCGGCACAGCTCGATGCCGTTGCCGTCGGGTAATCGGATGTCGAGGACGGCGACGTCGGGTCGCAGCGCGGGGATTCGGGCCAGGGCCTGTGCACAGGTTCCGGCGTCACCGATTACGGTCAGGTCCGGGGCGGTGCTCAGCAGTTCGGCGATGCCCCGGCGCACGACCTCGTGGTCGTCGACGAGAAACACGGTGATCATGCGAGGACCCCCACTTCCGTGTGTCAACGCTGTCCTTGGTCCAGGGTACGGGGATGCACCCGAAGGCACAGGTCAATCGGTATCGCACGCCGTGGGGCATCCGGTGACGAGAGGCACGGATGGATGAGACTTTGGCCTCTGTTTCCGCCGCCACCGGCGGACCGATGCTGGTGGTGTCGTAACACTCCGAGACGAAGAAGACGCCCCTCATGGATCAGAGGCCCCACCGGAACGTCACCGTGGGCTCGGACGGACCGCTGACCACAGCTGCCAGCATGTCGTTGCTGCGGTCGGTCCCCACCGGCCGGCTGATCTACACCGAGGACGCGTTGCCCGCGGTGCGGCCGCTCACCTTCGCCGTCTCCGACGGGAAGATCATCATCCCGACCGGCGACAATCCCTGGTTTGACCGCTTCGATGGCACGGTCGTGGGGTTCGAGGCCGGAGCCATCGACCCGTCCACCCGGGCGGGGTGGACCGTACTGACGGTGGGGCGGGTCCGCCTCGTGTCGGGCGACGCGGGAGTGGTCGGTTTCGACGACACCACCGCCGCACCGTGGCAGCTCGGGCCCGGCGACTGCTACCTCGTCCTCGACGTCGGGCGGATCACCGGACACCGCACGACTCTGATCCGTCCTCCGGGCGATTCCCGCTGAGCACGAACCCGCGCGGACGAATTCCAGTTGCCCGGATTATCCGGAGGGGACATCCCCTGATCGACCAGTTCAGGATGGGTGTCGGAGGACGTTGGATTCGGACGAGGCCGAGGAGCGCCGGAGCCCCGTGTCGGATGCCCTGTGACGCTAGTCGAGCCTCTAGTGGCGGCCGTGGGACAGGTGAGAGGTGTGGGCCTGCATCTCTCCGTGAAGCGCGAGGACATCGGGCGCCTCGGCGCAAATCCGGCGCTGGAGCGGCATCCTCAGGCCTGACGATGTGCGGCGCGGCGTGGTCGGGCTGGCGTGAAGACCAACAGCAGATCGCACGGACCGACCCCGCTGAGATGGGTACGGATTCGTGCGGTTCGTGGTCGGTGCGGTGTCGTCGGAGGAGAACGTCAGCCCTTTCCAATGGCTCGACCTGCGCTTCCGTCCTGGGGAATCGTGGGGAGCTGCGGGTGCAGTTCCCGGTGGGAGACCAGTTCGAGGTCGAAGTGCACCGTCGCCCCGTCGTGGTGCAGGGCGTCGGCCCAGCCCTGTTCGGTGATGACGGCGAGCATGAGCGTGTTCTCCGCGAGGATTTCGGCGGTCAGGTGTGCCACCCCGTGGAAGTAGGCGGCCGTTCCCAATTCCCGCACCAGTTGTGTGCCGATACCGTGCCGTTGTTCGTGACCGGTGACGGCGAGTGCCATCTCGGCGCTGATGTTCCCAGGGGTGGTGTCGGTGACGACGTAATTGGCGACGCCGACCAGGTCGTGGCCTTCGAAGGCGCCGAGCGCGAGGTGTGTGTAGTCCTGCCGGCAGAGCCGGTCGGCGAAGTCGCCGAGCTGTTTCGGGCGCGGAGCGAAGAAGCGGAGGTGGGCGTCCTCGGCCGAGAGTTGCTCGTGCAATCGCACGACCGAGTCACAATCGTCGCCGGTGAGGGCGCGGGTGGTGAGGTCGGGGATCGTGGTGCCGGTCGTCGAGGCGGGCACCGTGATGTGCGCGGTCGACCGGTACGGCTGGAAGCCGGGTTCGTCCGCTGCCGGTCGCGGTGGGCAGATCATGGTCGGGCACGGAGCGTGGCGGAACAGAGACGAGCTCACCGAGTCACCGACGACAGGTCCTGGCGGTCGGTGCCCGTGGGTGCCGATGACCACAAGTTGCGCGTCGGCGGCGCGTTCGAGCAGCGCCTGCCGTGGTGGGCCGGACACGACGGTCGCGGTGATTGCCACGTCCGGGAACGCCTGCCGTGCGGCGGACAGGATGTCGTCGAGGGTGTCCTGCCCGGCATGCGGGCCAGAAGTGTGCGCCGTGGGATGGACGGTGGAGTGCGCGTGTACGGCGATCAATGGGGCGGCGAACAGGTCGGCGTATTCGAATGCCCTGAACGCGGCTTCGGCGCTGTCGGTGGCGTGGTCGACGCCGAGGAGCACGGGCCGCCGGTCGGGACGCTGTCCCGGCTGCCCCCGCCACACGATGACCGGGCACGGGGTGTGTTCGGTGACGGTGCCAGCCCGCGAGGTCGTTGCCAGAGTGTCGAGGGTTCCGGCGTCGGGGTGCCCGAGCACCACCATCCGCGCGCCGTGGCCGGCGGTGGCCAGAGCTGTTCCCACCCTGGACGGGTCTTTGCTAGTGGGTTCCTCGATCAGCGCACCGCTGACGTCGAGATCGGGAAACCGTCGGCGCACGACCGCGGTCGCATCATCGACCACAGTGGTCGCGCTCACATACGGCGGACCGGCTATGGGGCGGGTGATGTCCGTCCATCTCTGGTCGTCGGCCGGCGTGATGTGGACGATACGCACCGGGCAATGCAGGCGGGCGGCGAGGCCGGCGGACCACAACGCGGCGTCGTGCCCGATGGGTGGCTGGTCCACGGTGACCACGATCGGGGCGGTTCCACGGGTACACATGTGTTGCTCCTCAACCAGATACGAGACCGGCAACGTCCTCCCCATCACCTTCGGTGCCACACGGGTGAGCAACGGACACCGGTACCGTGCTCGACTCCGCGTTCGTCAGGCAGTGTGGCGGGACCGCACCCCGACGGGGTGCACGTTGCGGGCCTGCAGTGGGTGGACGGCACGATCGATCTCATGGCCCACCACCTCACCTCATGGAGGGTGCGGACACCGTTCCCGGCGATCTCCGAGAAGTGCACGACGATAACGGGACCGCCGCCATCGGGGTGAGGAACCCGAACCCGGGCACGGGGTTGAACCAGTGCACGACACCGTGCTCGCGTGTCGGTTCATCGCGTCCCGCGGGAACGGCGAAGAAGGCCGCTGTTCATGATGAGCGCCGCATCAGATCGGTACCCATGGCGACGGTGGCCAGGCCCAGCACACACACCACCACCCCGACGACGACGTTAGACCAGATCATCGCGGTGCCGGTGCTCACTCCGGTGACGATCCAGGGCGAGACGATCAGCCAGATCCCGAGCACCGGTGCGACGAAGGTCATGCCGTGGGTGCGGCCGTAGGCGGACCCGAACGCGGCCGCCAACAGTGCGATCGTGAGACCGGCGATCAGGTTGGTCATGGTCAGTGACATCTGGTCGGCGAACCCGACGATCCAGGCGGATGCCGCCGCGTACAGCCCCGACAGCAGCATCAGCCCGTCGGCGACCTGGGCGGTGGGCTGTTCGGCTGCCTGGTCGTAGCGTTGCCGCATCGCGACGAGGTCCGGGTGGGTGTGGATCGGGATGTGCGTCGATGACGACATGATGCTCAACTCCTCGGTGGTGGGAGGTGGGCCGTTTGGCCCACCTCCGTGGTGGACTTCATTGGCTGGGGAGGGCTTTGGGGGCGCAGATGGCTTCGACGAACGCGCCGACGGCGTGCTCGGGCAGATGCCGGGCGAGGTCGGCTTCGCTGATCATGCCGACCAGGCGGTGCTCGTCGAGGACGGGGAGGCGGCGGATCTGGTGCTCTTCCATCACGGTGACGACCTGTTCGACGCTGGCGCCGGCGTCGACGTGGTAGGCGTTGCCCTGGGCAAGGTCACCGGCGGTCATCGTGGCCGGGTCCAGCCCGTTGGCGACACATTTGAGGACGATGTCCCGGTCGGTGATGATGCCGTGGAGGCGGTCGTCGTCACCGCAGATCGGCAGCGCCCCGACATCCAACTCCCGCATGCGTTGCGCGGCGGTGGTGAGGGTGTCGTGTTCTCCGATGCAGGTCGCACCGGTGTGCATGATCTCGCGTGCTGTGGTCATGGTGTGTGGTCTCCAAAAGTTGTTGGCGAAGAATGGAATTCACCCGAGAGCGTCTGGCCCGGTCAGCGATGCCCGGCTCCGGTGACCGCGCTGGCCAGCAGATAGCAGCCCAGCACGACGGTGATCAGCGCGGCGATCGCGAAGGCGATGGTGCTCCACGCGCCGATCGCGGCGAGCACGAGCCACAGGGCCACGACGACCGGGATGATCGGGATGATCGTCTTGGGCATGCTGTCCTCCGCTTGGCCGCGCGGGTGCGACTCGGTGGTCAGTCGGTGGCGGTGGGGGTGGTTTTCGTGATCTCGACGTGCTTTTCCGGTGTCGGGGATTCGGTGACCGGCATCGTGACGGTCAGGATGCCGTCGATGTAGGTGGCGTCGATGTCGTCTTCCTTCGCGCCGGCGGGCAGGGGCATGGATCGGTAGAAGCTGCCGTAGTGGAATTCCGACCGGGCGCCTTCGTGCTGCTCTTGGGTGCGTTCGGCTTTGATGGTCATTTGTCCGTCGCGGACGCTGATGTCGATGTCCTTGTCCGGGTCCACCCCGGGAAGTTCCGCGCGCAGGGTGTAGCGGCCCTTGTCGAGGTGTTCCTCGACCCGGATCATGTGGCCCTCGAGGGAGGTCCACGGTGGCATCGACTCGAATCTGGCCATCAGGTCGGACCAGTCCGGTATCGACGGCCAGGCGGGGAGGGCCTGGTGGGGGCGGCGGGGGGACAGGATACTCATGGCTGACTCCAGAAGTTCGGAGTGGTTGTTGCTGACGTTTCCGAGTCCACTCGCCATCGGGTGAGGACAGTAGGGCCGAGGGTCCTCAATTCGAGGACCCAGGTCAGCGGTCCGACATGTGTCGTGACCGGTAATCAAGAGTGACGGTGCCATGATCGACCCTGCGGAAAGCGGGATGTGCAGAATCGGATTGCCGCGTCCGAGAATTCGGGCACTACCGTTGCATTCGGTGGTGGAGGGGTGAGAGCGGGGACGGGAGGTGGGTGGTGAACCATGCGCGGGCGAGCTCTGCGACCTGTGCGGGGGTGCCGGGTTCTTCGAACTGGTGCGTCGCGCCGTGCGCGACCTCGATACGGCTCTGTGCTGGGGTAGCGGCCTGCGCGCGGCGGTTGAGGTCGAGGACCACCTCATCGAGGGCCGGGCGGCGAAGCTCGCCGATCCGGTCGGGGCCGACACGGTCCCGCACTACGGCGACCGGTTGCGCACCTGTCTCGACGAGTTCGACTCGGTATCCCCATGGATCTACGAACGCGGGCTCCCCGCGGGTCGGGAGGGCCGAAGGTCGCCGGCGGCCACCTCTCCGTCAGAGGACGCCGACGTGTCGACCGTCCGGGCCGGCCTGGTGTGCTCGGTGCGAGTGCCGGACTCCGTTCGGAGGACGTCAAGTACAACCGAGCCGTCCACCGTCTCCCTGTCCACTAACAGCTCGGTGAGACGATCGAGGGCCACGCGATGACTCTTCAGCAGGTCCGTTGCCCGGATTTCCGCCGCCCTGAGCAGCCCTGCTACCTCCTCGTCCACGACGCGCTGTGTTTGTTCGGAGTACGGCCTGGTCGACGCGTTGGCTGGCGCGTCCGCGCGCAGTTCGTCGGCGTTATCCGAGGCATAGCCGACCGGGCCCAGGGCTTTCGACAGACCGAACTCACGCACCATCCGTGTGGCGACGGAGGTCGCGCCGATCAAGTCGTTCGCGGCCCCGGTCGACCCCTCACCGAAGACGACGACTTCCGCCGCCCGCCCCGCCATGCGGACGGCGAGGAGATCGGCCAGGTAGCTCTCGCTGTAGAGGTGCCGTTCGACCTCAGGGAGCTGTTCGGTGGCGCCCAGGGCCATGCCGGCGGGCAGAATTGTCACTTTTGCCACTGGATCTGCGTGCGGGCACAGCGCGGCGAGGAGTGCGTGGCCGGATTCGTGGACTGCCACCGAGCGGCGCTCTTCCGGCAGCAATGCGTTCGTGGTGTCGCGCCGTCCGAGGAGGACTCGATCGCGTGCGACGGCCAGATCCTGCGCGCAAATGACCGTCCGGTCTTCCCGCACCGCGTTGATCGCGGCCTCGTTCACGACATTCGCGAGATCGGCGCCGGAGAACCCTGGGGTGCCCCGGGCGACGATGGTGAGGTCGACGTCGGGTCCGAGACGCTTGCCCCGGGCGTGGACCGCGAGAATGGATGCCCGCTCGGCCTGATTCGGGAGCGGTATCGTCACCCGACGGTCGAATCGGCCCGGCCGAAGGAGCGCCGGGTCAAGCGATTCCGGCCGGTTGGTGGCGGCGAGGACCACGATTCCCACGCTCTGATCGAAACCATCCATTTCGGCGAGCAACTGGTTGAGAGTCTGTTCCCGTTCCTCGTTCCCTCCGAAACCGGACCTCCCGCGTCTGCTGCCGATGGCATCGATTTCGTCAATGAAGACGATCGACGGCGGGCTCTTACGGGCCTGCGCAAAAAGGTCGCGCACCCGGGACGCTCCGACGCCGACGAACATCTCCACGAATTCGGACCCGGTGACCGACAGGAACCGGACGCTCGCCTCCCCCGCCACCGCGCGTGCCATCAGAGTCTTGCCAGTTCCGGGCGGTCCGATCATGAGGACGCCCCTCGGACCCTGAGCTCCGGCCGCGGCATACTTCGCTGGATCGCGGAGGAAGTCGACGACCTCGCTGACCTCCTGTTTGACCCCTTCGTAGCCGGCGACGTCGTCAAACCGGGTAGTGGGGCGCTTCGCCTCGATCACGCGCGCCTTCGACCGGCCGAACGCCCCGGCACCACCCATTCCCCCGCTGAATGCGTGCTGCGCCCGGCGGGTGACCCAGAAGAACAGGGCGCCGAGAAGCACGAGCGGCAGCAGGCTGCCCAGCAGTGTCCCCCAGACGTTGCCGGTCGCCTTCTTCGCGGTGATCTGGATGTTCTTGGCCTGCAGGCGCTGGTCGAGACCGCCCACGTTCAGGACCGTCGGGAGTTGGGAGGTGAATGACGAATCGTCGGTGAAGGTTCCATCGACACCGCCGTCGCCGTCGATGGTCACTGCCTTGACCGACCCCGAGTCGATTTTGCCCAGGAAGTCGCTGTACGAGAGGGTCTGCCTGTCCGTGCCGGCCAGCGAGGCGACCAGGACCACGGCGAGTAGCATTCCGAAGAGGGCGAGCATCGGCCACCACGAACCCGCCGACGGGACCGGCGGCGGTCCAGGGTCCGGCGGTGGCCCAGGTCGGGCCGAGCGGGACAGATTCCGGGGTGTGAATCGTGGTCGGACGATCACGTCCACTCCCGCGGTCGCTCGCTCGAGCGGGGCCGCCGATGACCAGATTCGAACAGGTACACGCCGTCGCCCCTTGTTCGCGTTCTCACTGTCCTACCAGCGTCGCCGGACGGTATCCGGCACGCCAGGGCCGAATGTCATCTCAGGAACGGTAGTCGAGTCGGAGAGCACGCAGAGGGTACAAGTCGAAGCCCGGTGGCCTCTTCGCAGGGGCCAAAGTCCTCTCGGATCTCCCGAGGACACTTCACCGACCACCGAACAGCGCTCCATCACCTCGGTGAGGTGGTTGCGGGACTGACCTGTCGGGTTTAGCCTCGATCTTGCATGCGTCTGAGGTGTCGCTCTGATCAGTTTCGGGTTGGGTATTTCGGGCGTGGATTCGGTGCTCGGCAACGCACGTTCGCCCGACGCGGTCGGGTGGTCGTCGGGGTCCAGGGCCCCGAAAGTTGATTTCCTTTCGTCTCGATCGGCGGATTGGTGCTGGTCAGAGGGGGTCGGGGATCGCGTTGAGACGGGCCAATGCGGTGATCAGCAAGTCGATCCAGGGTGCGTGGGCGGACAGTCGCAGGTGCACTTTTCGTGTGTGACGGGCGATGCGGCCGGCGGTCGCGAACAGGCGTAGTCGTAGGCGTTTCGGCTCCCACCGCTTGGCTGGGTCGTCGGTGAGCGCGAGCATCTGCATCCATGCGGTGACCTCGACGGCGAGGGCGACCAGGGCGAGCCAGATCCGATTCTGATCGAAGCCGTGCAACGGAAGATTCTCCAGGCCGGTGTCTTTCAGGGTGCGGATCCGGTCTTCGCAGCGTGCGCGGCGCCGGTGCCGCAGTTCGAGTTCGGGCAACTGTCCATGGTCGGTGTTGGTGACGAACGCGGTCAGCCGCAGCCCGTCACGGTCGGTGAAGCGCAGTTGTGCACCGGGGTGTGGGCGTTCCTTGCGGACGATGATCCGCATCCCGTCGGGCCAGCCGGGAAGATCGAGCAGACTGGTTACCTCGGCGACCCAGGCGCCGTCGCGCGGTTGCCCGTCGGCGTTGTAGGCGGGGATCCAGGCCTGCTCGGAAAGGGCATCGATGGCGGTGACGATGGTGTCGGTCAGACCGAAGCCGATCGAGTACGACAGCTTCTGTGTGGTCAGGTAGTCGATGAGGGCATGGGTGCCGCCGGCCGCGTCGGTGCGGATCAGCACCTTGCGTCCGATCCGTCCGCCTTTGGCGGTGAACGGCAACTGCCGCAATGCTTGCCGTATCAGTTCGATGTGGTCAGCGGCGGTGTTGGAGCCGGCGTTGCCCGGTCGCAACATCATCGCCAACGGCTCTCCCGTGCCGTCCGGTCCGTGGTCGACGAACGCGCACAGCGGGTGGAAACCGAACCCTCTCTTGTAGGTGGCGGCGGCCTTTTCCTTTTCCGAGTGCGCGGTGACCAGGGTGGCGTCGAGGTCGATGATCAGCGGATGCTCGGCGTCGATCGCATGGTCGGGAGCCTGTTCACCGGCGGCGTTCCAGGCGATCCGTCGGGCCGCGGCGCGGGCGGAGTTGATTGCCGCCAACGCTTTCGGAGCGTCGGCGGCCAATGCGGCCATCAGTCTCGAGACGGTGGGATCGGACGCCACCCGGCCGAAGACTGCGGGTTCTTCCCTCAGCAGCGCGATATCGGCCAGGCAGTCGCCGCCCAGGGCGAGTGCCATCGTCAGATCGGCGACAATCTTGCCCGGATCGTGGGAGGTCGTCGGCTTACGCCACGGCTCGAGCGCACTCGACAACGCGGTCATCAGACCGGATTTCTCGGCCGTGCGTAGCAACAACACCGCCCCGGCGTGCGACACGACACCAGTTCCGGCGGGGTCAACGGACAGCGACGGGTACCACGAAGTAGACTTGCCCACCAGAAAGACATCCCATGTTGCTAGACGTCAAGCGGCACCATCTTTCTGGGCTGTCACACCAGCACTGGCGGGAGTCGTCCAGGCGATGTGTTCGTCGTAGCGGCTCTCCGATGCGAGGCATCCGTGCAAGATGCCCACGAATCGGTTGGCAAGGTGGCGCAGTGCAGCGTTATGTTCGACGCCGCGGTGTCGTTGCATGTCGTAGTAGGCGCGAGCTCCGGGTGAAACCCTGATAGCGGTGAATGCCTGACGGGTCAGCGCATCGAGAAGTCTGTCGTTGTGGACGTAGCGGCGCGAGACGGCAGACTTCTTGCCTGATGCTTTGGTGACGGGGCTGGTCCCGGCAAAGTTCCTGCGGGCCTTGCCTGTGCGGTAGCGGCCGGGTGCGTCACCGAACTCGGCGAGCACGCGCGCCCCGACTACAGATCCCATACCGGGCAGGGAGGTGATGATCGCCGCCTGGGGGTGGACTTCGAAGGCCGTGGTGACCTGTTCGTTGAGGATCTCGATGTGCGTATCGATGGTGGCGATCACAGCCAACGTCGCGACCGTGGCGGCGGCGTGGGCGGCTTCGAGTGCGCCGGGTTGGGTCAGTCGTCCCGGGGCACGGAGTGCGGTGCGGATCTTTGTCGCACGTTCGTCGATCGTCCGCCGACGGGCTCGTTTGAGTGCGGCTTTGATCTGGGTGAGGGTTAATGCGGCGGCCCGCGACGGAGTGGGGGCCTTGGTCAGCAGTTCGACACATTCCGGTGACGACAGGTCGTCGAAGGTGTCGACGGCCGCCGGGAAATATTGAATTAGATTGTACCGCAGCCTGTTCAGGTGGCGGTTGCGTTCCCAGATGAGGGTTTTGTGGGTACGGGCAAGTATCTTCAGGCCCTCGACCTCGGGGGAGTCCTCGGCCACCGGACGCAACTGTCGGCGGTCGGTGCGGACCATATCTGCCAGCACGTGCGCGTCGCCAACATCGCTTTTGGCGCCGGCGAGGGAGAATCGTTCCCGGCATCGCGCCGACTGGATGGGATTGATCGCATAGACCACGAACCCGTAGCCGCGCAGGGCGGTCACCCAGGGTCCGTTATCTCGTTCGATGCCGACGGCGACTTCATTGTCACCGTCGGTGCTGTGCTCGTTGATTTTTGCCAGTAACGTGCCGAGTCCCTCTGCGTTCTCCGGGACCCGGAACCTGGCCAGGACAACTCCGTCCTGGGACATCAGTTCCAGGTCGTGGTGGTCCTGAGCCCAATCATCTCCGATAATCATCATCGTCACCTCGTTGTGTCGTGTCCTGACCGGCCGGGCAGCAGCCGTCAGTCGCGACCAAATGACGAGTGCTCAGCCGGTGTTCGAGCTCAGGTAGCCGGTCGGCACGACATCCCATCAGCGATCAGGCGACGGTAGTCGACGAGGGCACGGTCATTCTGTAGGACTCCCCGACACCGAGGGTCCAGGTGCTCCGTGTGCTCACCCGCCAACTGCTGCCCCGCAAGAATCCCTGTACAAGGGGTTCCTACGACTCATTAGGTGCTCCTCGAACGTAGTGAATATCGGCCCTCAGCAAGCCATATTCTCCCAGTTCAGAGCACCTTTCTTCATGATCAACACGCAGCCCGAGCATGACCAGCGTGAAAGCCCGAGGTTAGAACGCCGTGGGATAGGTTTCGGGTGTTTCGCCTTCCACCCAGAGACTTGTTCGTTCGAGGGGCTCGACTGCTCGGGTGGTGTCGATATGGATCACCGCATCGAATTGATCCGAGATCCGGGTGTGGAAGTAGTGGCTCTGTCTCTCGGCTTCGGGCTGGTAGATCACCCCTATCGCCCGATGCAGTCTCGCGGCCCGCAGTGTCGTTGCGGCAGCGTTGTCTTGGTCTGTGCGAACGAGGAAGGAGGGCTCCCCCAGTTCGTGGAAGAGTTCCTCGACACTACCGGGCAGGGCTGGGCGCACGGCCTTGCGTTCGGCGGGACCACCCCATTGGCTCGCTGCGGTGACCGTCCCTTCGAATGTGGTGAAGCCGATCAGTCGGCAGTCGCCGGGATGCATTTGTCGCACCAGCTGTCCCACCGTCACTTCGCCGTGGGTTCCCGCCTCGGTTGCCCGCGCGTCGCCGACGTGCGAGTTGTGCGCCCACACCACCACACGGGACGCCGTGCCGGTTTGGCGGTCGAGGTGGGTGAGGAGGGCTTCGAGTGTGTCGACCATATGATGGTCCCGTAGGTTCCAGGACGACACTCGGCCGCTGAACATCGTGCGGTAGTAGCTCTCGGCATCTCGGACGCTCCGCGCGTTGCGCTCTGCGTAGAACTGCTCGTCCTCGACTGCCATCCCGTCGCGGCGAACGTATTCCAGGCTATGGCGTTGCAACTCGACGAGTTGGTCGACGACCTGCTGCTCGCACGACTCGCCCGCGCCGAATGCGGCGGCGTAACCATATGCCTGACCGTCGTCACCACCGAGGTGGTCGAAGCATGAGTAACGCTCACGTGCACGCTGGGCGGCCGCGGGGTCGACCCGTTCGAGGTAGTCCACGACCTCGCGCATGGACCTGTGCAGGCTGTACAGATCGAGGCCGTAGAACCCGGTGGGGGTTCGCGTGTCCGCCGCACAGCGATCGTTGTGGTCCTTCAACCATCCGACGAAGTCGAGTACCGGGGCGTTGCGCCACATCCAGGACGGGAATCTCTCGAATCCCCGCAGCGCTTCCTCTGCGGTGGTGTCCTGGCCCTCACCGCGCACGTAGCGATTGATGCGGTAGGCGTCCGGCCAATCGGCTTCGACGGCGATAGCGGAGAAGCCTCCTTCCTCGATCAGTTGCTTGGTGATCTCCGCGCGTGCCGCGTAGAACTCGTGGGTGCCGTGCGAGCTTTCGCCGATGACGACGACCCGGGCGTCGCCCACCAGGTCGACCAGCACGTCGACTGAGGGGACACCGTCCGGGGCATCGAGCGCCGCAACGCGTATGGTTGTTGCAGCCGAACCGAATTCGATCGGCTTCGTCTCCGGGGACGACCCGGAGACGGTGGGGGTATGCAGAAGTGTCAGCACCTCCTTGTCGGTGACCTGGGCGAAGTTCCAGAACGATTCGCCGACGGCGTGGAAGGGAAACGGCATCGTCGCGCACACCACGTCGTCGACCATGGCGCCGAGATCCCGGCAGGTGGACTCCGGCGCGGCGGGCACCGCGACCACGATCTGCGCGGGTTCCTGTCGGCGCAGAGCGTCGATGGCGGCATACATACTCGCACCGGTGGCGAGGCCGTCATCGACGAGGATGACGATCTTGTCGGCGACGTCGGGGGGCGGACGGTTTCCTCGGTAGACAGCTTCGCGGCGCAGCAGTTCCCGGCCCTCGTAATCGAGCGCCCGACGTATTTGCTCCGGGGTAAGTCGCAGGTCTCGTATCAGATCGTCGTTGACCACCGGTTCCCCCGCTGGCCAGTGCACCCATCGCGTACTCTGCGTGGCCCGGTACACCAAGCTTACGCACGACGAACGCGTCGAGCGGAGCACCGAGCGACGCCGCGACCTCCCACGCCACGGGGATCCCGCCGCGCGCCAATCCGAGTACGGTCACCTTGGGATTGCCGCGGAACCCCTCGAGCAGTCCTGCCAGGATTCGTCCGGCCTCCCGTCGGTCTTGAAAGACTTGCTGCGGCCGGTCCGCCGGCATAGCTGCGGGCGTGCTCATGTCATCCTGCTTCTCCCGGGTCCGGACGCGTACGTACTCCGTGCCACGATTCGATCCTCATGGTCCTGATAGTGAAGGAACAGGGCCGAAGTGCCTCTCCTTGAACCACCGTGATGACCGATTTCCACCCGCGCTACTGGGCGGCGACGCATGTGAGGATGATGTCCCGGCCCCGCCGGCTGGGGCGACCCGTGCAAGTGTGGCCGCCTGGCGGGATATCGAGTGGTGGATCGTGAGCCCGGCTGGCGCTGTTGACAGCAACGGCCGCGGGTCGGTGATGATGCCGTGGAGGCGGTCGTCGTCACTGCAGATCGGCAGCGCCCCGATATCCAACTCCCGCATGCGTTGTGCGGCGGTGGTGAGGGTGTCGTGTTCATCGATGCAGATCGCACCGGTGTGCATGATGTCACGTGCTGTGGTCATGGCGCGTGTTCTCCAAAATGGTTGCGCTACAAATTGTTCGATGGCCGGGTCCGGGATTTCAGCGGTGTCCGGGCCCGGTGACCGCGTTGGCCAGCAGGTAGCAGCCCAGCACGACGGTGATCAGCGCGGCGATCGTGAAGGCGATGGTGCTCCACGCGCCGATCGCGGCGAGCACGAGCCACACGGCCGCCACAGTGGGGATGATCGGGACGATCGTCTTGGGCATGCTGTCCTCCGCTTGGCCCTTTTGATTGCACGCCGCCTCCGCACCCGCCGGTAGGGTCGACGGTCCTTCCTCGAGGGACTGCGGTCATCGGAGCGGGAACGCACCGTGTCCGCACCGGCCGGTGTGCGCTCTCTCGTGGGGTGTGTCTAACCCCGGTGCCGCGACGATCTGAGGCCGCGGGCCG
>NZ_JBHURF010000059.1:0-24501 GCF_042674125.1 Rhodococcus sp. NPDC056960 | reverse complement strand
TTCTCGACCGCGGCTTCACCGCTCGGGTGCTGCGCCTGGGCCTGACGATTACGCAGGTCGGCGAGCTTTCCCGCCGTCGTGTGAATATCGGGCGTGACCGCCGAATCTGTGACTGTCATCTATGACTGCTCTTCCCGTCGAGGCTGTCGGAACCTGCGCTGAACCTGTGGGTGCGCGGTTCGTGGGTTTACCCACCGGACGTCGCCACTTTAACGCATTACTTATCGATCGCTCACGTGCGCTGCGTCACTCCGGGCACGTCGTGTGGTGCGTCACGCTGCGACTACTCCTCTTCGGTGCGGCCGTGGCGGCGCTCGTAATCCTCGCGAGTGCGGTCGGCGCGGCGCTGCGCCTTCTCGCCGACGAGGTTCGGATCCAGGCCGTGGCTGAGCAGTCGGTGCCGACGGTAGATGTTCATCAGAGCGACCGCAAAGTAGAGCAGGGGGAGCAGCAGGAGAGCCATCATCGCCAGCGGAATCCAGATCGGACCGGGGATGAGGAGGAACAACGCCAGCACCGCGACCACCGGCAGCATGAACCGGAGGACGTACCGCATGGAGGCGCCGGGGCCGACGAGGTCGTTGCGGACCCAGTCCTGCATCGAATCCGGCAGCGTCCGCCCGAACAGATACCCGACGTACTGGCTGGGGCTGGGACGCTGCGAATCGGACATGGGTTTCAGGATAGTGCCGACAATCGGAGCGAACGTGCACCCCGGTCCCGCTACTGCCGCTCCGCGTTCGCGACGATGACGTCCCGGACGTATTGCGCCAGACCGGGGGCGACGTCGTCGTAGTGCCGGCGGAAGCGGTCGTCGACGAGGTACATCTCGGCGAGATTCACCTGCATCGCGTGATCGCAGTCGTAGAACCGTTCGATGCCGGCGCGATGTTCCTCGGCGAGAGCGTTGGCGCGCTCGGATCCGGGTTCGACGCCGTCGGCCATCGCCTGCGCGAGTGAGGCCTCGAAAGCGTCCCCCTCGGCCTTGATTCGCTTCCAGTCCTCCTTGTTCATCTTCGCGGTGCGCCGCTGCGACTGCTTCCACGCGTCGGTGTCGCCCCAGCGTTCCTCGGCCTCGGCGGCGTATTCCTCGCCCGGCCAGTTGTCGCCGAAGATCTCGTTCTGCTCTTCGGGGGTGAGCTGAATGCCCATGGTTCTCGCCTCCATCATCTTCTCCACGGCGGCAGCCATCTCGTGTAAGCGATCGATCCGTTCGCTCAGCAACGCGTGCTGTCGCCGAAGATGCGCGAGAGCATCGACGTCCGGGTCGTCGAGGAGGGCTGCGATCTCCTCGAGGGGGAACCCCAGTTCGCGGTACGTCAGCACGCGGTGCAGACGTTCCACGTCGGCATCCGAATAGCTGCGGTACCCACCTGGTGTGCGGTCGGACGGCGTCACCAGGCCGATTTCGTCGTAGTGGTGCAGGGTGCGCACACTCACTCCGACCAGCCCGGCGACGACGCCCACCGTGTGTTTCTCGCTCACGTCCTCTACCGTGCAGCCTTACGTCGCGTGAGGGTCAACTCAGGTGTAGAGGTTCTCGAGTTCGTCGGAGAAGTTGGTCATCACGACCTTGCGCTTGAGTTTCATGCTCGGGGTGATCTCGCCGTTCTCGACCGTGAGTTCCCGTTCGAGGATGCGGAACTTCTTGATCTGCTCCCACCGGTTCAGACCGGAGTTGAGTTCCTCGACGTAGCCGCCGATGAGGTTGCGGGTCTCCTGCGCGTTCGCGATCTCGGCGAGCGACTTGCCGCCCAGGTCGTGTTGTTTCGCCCATTCACCGATGGATTCGGCATCGAGGGAGATGAGAGCGACGCAGTACGACTTGCCTTCGCCGTCGACGATGATCTCGCCGACGTACGGGCAGATGCCCTTGAACGTGGCGGCCAGTGCGGACGGCGCGACGTATTTGCCGTTGGACGTCTTGAACATGTCCTTCTTGCGGTCGGTGATCCGCAGGTAGCCCTTGTCGTCGATCTCGCCGATGTCGCCGGTGTGGAACCAGCCGTCGTCGGTGAGCGCTTCGGAGGTGGCGTCGGGATTCTCGTGGTACCCGCTCATGACACCCGGGCCCTTGATGAGGATTTCGCCGTCGTCGGCGATCTGCGACTCGGTGCCGGGGATGGGCCAGCCGACGCTGCCGAACTGGTATGCCGACGGGCGGTTGACGAACGACGCGGCACTGGTCTCGGACAATCCGTAACCCTCGAGCACGACGATGCCGACGGCGTCGAACCATTGCGCGACATCACGATTGAGGGCGGCGGAGCCGGAGATGAAGAACTTCAGGCGCCCCCCGAAACGCTCGCGAATCGTGCTGTACACCAACCGGTCCGCGACGGCGTGCTGGACCGAGTCGAGCAGCGACGGGCTCTTACCTGACTGTTTGGCCTTCGATACCCGCAGCCCCACCCCGATGGCCCAGTCGAAGATCTTCTCCTTCGGTCCGCCCTCCTCCCGCACGGTGGACAGGATGCGCGCGTACGCCTTCTCAAAGATGCGGGGGGCAGCACCCATGAACGTGGGTTTGACCACCGCGAGGTTCTCGACGATCTTGTCGACGCGACCGTCGACCGCCGTCGCGAAACCGATCTGCAGCGGCAGCGTGAGCAGGACCTTCCCGAACACGTGCGACAGCGGAAGCCACAGGTATTGCAGGTCGTCGGCGTCGAGGATGCCGGTGGCGTCGATCGCGGCGGCCTCGTACGTCCACGCGGAGTGCGACAGTCGCACGCCCTTGGGCTTGCCGGTCGTGCCGGACGTGTAGATCAGGGTGGCGAGGTCGTCCGGGTCGATCGCCTCGATCCGGTCGTGCACGGCGTCGGGTGTCTCGGCGAGCAGTTCTTCGCCGAGGTCGTGCAGCTGCTGGAACGTGATCACCCAGTCGTCGCCGTCTGCGGGGGCGCCGTCGACGAGGACGACCTTCTCCACGTCGCCGAGTTCGCCGCGGTTCTCCCGGAGCTTGGCCAGTTGCTTCTCGTCCTCGGCGAAGACGACGCGACTGCCGGAGTTGGCGACGATGTAGGCGACGTCGGAGGCCGTGCTGGTGGGATACACGGTGGTGGTGGCCGCACCGGCGCACATCACCGCCAGATCGGCGAGCACCCACTCGTAGCGGGTGGCGGACGCCAGCGCCACGCGTTGCTCGGCCTGCACCCCGAGGACGATGAGACCGGCCGCGAGGTTGCGCACCCGGTCGCCCGCCTCGGACCAGGTGACGCTGACCCACTTGTTCGGGTCTTGCGCGTCGACGTACCGGAATGCTTCGCGATTGGGGGAGTGCGCCACCCGATCCACGAACAATGCGGCCACCGACGGAGCCCGATTCTCGATCTTGGAACGGTCAATGACCTCGTCCGACGCGCGCTGAGCTGCCATGTATCGATCTTAGGAAGCGGTGCGGCTCGCGGGAGCGGTTTCGGCGACGCCGAGACGCGCGAAGCACCGTCCCCGGAACAGGCCTACCGTCGGTAGAGGGGGCGTTGCCGGGGTGAATTTCGGTTCTCCCGGCATCGGGCAGGGCAGCAACACGAGGTGAGAACGATGTCGCAGAACATGATGGACATGATGCAGATGTTCATGGCGTGGATGCACAGCATGGGCTGGTCCATGCCGATGTGGATGCCGATGCCGATGATGTGAGGTCGACGCCGACGACCTGAGGGCGTCCGGAGATCCCGGCGCGGGGGATGCCTGTGCCGTCTCGAAGCTCACGTAGCCGCGGGGGCGCGGTTCGCGACGATGGCCAGGGACATGACGGCGGCGATCGCGCACAGCCCGCCCGCGACGTAGAACGCGGCGTCGTAGCCGCCGAACTGGTCTCGGACGAGTCCGGCGAGGAATGCCACCAGGCCGGCCCCGATCTGATGCGACGCCAGTACCCAGCCGAACACGATGGGGGCGTCGCCGCCGAAGTACTTGCGGCACAGCGCGACCGTCGGGGGCACGGTGGCCACCCAGTCGAGTCCGTAGAAGATGATGAACGCGATCATCGGCGGATGCACGGTGTTCGCGAACAGGATCGGCAGGAAGATCAGGGATATCCCGCGCAGCAGGTAGTAGATGCCGAGGAGTTTGCGTGAATCGAACCGGTCGGTGAACCACCCGGACGCGATGGTCCCGACGACGTCGAAGATACCGATCACCGCGAGCAGGCTCGCCGCCGCCGTCACCGGCATGCCGTGGTCGTGCGCGGCGGGAACGAAGTGGGTGCCGACGAGCCCGTTGGTGCTGGCCCCGCAGATCGCGAACGTGCCGGCCAGCAACCAGAACACCCGGGTCCGTGCCGCCGAGAGCAGGACCGCGACGGCCCGGCCTGCGGCGCCGCCACGGCCGGTCGGTGCGGCTGTTTCCGCCACGTAGTCGGGGCCGGCACCGTACGGGACCGTTCCGACGTCGGACGGCCGGTTGCGCAGGAACACCAGGACCAGCGGCACGACCGCGAGGGCCGCGAACGATACGGTCAGTGCCACCGTCTGCCAGTCGTAGTGCTCGGCGACCATCGCGAGGATCGGCAGGAACACCAACTGCCCGGCGGCGCTGCCCGCGGTGAGGATGCCGGTGACGAGGCCGCGGCGCGCGACGAACCAGCGGTCGACGACGGTGGCCACGAAGGCGAGCGCCATCGAGCCGGTGCCGAGCCCGACGAGCACGCCCCACAGCAGCACCAGTTGCCAGGTGGCCGTCATGAAGACCGTCAGTCCACTGCCGGCCGACACGAGGACCAGTGCCGCCGTGACCACCCGCCGCATGCCGAAGCGTTCCATCAGTGCCGCGGCGAACGGCGAGGTCAACCCGTACAGCACCAAGTTGATCGACACGGCCGACGAAATGCTCGCCCGAGACCAGCCGAAGTCCTCGTGCAGGGGGTCGATCAGGATCGAGGGCGCCGCCCGGAAGCTGGCGGCCCCGACGAGGGCGAGGAACGCGACGGCCGCGACGAGCCACGCGTAGTGCAGACGGGGTGGGGCCGCCTGGGCGGAGGGCGCCGGGGGCGCGATGTCGGACGTCACGTCGGTAAGTCTGCGGGACGGCATCCCGTCGGAACAGTTGCCGGAATGACAATATGTGAAAGGATCTGGCCATGGTGGAACGTCATCGCGTGGTCGTCCTCGCGCTGGACGGGGTGATTCCGTTCGAGCTCGGCATCCCGTCGCGCGTGTTCGGCCGCGCCCACGACGCCGACGGGCACATGCTCTACGACGCGCTGACGTGCACCGCCGACGGCGGGCCGGTGCGTACGGACGCCGACTTCTCGGTGGCGGTCGACCACGGTCCCGAAATCCTGGCCACCGCCGACACCGTGGTGATCCCGGCGTCGTACGAACTGGGCCCGGCCTACGACGAGGGCCGGCTGTCCCCGAACCTGGAGGTCGCGCTCGCCTTCGTCCGGCCCGGCACCCGGTACGTCTCCATCTGCACCGGCTCCTACGTCCTCGCCGCGGCCGGGCTCCTCGACGGGCTGCGCGCCACCACCCACTGGCGCAACACCGCGCACTTCCAGCGCACGTATCCGCAGGTGCGAGTCGACCCCGACGTGCTGTTCGTCGACGAGGGGCACATCCTCACCTCGGCCGGCGTCGCCGCCGGTCTCGACCTCTGCCTGCACATCGTCCGGCGCGATCACGGGTCGGACGTCGCCAACCGGGTCGCGCGGCGGTGCGTCGTCCCGCCGTGGCGCGACGGTGGGCAGGCCCAGTACATCGAGCGGCCGATCCCCGAGACCACGTCGGAGTCGACCGCGGCGACCCGGGACTGGGCGTTGCAGCGCCTCGGCGAACCGCTGTCGCTGAACCGGATGGCGGGGCACGCGAACATGAGCGTGCGGACGTTCACCCGGCGCTTCGGTGAGGAGGTGGGCACCACCCCCAACCGCTGGCTGATCACCCGTCGCGTCGACCGCGCCCGGCAACTGCTCGAGACGACGGACCTGTCCGTCGACGCCGTCGCCCGTGAGGTCGGGTTCGGAACCGGCACCTCCCTGCGGCAGCACATGGGCGCGGTGCTGGGCGTCCCCCCGTCGGCGTATCGCAGGACGTTCCGGGGCCACGCGGTGCGGGCGGTCTGAGCCGACGTTCAGTCGCCGGGATGGTCGGCCCGGCTGCGGAATGCGTCCACGGCGGAGTCGATGGTCGGGTAGAAGTGCGTCGAGTCGAACCGGTCGCCCACCCCGAACCGGATGAGCCGGTCCTTGATCGGACCCTTCATCTCCGCGAACGCCAACCGGATCCCGTTGCCTTCGAGATAGGTGTCGAGGTCGACGAGTTCGTCGACGGCGGTGGTGTCGAGTCCGGTGATCGGTTCGGCGGCGACGATCACCCACTCGACCGGGTCGGGCGCCGCCGCCACCACCGAACGCACGTATTCGTCGAAGATCTCGCCGTTCGCGAAGAACAGGGGAGCGTCGAAGCGCACCAGCACCAGTCCGGGGATGCGGTCCCCGCCCGGGTGACGTTCGACGTCGTGGAAACCGGGGCGATCGGTGGTCCGGACGAGTTCGGTGCGGTAGGGCTGCCAGGCCTGCGCGACGACCGCGACGAAGGACAGCCCGATCGCAACGAGGATGCCCTGCAGCACCCCCACCAGGGCGACGCCCAGAAACGCGGCTGCGGCGAGACCGAATTCGACTGAGCTCATCCGCCACATCCGGACCATCCCGTCGACATCGACCAGCGCGGTGGCCGCGACGATCACGACGGCCCCCAGGGTCGCGTCGGGCAGGTAGGCGGTGACACCGGGGGCGACGAGAACGAACACCAGCACGGCGAGTGCTCCGACGACACCCGCGAGTTGGGTGCGGGCGCCGGCCTGCTCGGCGACCGGGGTCCGAGAGCCACTCGCCGAGATCGGGAAGCCGCCGAACAGTCCGCCCGCGATGTTGGCGACGCCGATGGCCTTCATCTCGGTGCTGCCGTTCACGTTCTCCCCGTGCCGGGCCGCGAACGTGCGGGAGAGAACACCGGTGTCGGCGAACGCGATCAGGGCGATGCCGGCGGCGGGTCCGATCAGCTGTGCCACGTTGTTCCAGTCGACGCCGCCGAACGACGGCAACGGCAGCCCCTTGGGTAGTGCGCCGACCATGCCGATGTCGTCGTCGAGACCGGCCGCCGCGGACAGGATGATGGCCCCGACGACGGCGACGAGGACGCCGGGGATCTTCGGCAGCCACAGACGGAACGCCACGATGACGGCGAGGGATCCGAGACCGACGGCCGCGGCGAGAACGTCGATGTCACCGGCGAACACGGACCGCACGATGCCGCGGATCTCCCCGATCAGCCCGGACGCGTCGACGGAGAAGCCGAGCAGTTTCGGGAGCTGGCCCACCACCACGATCAGGGCGATCGCGTTGAGGTACCCCAGGCGGATGGGCTTCGACAGCAGTTCGGTGACGAACCCGAGATGCAGGAATCCGCCGATCACGAGGATCGCGCCCATCAGCACGCCCAGGATGCCGGCGAGGGCGAGCGCGCTCTCCGGATCGTCGACGACGGCCAGCGGCAGCACGGCCGCGGCGATCAGCGGAGCCAGCGACGAATCCGGTCCGAGGACCAGGATTTTCGACGGACCCACGACGGCGTAGGCGAGCAGCGGCACGATGGTGGCGTAGAGGCCGGCGTAGGCGGGCAACCCCGCAGCTTCCGCGTAGCCCATCCCGGCGGGGATGAGCAGGGCGGTCAGGACGAGTCCGGCGGTGATGTCGGGCCGCAGCCACTCGCGCCGGTACGACCGGGCTGTCGCGATGCCCGGCAACTGCGCGAGGCTACCGATCCAGGGCATGGTTCGCGTCCCGGCGTGCGCGGTGCGGGTCGACCGCGGCGGTCGCGGTGATCGGTGTGCTCGGTTGCGTGTGCCGCCGCCGGCGGATCGCCTTCTCCGCCTCCACCACGACCGGAATGATCAGCGACCAGCCGAGGCAGGCGAGCCACTGGGCGCCCGTCAGCGACGTGGTCATCAGGAGGTCCTGGAGGAAGCCGATCTCGACCGCGAAGACGGTGACGACGACGGGGACGGACAGGATCTTCAGCGCGGTGAGGATCGGTGCGGTGAGCCCGGATTCGGGATCGCGCCGCATGACGAGTCCCGCGAGGACGGAACCGAGCGACAGCACCACGAACGCCGTGGTCATGGGGACGCTCGCCTCGGTCGTGCTCAGGTCGCCCGGCGCGAGGAGCATCGCGGCGAGTGTGACGGCGAACTGCAGGACGCCGTACGCCAGCCATTGGATGAACGCTCCCCGGTTGGCGATGGGCAGCCGCGGGTCGCGCGGGGGCTTGTTCATCAGGTCCGGCGGCGGCGGGTCGAGCATGATGACGGCGACCGGGAACAGCGTGATGAAGAAGTGCTGGAACAGCACCATCAGCGGGGTGAGCGCGACCCCGTCGTTGATGTCGAAGATGCTCGCGACGAGGAACAGCAGAACCAGCGAGAACAGTTTCGACATCTGATACCGGATGTACGACACGATCTTCTCGTAGATGCTGCGGCCCAATCGGATCGCGGTGATCAGGGTGCCGAAATTGTCGTCGGTGAGGATCATCTTGCCGGCCTGTTTGGTGACCTCGCTGCCCGATCCCATCGCGACACCGATGTCGGCCTTCTTCAACGCCGCCGCGTCGTTGACGGCGTCCCCGGTCATCGCCACGACCGCGCCGCTCTTCTGCATGATGTCGGCGAGCCGGAGCTTGTCCTGCGGGGTGACGCGGCCGAACACGTGCAGGCGGGGCAGGGCCGCCGCCAGGTCGTCGTCGGTCATCGCCTGGAGTTCCGGCCCGCCGATCGCGCCCGGTCCGAGACCGAGTTCGGCACCGATCGCGGATGCCGTGATCGCGTGGTCGCCGGTGATCATGCGGACGTCGATGCCTGCCGCGTGGGCGGTGCGCACGGCGTCGATCGCTTCCGGGCGGAGCGGATCGATGATGCCGACCATCCCGACGAACGTGAGGTCCTCCACGAACGACATGGGGTCGGCCACCACGGCGTCCTCCTGCCCGTCGAGTCGGCGCGCGGCGAATGCCAGTACGCGCAGACCCTTCTCGGACAGTGTCCGGTTCGCTTCGGTGAGTTCGTCCCGAACCTCGTCGAGCGGCACCGCCTGCCGGCCCGGGCGGAAGGCGCTCCCGCATCGGGCGAGGACCACGTCGGGTCCGCCCTTGACGAGTTCCACGAACTGGGTGCCGCCGTCGACCTGGAGGTGGTGGAACGTCGCCATGAACTTGTAGGCGGAGTCGAACGGCACCTCCGCTACCCGGGGATACTGTCGCCGGGTGAGCGGGGCGTCGACACCGACCTTGGCCGCGAGCACGACCAGCGCGGCCTCGGTCGGATCGCCGACGACCTCCCCCGTGTCGGAGACGGTGGCATCACTGTCGAGGCACAGTCCGTACGCGAGCAGGGTGAAATCGGGGACGGCCTCGCCCGCGGCCTGGGTGATCCGCCCCGTCTTGCTGTACCCCTCGCCGTCGACTGTGTACCACCGGCCGTGGAAGTACAGCGACCGCACCGTCATCTGGTTCATCGTCAGCGTGCCGGTCTTGTCCGAGTTGATCGCGCTGGTGGCGCCGAGGGTCTCGACGTCGGTGAGGTTCTTCACGACGGCCTTCGCCTCGGCCAGCTGGCGGGCCCCGAAAGCCAGCATCGCCTGCACGAACGTCGGCAGTCCGGTCGGGATGGCCGACACGCCCATCGAGATGCCCAGCAGCAGGAGCGTCGTGACGCTGTCCCCGCGCAGCAGACCGATGATCACGATGATCGCAACCGCCGTCCACGCGATGATCCCGAGAACCTTGGTGAGCGAATTCAATTCGCGCTGAAGCGGAGACTTGCTCGGCGCGACGGCCGAGAGCATCGACGCGATCTCGCCCATCTGCGTGTTCATGCCGGTTTCCGTGACCACCATGGTGGCGGTGCCGCGGGTGACCGACGTGTTCTGGAAGACCATGTTGCTGCGGTCGCCGAGCGGGACGTCGGCGGCGTCGAGGGTCCGGGGGTCCTTCGGGACGGGGGCACTCTCACCTGTCAGCGCCGCCTCCTGGGTCTCGAGGGTCGCCGACGTGAGCAGTCGGCCGTCCGCGGGAACCACGTCGCCGGCTTCGAGGTGCACGATGTCGCCGGGCACGAGGTCGGTCGCGGCGAACTGGACCAGCGCCCCGTCCCGGGTCGCCCGGACCTGCGGAGTCTGCATCTTCGCGAGCGCGTCGACGCTGGCGCGTGCCTTCAGTTCCTGTTGCGTCCCCATCACGACGTTGAGCACGACGAGGGCCGCGACGATGATGGCCGTCGGGACCTCGCCGATGACGATGCTGACGACCGCCACCGCGACCAGCATCAGGTTCATCAGATCCTTCAGCTGCTGCAGCGCGAGCGTCCACGTCGACGGCGCCGGCTCGGACGCGATCTCGTTGGGACCGTACCGTCGGCGCCGGTCGTCGGCCTCGTGGGCCGTCAGACCGGACGTCCGATCGGAGAACGCGGCGGCCACGACGGCGTCGGCGTCCTGGGCATACCAGGCGCCGCGCGCCTGCGCGGGTTCCGTGGAGACCATGACCGCTCGTCCTTTCGGGCTCGAATCCTCAGTAGGGGGTCGGAATCCAGTGCAGCGGTTGCCGCGGCGCCTCGTAGCCGTGCGGACCCCGTCGCTCGGGCAGCGTGATGTCGGGGGGGTCCAGAGGTTCGTAGGGAATCTGGCTCAGCAGGTGACTGATGACGTTGAGCCGGCCGCGTTTCTTGTCGTCGTTGACCGCGACGTACCACGGCGCCCAGCCGGTGTCGGTGAAGTGGAACATTTCGTCCCGCGCCCGCGAGTATTCGTACCAGTGGCTGTACGACTTCAGGTCCAGCTCCGACAGTTTCCAGATCTTCCGTGGGTCGTCGATCCGGCTCTGCAGGCGCAGGGTCTGCTGTTCCTGGCTCACCTCGAGCCAGTACTTGAGCAGGATGACACCCGAGTCGACGATCGCACGCTCGACCGTCGGCACGAGTTGGAGGAAATACTGCGCTTCCTCTTCGGTGCAGAAGCCCATCACCCGTTCGACGCCCGCGCGGTTGTACCAACTGCGGTCGAAGATCACGACCTCCCCGCCGGACGGCAGATGGGGCAGGTACCGCTGCACGTACATCTGCGACTTCTCGCGATCGGTCGGCGCGGGCAGGGCGACGACCCGGAACACGCGGGGACTGACGCGCTCGGTGATCGCCTTGATCACACCGCCCTTCCCGGCGGTGTCACGGCCCTCGAACACGATGCAGATGCGCGCACCCGACGCTTTCACCCACTCCTGCAGCGCGACGAGTTCGCCGTGGAGCGGACGGAGCAGGCGGCGGTACTCCTTGTTCTTCATCGGTGGGGCGGGCTGGTCGGCGCCGGGCGACGGCAGGTCGAGCCCTGCCGTCCCGTGCTTCTTCTTTCCCATGGTCTCTTCCGGTCGGCCGGGGGATCAGACCCGATCCGGCTTCCAGGTCGACACGGCCCAGATGACCACGATGTCGAGCGCGATGATGAGTAGCGACCACCACGGGTAATAGGGCAGCCACAGGAAATTGGCGAGGATGGAGACGGCCGCGATCACGATTGCCGAGACCCGCGCCCACCCGGCTCCGGTGAACAGTGCGAGACCGATCCCGAGAACCAGAACGCCCAGCACGATGTGGATCCAGCCCCAGGTGGTCAGGTCCAGTTTGTAGACGTACTCGATACCGACCACGAACATTTCGTTCTCGGCGACCGCGGCGATGCCTTGGAAGATCTGGATGATGCCCACCGTCACGAGGATGAGAGCCGCCCCGATCGACGTACCAGCCGCGACGCCTTGGTTGACCGACGATGTCTCGGACATGACCGTCCCTTTCCCTACCGCGGGCCGGGCGGCCCGGTACTCTTCATTGTCCGCCGAACCACCGCTGCGAGGTCGCGAAACAGGGTTTCCGGCCAGACGGGAATACTGGATTCATTCCAGGCTCAGGTGCATTCGCGCACCGGGGCCGAAGCCCGTTGCTCGAGTGGCCGTTTCGTGTCTTGACGGTCGATCACGGCGGGATGACGATGGATTGATGACCGGGGACGACGAGTTGCTCCGGGTCGAACAGGTTATCGAGCGGCTGATTGTCCGGTACCCGTCCGCCTCACCCGTAGACATAGAACACATCGTGCGCACTGTTCACAAACGTCTGGCAGAGAGCAGGGTTCGCGACTTCATCCCGCTCCTCGTCGAGAGGGCAGCCGGCCGCGCCCTCGCCGCCCGCGCGACCCCCGAATCGATCGGGTGACTTTCTGCTCTAGCGCCGACGCGCTGCCCGGTGGATACTTGCCGCAGGCCTGTGCGGCCGCCGCTGCTGTCTTCAGAAGAGAGGTCTTGCAGTGAACGACACCGATTTCGACGAACTCGGGCCCATCGACTATCTGGTCGTGGAGTTCCCGGCCGATCGGAAACCCGACGGATCGGCATTACCGCTTCTGATCGATCTGGTCGAACGAAACATCATCCGCGTGCTCGATCTGGTCTTCGTCCGGAAGGAATCCGACGGGTCGCTGGTCGGGATTGCCGTCGAGGACCTCGGCTTCGAGGGCGGCGTGGACGTGACGCTGTTCGCCGAGGCGGCGACGGGCCTGATCGACCGTACCGACCTCGAGGAAGCCGCGGCTGTGCTCGAGCCCGGGTGTTCCGGGGCGATTCTCGTCTACGAGAATTGTTGGGCCGCACCGTTCGCCTCCGCGCTGCGGCGCGAGGGCGCCCAACTCGTGGCCTCCGGACGCATCCCCGTCCAGGGCATTCTGGCGGCGCTCGACGCGCTCGACGCCTCCAGCTGACAGGCCGTCGCCCATTCGAGAGTTGAGGAGCACATCATGCCAGGACTCCTGCGCGGCATCGCCCGGACCGCGGTCGTGGCGGGCACCGCCACCGCCGTCTCCAACCGGGTGTCGCGACGACAAGGGCAGCGGTGGTCGGCGAACCAACCTGCCCCCCAACAGCAGCAGGCTCCGCCGCCTCCGCCGCCGCCTGCACAGGCCGCCCCGCCGTCCGGTGGCACGGATCGCATTGCGGCCCTGAAACAACTCGGTGAACTCCGCGATCAGGGAGTCCTGACCGAGCAGGAGTTCGCCAACGAGAAGGCCAGAATCCTGGCTTCCTGACCGCAACACCGAGTGAACGGAGCGCGACAATGGAAGGTTTCTGGGAGTTCTTCTGGTTCATCTTCGTCTGTTTCGCCTTCGTGGCGTACCTGACGGTGCTGTTCTCGATCATTACCGACCTGTTCCGCGACCGCGAGACGTCGGGCTGGGTAAAGGCGATCTGGATCTTCTTCCTGTTCTTCGTGCCCTTCCTGACGGCCCTGATCTACCTCATCGTCAAGAGCGACGGCATGGCGAAGCGCTCGATGGCCGCCGCCCAGCAGGTCAAGCACGCGCAGGACACCTACATTCGCGACGTCGCCGGGCAGTCGCCGGCTCAGCAGATCGCGGATGCCAAGGCGCTGCTCGATTCCGGGACGATCACGGACGCCGAGTTCCAGGCGATCAAGGCGAAGACGCTGGCCTAGCGTCCGTCGGCCCAGCGTCCGTCGGTGTGGTTTCGGTCGGTGTGGTGTCCGCCGTCGCGGCGGACGTGCGGGCTGGACGGATGAGCAGTTCGAGTGCCGCGAGTGCCACCACGGCGATGAGCACGATCCACAACACGACCATCCCGGTGGGGTAACGCCAGAACACCAGCAGCAGTGCGGCGACGCCGATGATGGCGCATCGCAGGGGAACTCGGAGCTGGTTCGCCCACCGTTCCACCTCGTTCGGCGGTCGGCCGCTCCCTGACCGCCGGGCGAAGTCCAGTGCCTGCCCGTAGCCGCGACGTACCGCCTTCGCCGAGGACGAGCCGCCGACGAGGTAGGCGCCGATCGCGATCACCAGGCCGAGTACGGCCACCGCGCGCAGACTCGTGCGCAGCGGCACCAGCACGGTGTCGATGACCGCCGTGGCCGCGTCGGGCGACAGGATGTCCGTCGGCACGCTGTCGAGGTAGATCGCGCGTCCTATGAGGATTCCGATCGCGAGGACGAGCATTCCCAGTGCGATGGCCAGTCCGGCGAGGGCGAGGGCACGGAGCCGGCGGCCGGTGGGTGCGACGGCGACAGCGGCGGCGGCGCAAGCGATTCCCAGCCACGGCAGGATCGCCGAGGCCTTGTCGAGTGCGGCGACGGCCCGCTGCGCCTTCACCAGTTCGGGCGACTGGAACAGCACGAATTGCTTGTCCACGGCGGGGATCTTGTCTGCGAACGCGAAACCGCGTTCGGTCAGTGCGGCCTTCACCTTGTCGATGATGGTGCCGAGGGAGATGCTGACGGTGCCGCTCTGGTCGACTTGGACGGAGCTGAGGCCGTAGTTCCCCGTCATCACCGCGACGAGCGCGTCGTGCGCAGACCGGTTGGCCTGGATCCACAGGTCCTCGAACTGCTGGGACCGGACGAGTGAGCTGACCGTGTCGTGGACGAAGTTCTTTGCCTGGCTGGTGATCACCGGTGCGAGACCGACGACGGCCTGGTCCAGGCGGGGGGCGTTCGTGGACAGGTTCGAGACGTCGGTCAGTGCGGTCAGCGCGTTTGCCGTGAGCCCCTCGATGTCGACCCGGGTGAAGATTTCGTCGGTGATCTGGTTCGTGATCTCCGCCTGGATGGCCGGATTCTCACCCAGGGGAGCCACGGTGCTCACGTAGCGGTCGGTGTCGAGGATCTGGCTCCGGGTGAAGCGGGCGGTGACCGAGGCGATCGAGAGCACCGCGACCAGTACGAGCAGGATCGTCACCGCGACCCAGCGCAGTCCGTGCCGCGGGGGGTGGGAAACCGGTTCGGCGGGAACGCCGGCCGCCGCGCCCGCGGCCTGTGAGCGCAGCGTCGCGACCTCGCCGCGCAGCCGGAGAAGCTCTGCGCGTTCGTCTTTGTCGAGCGGGTCGGTGTTCTTACCCTCGGTCATCGTCGCTCAGATCTCGGCGGGATTCCAGGTTGCTACCGCCCAGATCACGACGGCGTTCAGCGCGATGATCGTGATCGCCCACAGCGGGTAGTGGGGCAACCACAGGAAGTTGACGAAGATCGACAGCGCGCACAGCACCATGGCTGCGACCCGCGCCCACGTCGCCCCGGTGAACAGTGCCGCACCGACGGCCGCGACGATCACACCGAGCACGAGATGGACCCATCCCCAGGCAGTGACGTCGAATTTATACGTGTACTCGATGCCCACGACGATCACGTCGTCCTTGGCTATCGCGGAGATCCCCTGGAGGAACTCGAGCACACCGACGGTGACGAGCAGAACCGCCCCGCCCATCGAAGTTCCCTTTGCCACACCTTGCTTGACCAGCGATTCGTCGGACATGACCGATCCTCTTTCGTCAGAATACGAAATGAACTGGCGTAATGAATTATCCCCCCACGGGGTCGCCGTTGTCAGGTAGATGCGGGGACGCACCTGCATTGACCTCGCTCTACGTGGCAGCGGAAGATGAAACCCCCGAGTCCGCCCGCCGCGGAGAGGACGAGACGAGCCATGACAACCGACGTGATCCACGGCGCGCCCGAGAAAACGAGTATTGACCGGCCACCGTGGTACCGGCGCCGGCTGCCCGACCGGTACGCGTTCGGCGGACTGGTGATCGCCGTGCTGTTCGTGTGGCTGTCGCTGACACCGACGCTTCTGCCCCGCGGTCCCTTCTTCCAGGGTCTCGTCACGGGCGTATCGGCGGCCGTCGGCTACGGTCTCGGGTTTCTGGGCTCCAAGTTCGTTCGCTATCTGGTGCAGCGGGAGGCGCCGGCCCACGCGAAGGTCGTGGTTCGCCGGGTGGCGATGGTGATCGGACTTGTCGGAACCGCCGCGATGCTGGTGTGGTTCGGGAATTGGCAGTCTCAACTGCGGGAGATCATGAGCGCCGCACCGTTCCCGTGGACGGGATACCTGGTCACGGTGATCGTGGCGGTGCTGGTTTTCGTTCTATTCGTCGCGATCGCCCGGGTGCTGCTGCGGGCGGTGCGGTGGGTCGAACGCAAGGTCAGCCGGGTCATACCGCGGCGCGTGTCCGCAACGGTGATCGGCGTAGTGGTGGTGGCACTGCTGGTCGCTCTCGTCAACGGTGCGGTGGTACGCGTGATCATGACGGGACTGAACAATTCGTTCGCTGCCGTCAATCAGGAGACGAAGGCCGGCGACGAGCCGCCGACGTCGACGCTGCGGTCGGGCGGACCGGAGTCGCTGGTCACGTGGGATTCGTTGGGACGGCAGGGCCGCTCCTTTATCTCACGCGCCCCCACCGTCGACGAGTTGTCCGCGTTCAACGGGGGACGGCCGGCGCTGGAGCCGATCCGGACCTACGCCGGGCTCGCCAGCGGCGGCGATTCGATCCGTGAGAACGCCCAGGTGGCCGCGGACGAACTCGAACGCGCCGGCGGTTTCGATCGTGCGGTGGTGGGCGTGGCGACCACCACCGGCACCGGGTGGATCAACGAGAGTCTCACCTCCTCGCTGGAATACATGTACAACGGCGACACTGCGATGGTCGGGTTGCAGTACTCCTACCTGCCGAGCTGGCTGTCCTTCCTCGTGGACAAGGAGCGGGCCCACCAGGCCGGGGAGGCGTTGTTCGACGCGGTGTACGACAAGTGGAAGGTTCTGCCACCGGAGACCCGTCCGAAGCTCGTCGTGATGGGTGAGAGCCTCGGCTCCTTCGGGGGCGAAAGCGCATTCGGCAACGTCGACGACGTCGAGGCCCGCACCGACGGCGTCCTGTTCACCGGACCGCCCAACGCCAACGAGATCTGGACCGACGTCACCACGAACCGCGATCCGGGTTCGCCCGAATGGCTTCCCATCTATGAGGAGGGCGAGACGGTGCGTTTCGGTGCGCGGGCGCCGGAGGACCTGCCGCGCCCCGACGCCCCGTGGGGGACGCCGCGAATGGTGTATCTGCAACACCCGTCGGACCCGATCGTCTGGTGGTCGCCGGAGTTGCTGCTGAACAAGCCGGACTGGCTGCGGGAGGATCGCGGATACGACGTCCTCGACAGCACGCAGTGGTTCCCGTTCGTGACGTTCCTGCAGGTTGCGGCCGACATGGCGGTCTCGACGGGGGTCCCCGACGGGCACGGGCATTCTTACGTCGTCGACATCGCCGATGCGTGGAGCGCGATCCTGCCGCCCCCCGGCTGGACGCCGGCGGACAACGACCGCCTCAGGACCGTCCTAGCCGAGATGGGCGCGGACGGCTGACCCCTGCCCGGCTCAGGCTCCGGGGTCGCTGAGGAACCCGGCGACCACCGGCGCGAGTCCGGATGCGTCGGTGACGATGTCGAGGTGCCCGCCGGGGTGGAGGTGCAACGTCGCGTGTGGCATGAGTGCGTTCATGATGCGCGCGTTGAGGACGGGAATGATCGGGTCGTCGGTGCCCGCCAGGACGAGCGTGGGCTGCCGGATGAGCGGCAGGACGGGAAGGCTCGTCCACAGGGCGCCCGCGAGGAGTTGGTGGAGATAGCCGACCCGGGAACCGGCTTGCCGCGGCTTCCCGCGCCGTCGGCGGTGAGGATCTCCGCGAGGATGCTCGGCGCCGGCGCAGCGTGACGTAACCGTGTGCGACGGTGCCTCCGAAAGGGCCCATCCGCGGCGCGATCCGGATCGGTGTGAACCCACTGGTAGTCACCGGTCACCTCCGCGAACAGGTTTACCTGGTCTTGCATGACCTTGTAGGCGCCGGTGGTGCCGATGGTCCGGCCGACGAACTCCACGAGTTCGGCGGGACGGGTGATATGCAGGGTCATGGGGTTCTTCTGTCGGTGACGAACGGCGGAATATCCGTGGACTCGCTGGATGGTCCCGGCAGATCGTCACGGCGACCGGTGGGCCGGACACACGTTGGGTACGTCCCCCAGGTCTGACGCCGCAGGAGTTGTGGGAGCGCGGACGCGGGGTGTGGAAGTTGTGTGCGGATCAAGTTGCTGCCTCGTCGATCGTCCTCATCGTGTTCGACAAGACTGTTGTGCTGGTGGCATCGGTCACCGGACTGACCCTGCACCGCGGCGGTCTGGCCATTTTCGGTGAGCCGCTCACTGATCACCCTCTCATCGGCAAGCCAGATCCGCTGCATACCCCGAATCCCCTTGCAAATGGGCGTCATCAAGGGTGACGTCGAACGTGGTGGGAGGGAGTCGGAGCACCGCACCCGTTTCTCACCGTGGCAACCCTCTCCCGATCCAATCCCACTGCTCCGCAAGGCGTCCTAGTGACGATGCCGTCAGGTCGACGGGGTGGACGGGGTCGGTCGGCTCACTCCTCGGCTGCATCGCCCGAGCGTTTCGCGGTGGGAGCCACACCACGCCAACACGTATGTGAGAAACGCGCATATCCGGGAGAGAACCGACCATGAGTAGTCGAAGTCAGGACGCCCTCTCGGGGGCAACGACTGTCGGAGTTCGTCTCCGTGCGGCTGGAGGTGTTCCGTCGCGCCCCCGACGGGTTTAGGTCAGCGGATTGTGGACTTACTCGTCTCCGGTGCCCACAAGACGGAGGCGATGAACCCGATCAGGGCGAACGCGGAGAGAACGAGAAGTGCGGCATTGATTCCGAGGCTAGCGATGAGAGCGGGGAACGCGTATGTGGTGGCGGCGGCCCCAATTCGGCTCATGGCGGCGGAGAAGCCGACGCCGGAGGTACGCAGTCGGGTGGGGAACATCTCCGACGGGTAGACGAATTCGAGGTTGCAGGCGCCCGCGGCGATGAAGAGGTAGGCACCGATGATCGCGGCCAGAATGATCAGGGGCGCGTGGGGGAACAGCCCTAACGCGAACAGGAGCGCGAAGATGACTCCGAAGGTCCAGATCGCGAGCGGTCGCCGTCGGCTCGCACCGACGACCCAGATAAACACGATCACACCGGCCAACTGCAGCATGTTCATGATGAAGTCGCGTTGGAATCCGGACGGCAGGCCCAGCCCATCGAGCACCGGGGTGATGAACGTGAAGATCGCGAACAATGGCGCGACCTGACAGGCCCAGAACACGCCGGCGTAAGTCGACATCCGCCAGAATTTCTTGTCGAACAGTTCGGTCCACCGATCGGACTTCGTGGCCACCTCGACCGGAGGCAAGGTGGTGCCGGTGGGGAAGTATTTGTCGACGATCTCCTGTGCTTCGGTGTCCCGCCCCTGTGTCTGAAGCCACCGGGGAGATTCTGGGAGCCAGATCCTGGCGACCGCGATGACAACGGCGGGGATCGCGCTGCTGGCCAGGACCAGGCGCCAGTTCGCATCCGCCCATGCGAGACCGACGAAGTTCGCGGCGACGAAGCCCAGGAACCAGGTCGCCTGCAGGGTCGCCAGCAAGGCACCTCGTGTGCGGGCGGGCACGAATTCCGACAACAGAGCTGCCCCGACCGCATATTCGACGCCGATGGCGACACCGAGCAGGACGCGGTATGCCGTCAGATCCCACATGTTCAACGCGAAGAGCTGCAGGATCGACAAGACGATGAAGGCGACCAGGTTCCATTGGAACACCACCTTCCGGCCCAGTCGGTCCGCCACCCGACCGAAGGTCAACCCGCCGATGAAGATACCGATCAGGGCGCTGGCTCCGACGAGCCCCTGGCTCAGTGGCGAGATGTGCATCTCGTCGCTCGCGGCGTGGATGGCCCCGCCGATCAGGCCGAGGATGTAGCCATCGAGGACGGTTCCGCCCAGTGTGCAGAACGCCGCCAACGTGTGGAGATGATTCCACTTCGCGTCATCCATGGATCTAGTTTGTGCGGTCTTCATCGGTGTCAAACCCGAACTCTCCGTTCTTGGTGATGTGGACAAAGTTGTCTCCTCCCACGCCAGCAAACCTGCTGGTCCGTTGGGTGCCGATGGCTTCGCTCAGTGACAAAAGTATGAGCGCCGTCACAGGAGGCCGTCACGCGACGACGTCTCAAACCTGGACGCAACTTTTGCGACAAATTCTCAAAACGGAGTGCAAATCAGGTCTAGGAGTCTGATGAATCCAGGGAACCGGCGGCCTGAGAACCACGCAGACGACACCCGCGGTGACGGCCTCGACGGGGAGATGGCCTGTTCAACCTGGGGCCATCTGTCGGTCAAAATTCTCCCCAGTTGCACTGCTGTCCAGGATATTCGGTGCGTTCGGTGCGCCACGTCCTGGTCACCGCCCTCGTGGCGGGGATGTAGCGGGCCGTGGAACCCGCCGCGTCGCGCACGCCGTTCGGGTGCCTTTCGACAAGATCTCAAAATAGTCGTTGAACTCTTCGGCAACGTACTGATGCACTCACGGGGTGACGCCGGGCATCGTTGAGGCTCCAGTCACATCCGGAGGAGCAAACAATGAAGATCACCGAGATCAAGACCACACCGATCAACATCCCCCTCGAATTGGGCTACGTGTGGTCGGTAGGTGTGAATCAAGGTTTCTCGAAAACAATCATCGAGGTGTTCACCGACGACGGATTCGTCGGCCTCGGCGAAGCCCAATCGTATGAGCACGCGAAGCTGATCGACGAGGTCATCGCGCCTCGTCTGATCGGAGTGGACCCGTTCGACCTCGCCGCCGCCGAGCGGCTGTGTCTGCCGGAGTGGCAGTCGGCACGCAACATCGACGACGACAGCCTCACTCGTGCCTTTGGTGGCGTCGAGATCGCTCTCTGGGACATCAAGGCCAAGGCGCTAGGCGTACCCTTGGCGCATCTGCTGGGCGGTGCCGTGCGCACCGAGGTGCAGTTCTCCGAGTACTTCGCCTACCGCGAGAACGGTGAGAACAGCATTCAGGACGTCGTCGACTACTGCCTGCGCAAGCGGGAAGAACATGGGTCGACCGTCTTCGAGGGCAAGGTCGGGTTCCAGGATGCCCTCACCGATATTCGCCTGGTCACCGCGCTGCGTGAAGCGCTCGGCGAGGAGGCAACCATCCGCCTCGACGCCAACTACGGTTGGTCGCTGCTCACCGCTCGCCGACTTGTCAAAGAGCTCGAGCCCCTGAACATCAGCAACATCGAAGACCCCGTCCTCGGCTACGAAAACATGGCCCAGCTGCGTCAGCACACGACGATCCCCTTCTCGACTCACGAGGTGAACCTGCCGCACGCGGTCGAGGTCGGCGGCCCCGATACGTTCGTGGCGAACATCGCCGTGTTGGGCGGGATCGGTGGCACGTTGCGCTTTGTGCACGCCGTCGACGTCATGGGGAAGGATTTCTGGTTCTACAGCGGTGATTCGGGCATCATGACTGCGGCGTACATTCACCTCACCGCCGCGTTGCCGTCGATCCGTAACCCCCACCAGTCGCTTCTTCGTTGGCAGACAATGGATGTCATCGAGGGCGGCGGTTTTCGGCCCCACAACAACGTCATCGCCCTACCCCAAGGCCCCGGGCTCGGTGTTCGGATCGATCCCGACCGTCTCGCCGAGTGCCATCAGCACTTCCTCGAGCATGGCCCCTGCGAGTCGATTTCGGCGCGCGACAACGGTCAGTACCACCGGCTGCCTCGCTACTGAGTTGCACCACGAGAACTCTGCCGGCGTGCTGCAGCTGAGGTGAACAGAAGCTCCGGTTGCGGTGTGGCGTGGTCGACGCCCTCCTCCGCACCGGGGCTTCTCGCCATCGCTTCGGCCCTTCGGCCAGGATGGTTTCAGGGGTTGCCCTCACCGAGAATGGAATTCGGCTCTCCACCCGTCGATATCGCCTTCGAGTGTTGGGCGGGAGAACACAATCGTCAGTCGGGGTTGGGCCCGGCGAGTCGACGTAGCTTCAACCATAGATGCAGTTCCAGGCGTGTGCGACCGTCGGACAGGGAGACACCGAGGAGATCTTCCACTCGGCTGAGCCGGTAATAGACCGAGGAGCGGTGGATGTGCATCTCATCTGCCACGGCCAGGGCGTCGCCGCCGTGGTCGAGGAACAGTTCCAGGGTCGTCGCGAACTCGCCGGAGACCTGGGTGTCGAGCCTTCTCAGCAGAGCACTGGCCCAGGACGGCGGCAGGCCGGCAGGTGCCATCGACGACAGGAGACCGAAGACGCCCAGGTTGTCGTATTCGGCGGGCGAAGAGACGACGCCGGCGCGGACGGCGCGGGCTCCCGCCCGCGCCTGCTGGAACGACACCGCCAGCTCGACCGGGTCGGAGACGACGCCGCCGACCGCGACTACCTGCGACCGCGGCAGCCCTTTGAGGGACAGGTGCTCGATCAGCGAGTGCCATGCCGATCCGGCCGCCTTCGCTTCTCGACCGGCGATGATCGCCAGCGCGCCGTCCTCGGTGGGAGCGGTGAGGATCGGGCCGTCTGTGACCAGTCGGGCCGCTCGTCGGACACCGGTGACCAGCTCTCGATCTTGGCTCCGAGTCGTTCTTTCCGACGGCAGGACCAGCATCGCGGTGAGCGCAAACCCCGCAGGAAGATGTCCAAGCAACCGAAGCTCCGTCACGGCGACGGCTGCTGAACCCGGGTCGGACCCGACAAGATCATGCAGGTGGGGCTCGATTTCGGTGGCCTGGCGATCGGCGTCGGCCCAGTCTCGACGGAGCAGCTCGGACAGTTGTGGGGCGGCGCTGTGCAAGATGGTCAGCTCGTCGTCGCGAACGGGGACGGTGTCGATCAGGAAGAGCAGCCCGACCAGCTCGCCGTTGTACCGCAGGGGCACACACAACCGTGACTCGAACCCCATCTCCGGCCGTCCCGGCACCCGTCTCGGCTCTCGCCAGCTGGTGATGCCTAAGCTGCGCAGATAAGACACCACCTCCGGCGGATTCGACCGGGCAATGAGACCGGCGATTCGCATCGGATCCTCGTCACCGTAGTGACGGCTCGACACCAAGAGCCTGCAGTCGGCGTCGTCGATCACCACCGACCGCTGCAACTCCTCGGCCAGCTCGTCGACCAGATTCTGCAGTTGTGGCGGCACACAAGAATCTTAAGGTAATCGAGAATGTCGGTTTGGAGCGTCACCGGAAACGTGGTGACCGGATCGTCTTTCACCAACAAACCAGGGCTGACTGCGAGTAATCTCGAATTGGCCTCCCACCTCAGCCCGCACAGGTGGACCGTGTTGAAATTGTCAGTCACGTAATCGACCATCTCGCGCATGACCAAGGCCGTGGTGGTGGGCTCGACTCCTTGAATCCCCAAGACGCCCCTCGCTGCCCTGTACAGGCCATCGGCGTCCCGAATGGCGACGTGGACGAGCAGATGCGACACCGCCGAGACCGAGCACCTCGAGGACGCCGGGAATCTCGGGAATCACTACCTAACCACGCGGCCATCACGGTCCCGTGCCGAAGACCCAGTGGAACAACCCGAATACAGTCGTCGGACGATCAGCCACACCCAACGCCCAACCAAGGTGCGTGGCTGAACCCGCAACCGGATCATTCGCTGATCGGTGGATTGACGATTCACGCGCGATAGGTGCAGACGCGAGCCCGGCAACCGCCGGGCGGGTCACCTCACGATGCTGTCAGCCGTCACTTCTCGGGTTGCGGCCCCACGGTGAGCTCGAATTCTGCGAGCCCGTCGACGCCTCCGCGAACACGATCTCCGGGAGCCAAAGGACCGACTCCGGAGGGGGTTCCGGTGTAAATCAGGTCTCCTGGTGCCAACGCAACGGCGCGCGAGATATATGCGATTATCTCGGACGTCGACCAGATCATGTCGATGAGGTCACTCTCCTGTCTCATTTCACCGTTCGTTTCGAGCCAGATGCGTCCGGACTTCAGTTGTCCGGTTTCTGTCAGGGATCGAAGTGCGGTGCAGGCAGCGGAAGAGTCGAACCCTTTGGCCATGTCCCAGGGGTGGCGATTCTCTTTCGCGTGAGCTTGAAGGTCACGGCGTGTCAAATCGAGTCCGACGCCGTATCCCCAGATGAGCTCTGCCGCCGAGGCGGGATCGATGTTCACTCCGCCTTGCTTCAATGCGATGACCATCTCTACTTCATGATGCAGGTCGGCAGTAAGCGTCGGGTAGGGCAGAGTCCCGACCGCTGCCACGATGGCGTCGGCAGGCTTGGTGAAGATCATCGGCGACTCGCGGTCTGGATCGGCGCCCATCTCCCGCGCGTGTGCGGCGTAGTTACGTCCTACACAGAAAATGCGGCGGACTGGAAACCGCTCGTCGGTCGACGCAACTGGGAGCGACGGGATAGGGGGCGGGGCAATGACGTAGTCGGGCATCAGTTCTCCTTTGGGGCAGCAGGTTTCACTACACCGCTCGAGCCTGCGAGCGGCGCACGGTTGAAACAGAAACCGCGCTGCGGTCGTGTCCTGAGGGTGCGAATGGAGCGGCGTAAGCGGAAGTGTGCGCTTGCGGCGCGCGCCAAGCTCGGTGAATTCCGAACAACTAGAACCCGGGATTGATCGGGAATATCAACTCCCGCATGGTCACAAGACTGGCACCGTACCTTAGCCTCGATCCGTGGAGAGGTGATTTCGGCGGGATTGGTGGTGGTTTCGGTTTCTTCGGGGTGTCGGTGTGTGTGCGTGGTCCGCTGACCGGTGT
>NZ_JBHURF010000058.1:0-26254 GCF_042674125.1 Rhodococcus sp. NPDC056960 | reverse complement strand
TCATCCAGCCACTGCTTCGCCTCCGGCCACCGATCCTCCGGCCGGTCACCGAGCGTGAACAACGCTTCCTTGCAGCCCAATTCGGCGCCCTGCCGAGCGATCTCGAGAACCTCGTCCGGTTCCAGATACGCCCCCCGCCCCTCGGCCCGCAACCTGCCCGGCACCGTGACGAACGTGCAGTAGTGGCACCGGTCCCGGCACAACCGGGTCAACGGGATGAACACCTTCCGCGAATACGTCACCGCCCCCGGTCGGCCCGCCGCCAGCAACCCGGCATCGCGGACCTTCGCCGCCGACGAACACAGATCCGCCAAATCGTCGCCGCGCGCCTGCAGCAGCACCGTCGCCTCGTCCACGTTCAGAGTCGCGCCGTCCCGCGCACGCCGCAACACCCGCCGCATCGCCGACGGAGTCGGGGCGTCGGTGGCTGTTGCTCTCTTCTCGATCAATGTGTGTCCTGCCTGTCCTGGCTCGCAGTTCCGAACGGGGAGCCAAACGGATTCGTCCCAGGTTCAGTGGCGTTCCGGTCGCTTGTCTGTAGGCCCTGATCAACCCGGCAGTGGAGCTGCCCTCGCCAGGTGACGCGCCACCACCGCCAAGGGCAAGAGCCGATTCCATGGACGAGGCCTTGCCGAGTTCGACGCCCCCGGTCCAACGAGTCGAGGACGTTTGCCTGATGCACCACTACTGGGCACTACCGCCCTCGGTAAACCCAACCACGAGTGGGTTACCGACGAATCCAGCATGATGCTTCTTTCTGTGGGTGAGTCGCCATCCTGTGGGCGTGCGAATCCACGAGTCGTGATAGTCGCCAAGGGTACGAAAAACAACACCGTCCAGATCGCCCGCGCCGAGGTGAGTGTCTGCAACATACGCCTGGCGCGTTGCCCTGAGGCCGTCAACGTCTATTAGAACGCTCCCGACGAGATGTTGAGTTGGTCCGCAGATGTCAAGGAACCCGCGCAGGAGGCAAACGATCTCCGACGATGACGACATCACGCCGGTTCCGAAGTCTCCGGTTGCATTCGGTGTCAGAATCTTCTCGATCGCCGCCCAGTTTCGCTGGTCCATAGCGCGGGCGATTCGCACAATGTTGGAGTAGATGTCCCACTCGTCGCTGCCATTGAGCACCCCCGATCTCCCTGCGCCGTGTCCTACTTACTGGTGAAGCCCGCGTCCACGGGCAGTGTCACACCGGTGATGTATCGCCCGGATTCGCCGACGAGATAGAGCACCGCCTCCGTGACGTCGGAGACCTCGACCATGTGGATGGGCATCGGGTTGGACATGGTCGCAGCACGGTCGGGGTCGGCCGCTACCCAGGCCATCATGTCGTCGTGCTCGACCATAGCGGTACGGACGCCGGTCGGATGAATTGTGTTGACTCTGATCGAGTGAGGAGCGAGCCAGGCTGAGAACGATCGCATTAGGCCGACGACGCCGTGTTTACTCGCTGTGTAGGCGCTTGCTGCTCCTGAGCCGTCACCGCCGCGTCCGATGAGCCCCTGAGCGGAACTGGTGATTACGATGGCGCCACCATGATTCCGCGCGATCATCATCGGAGCGACCAGGCTGATGGTATTCCAGACCCCTACAAGATTCGTCTCGATCGTATCGATGAACACCTGCTGCGGGTCTGGCTCCGATGCGCGCTGGGGTGAGATTCCTGCATTGGCGAGAACGATGTCGGGGACACCGAAACGTGTAACCCCCTCAGCGAGTGCAGCTTCGAGGCCTACACGATCACGGACGTCTGCGACAGCTGCGAAGATATTGCCGCCGGCTTCCTCAACTTGGGATACGGTCTCGTGGAGGTCGTCGGGATTCGACATTGCGTAGGGCACGCTGTCGATTTGATCGCAAATGTCGACGGCAATGATGGACGCGCCCTCGGCGGCGAGTCGTACGGCGTGACTGCGTCCCTGACCGCGTGCAGCCCCCGTGATGAAAGCTACCTGGCCATTGAATCTTCCACTTGTACTCATGACTTCCCCTATTTCGTCGTAAGTGTCGCGTCGCCGGGGCGTTCCGCGGCAAGTGCGCTCTTGGACAATCCGGTAATACGTTCGACGATGCGCCTGCGCACCCCGTATGGCGCCCAGCGCGCCAGCGCAGCCATCAGCTTGTCGTCGTTTCCGATACGCAGACGCAACGGACGTGAATCTGCTTCCAAGGCATCACAGATTTCCGTCGCGGCCTTGACAGTTGGGCGTGCTCGGTCTCCGAGAGATTGCAGTTTCCCCATCGCGGCGGCGTGCAGTCCAGCGTATGGACTGGACTCTGGGCTGATGGATACCACGTTGGAGGCAAATGAGGTGTCATGGTTGCCAGGCTGGAGGATCAGGACGTCGACCCCGAACGGGGCGAGTTCTATCGACAGCGCTTCGGCCCAGCCCTCGAGGGACCACTTGCTCGCCGCGTAGATGGAATACATCGGATGCGCGATGTTGACCGCGTTCGAGGAAATGACCGCAATCGTCCCGTCGCGGCGGCTCCTCAGACCCGGAAGCAGTAATTTGGTCAGCTCGACGGCCCCGAAGAAGTTCGTCTCGAACTGATCGCGAATGGACTCCGAGGGCAGATCTTCGAAGAACGCCGCCGTGGTGTAGCCCGCGCAGTGAAGGACTGCCTCTAGTGGGCGAGCCAGGCCATTCAGGTACTCGACGGCTCGTCCCCGTGATTCTGGCGACGTCACGTCAAGTTCAATGATGCTGAGGCGACTCGACTCTGCGCCATAGCGACCGACCAGGTCGTACAGGTAGTCGGACTTGGATACATCGCGCATGGAGGCGACCACTTGGTGCCCTCGCGCCGCCATCATGGCGCTGACGTGTGCACCGAATCCGCTGGACGCGCCGGTGACGAACAGGAGTCCTCTCCTCGGGTCGGCAACGCGAGTGTTCATCTCATTCCCCTCCATGGAGTGGTGGTGTTCAACTCCCCCGCGATGTGCAGGCATAGGTACCGACAGGTGGGTATATCTGGGCGGCTGTCCGTGGTTGAGTGCGTCGGCGGCTTCTCCAAGTTCCGACTTACCAAGCAACCGCTTGCTACCTCGGTAGCTTACGACTCGGTGCACGGAAGTCAAGGACGTGTCGCTGACAGATGTTCCGCCTGCCCGCATTTATCGACGGCACGAGATCCACCGGATGACACGGCCGTGCGATCCGCGCCATCTTATCGCCGGTGTTCGGCCACCCAGGCCGCGATCTGCGCTCGCGAGTTGAATCCGAGTTTGGCAAGAACGTGCTCGACGTGGCCTTGTGCCGTGCGTTGGGAGATGACGAGTTGTGCGGCGATTTCCTTGTTCGTCATTCCCTGCGCCACGAGGTCCGCTACCTGACGTTCACGTTTTGTGAGCACTTCCCCTTGGCCGGTTTCGGACCGCTTGGGCGTACTCGTACCGAGCGCATAGGCGAGCGCTGAGTCGAAGGACATCGATGCACCCTTCTTCCAGGCAGACTCGTAGCGCCGGTCGCCCAACACCTCACGACTTCGGTTGACGCAGTGGTCGTGGTGGTGTTGCAGATCGGGGAATATCACGGTGGAGCTACCGACGGACTGGACGAGATTCTCGGCGGCCGCCATGAGGGTCACGGCTCGCTCGGGTTCGCGTCCGCCTGCGACCCAAGCGAGCGCCTCCAGGCAGGTGGCCCCGGTGAGCGGATCAGGCACCTCACGTGCCAACCGAAGGCTGCGGCCGAGGAACTCTGCGGCGGTGTCGGGGGCTTCTCGTCGCCACTCGGCCACTCCCATCGCCCACAGCGCGTAGGAGCGGTTGACGACTTCTCCTCGGGGCTCCGTGATTGCGCGGACCAGGGAGAAGTATTCGATAGCGCGGTCGTTGTCGCCGCGCATTCCGTATGCCCATCCGAGCACGTACGAGGCACCAACCTGCATGGACAGCGGTGCTTGCTCTCCGAAGACTTGCAGCGCGTCCTCGAGGAGTGTGCATGCCCGCGCCAGTTCACCGCCGAAGAGCGCAGACAGTCCCTCGGCGTGCGCGATGAGGGCGTGAGCGAGCGGGTCGGCCAATTGCGCTGCAACCGCATGCCCCTCTTCGACGAGGGCGGTCCCGGCGGGCAGGTCGCCTTGCACCTCTGCCAGCACACTGTCGGCATACAGCGCCTTGATTCGTTCCGCAGTCGGTTCGTCGCTATGGTCGGACAGTATCCGGTCGAACCAGTAGCGCCCCTCGTTGAACAGGCCCCCCGAGGACCAGAACAGGAAGAGAGCGGTTGCAATCTGCAGTGCTATTGCGGGCTCTGCGGACTCGGACAGCGAGAACTCCATCGCACGCCTGAGGTTGGGGCGTTCGCGGTTCAACCTGGAGATCCATGCCAGTTGTCGTGAACTGATCCAGTCGGATTCCGCGTCAGACGCGAGTTGGCGGTACCAATTTCGGTGCCGACAGGATAGCGGCATGTAATCGTCTGTGGCCGAGAGTTTCTCGAGCCCATAGTCGCGTAGTGTCGATATCAGTCGGAAACGCACTACCGAGTCCACTGTTTCGCGTATGAGGATCGACTTGTCGACGAGGGATGTGATGACATCGAGGAAGTCTGTCGAGTGCAGATCATCGCTACAGACCCATTCGGCCGCGTCCAGCTCGAATGACCCCGCGAATACCGCGAGCCGCGTCCAAACCAGCTGTTCAGCGGGCGTACACAGTTCGTAGCTCCAGTCGATGCAGAATCGTAGCGTCTGCTGTCGCGTGGGGGCGTCCCTGCTGCCGCGCGAGAGCACGTCGTACTTGCCGCTGAGCCGTTCGCGGACCTGATCGACCGACATCGCGCGCAGGCGCGCGGCGGCCAGTTCAATCGGCAACGGGAGGCCGTCGAGTTCCTGGCATATTTCGGCGACTGCGGACCGATTGGCCTCGGTCAGTTCGAACTCGGGGACGGTGGTAGCAGCTCGTTCGGCGAATAGGGTGATCGCGTCGTACTGCGGCATTCCGCGTAGTGTCGGCTCGTGGCCGGCGTTGGGGACGGTGAGCGGTGGAACGCGAAACGATGCCTCGCCACTGATATCCAGGATTTCGCGACTCGTCGCCAGGATCCGAATGTCGGGGCATCGGCGAAGCAGCGTCTCCACCAACTGGGCAGCCGCCGCCACCACCTGCTCGCAATTGTCGAGCACCAAGAGCGCCTTCCGCGTCGCGAGGAAGTCGACGAGAACGTCCTCCGTCGGCCGAGCGGACTGATCACGCAGACCTAATTCAGCCGCAACCACGTCAGCGACCAGTGATCCGTCCCGAAGCTCCGCGAGCTCGACAAGCCACACCCCGTCGTCGAATGCCCGCCTCGTGTTCGTTGCCGCTCGCAGCGCCAGTCGAGTCTTACCGACACCGCCCAATCCGGTCAACGTCAATAGCCGCGAGGTGGAAAGGATTCTTTTGACTTCCGCCAGCTCCGATCGCCGGCCGACAAAACTCGTCAACTCGAGCGGGAGATTCCCCCGAGGATTGCGAAGGGGCGGTGGTGTTCGATCGCTACTCGGGCGGCTGTGATCAGCCCGGTCACTGTCCGGGGCCCCCGGGTTTCGTGCACCAGCGGGAGCGTGGCTGCCTTTGCGTGCAGTGTCCCTCGCGTCGGCATGCAATGCCATGTCGTCGACCGGAAATTCGTGGGCAGCTTGAAGTTCACGAAGCTCCTCTCCGAACGAGGCCGCCGACATCGGGCGCCCTGATGGGTCGCCCGCCATCGCGTGTTCGACGACCGCACATATCGCGTCCGGGATGCCATGCTCCCGCAGATCAGGGGCCGGTTGCGTTGTGATCCGGAGAAACTGGGCGATGACCTGCTCACCGCTGCGGCGTTCGAATGCCGCATGTCCGGTGATTGCACAGAAAAGTGTCGCACCGAGGCTGTATATGTCCGAGCCTGGGCCCGGGTTGTCTCCGCGAAGTACCTCCGGGGCGGTGAATGCCGGCGACCCGGTGACTGTCCCGGTTCCGGTTTCGAAGCCGCCCGCGATGTGCGCGATGCCGAAATCTGCCAGGGCGGGTTCCCCGTAGTCGGTGAGGAGGATATTGGCCGGTTTCACATCGCGATGGAGTATTCCGAGTCGGTGCGCGGTTTCCAGTGCTCCTGCCATCTTCACCCCGAGGCGAAGTGCGTCGGCGATGCTGAGTGGTCCAGATCGGCGTAGTCGGGAGTCGAGGGACTCCTGCGGGTGGTAGGGCATCACAATGTACGGCCGCCCGCTATCCGTCGCGCCGACTTGAAGCACGTTGACGATATTGGGATGACCGGTCAGCCTGCCCATCGCCCGTTGTTCGCGGAAGAACCGGGCGCGGTTCTCGTCGTCGAGGTCTGCCGTCAGGACCTTGACCGCGACGGTCCTGTCGAGCCCCACCTGTTCACAGCGGTACACGACGCCGAAACCCCCGTGGCCGATCTCGACTGCGTCCGCGAACCCCACGGCCTCGAGCTCGTCGGCCACAGGCGACGTCACATCACGCTGTGTCTCCTGCGGATCGACCATGCACTTCACCCTCTACACGCTGCCGTCTCACGATATCGCCTGTAGACGGAGTGAGTACAGATCGCAGCGCCGACCTGCCCTAACTGAGCCGTTCGAGGACCATGGCCATGCCCTGGCCGCCGCCGACGCACATGGTCTCCACACCGAACTGCTTGTCGTGGGTGCGCAGGTTGTTCAGCAGGGTAGTGGTGATGCGGGCGCCGGTCATGCCGAACGGGTGGCCGAGGGCGATCGCGCCGCCGGAGACGTTGAGGGTGTCCTCGTCGATCTTCAGAGCGCGGGCCGAACCGATCACCTGGACTGCGAAGGCCTCGTTGATCTCGAACAGATCGATGTCGCCGATGCTCATCTTCGCCCGGTCCAGTGCCCGCGTGACCGCCTCGACCGGCCCCAGGCCCATGATCTCCGGCGACAGCCCCGACACCCCGGTCGACACGATCCGCGCCAGCGGCGTCAGCCCCAGTTCCTTCGCCTTGGTGTCCGACATGATCACCAGCGCGGCGGCGCCGTCGTTGAGCGGGCAGGCGTTGCCGGCGGTGACGGTGCCATCGGGCCGGAACACCGGCTCGAGCCGGCTGATGCCCTCGTAGGTGGTGCCGGCGCGGGGGCCGTCGTCGGTGCTGACGACGGTGCCGTCGGGCAGCGTGACCGGGGTGATCTCGCGGGCGAAGAAACCGTTCCTGATGGCCTCCTCGGCGCGGTTCTGTGACCGGACCGCCCAGCGGTCCTGATCCTCGCGGGTGATGCCGGTCGCCGATGCGACGTTCTCCGCAGTCTGCCCCATCCCGATGTAGACGTCCGGGAGCAGCCCCTCCTCGCGCGGATCGGACCACTGCCGCCCGCCCTGCGCGAACTCGGTCGTGCGCCCCTGCGCGTCGGCGAACCGCGCGTTCTTCGTGTTCGGCAGGCCGTCGGCGTTGCCGGTCACGAAGCTCGACACCGACTCGACCCCGACGGAGACGAAGACGTCGCCCTCGCCGGCCCTGATCGCGTGCAGCGCCATGCGGGTGGTCTGCAGCGACGACGAACAGTAGCGGTTCACGGTGACGCCCGGCAGGAAGTCGTAGCCCAGTTCCACCGCGACGACGCGGGCGATGTTGAATCCGGACTGGCCCGCGGGCTGACCGCACCCTAGGAGGAGGTCGTCGATCTCCTTGGGGTCGAGTGCGGGCACCTTCGTCAGTGCCGCCGAGACCATCTGCGTGGCCAATTCGTCCGGGCGGATGCTCTGCAGCGAACCCTTACGGGCCCGGCCGATCGGTGAGCGCACCGCGGAGACGATGACTGCCTCTGGCATGAAGAACTCCTTGTCGAGTTGGATAGACGTGCGTGAGGATCGGGGGCGTTACCGCACGTCCGAGGGCGCGACATCATAGCGATCGACAATCGTTCCCGGGCCCGCGAACGCCTCGGCAACCATCTGATGGCCGAGGAACTGTGCACCGTCTGACTTGTACATCGCGGCGCAGGCACCCTGGTCCCATTCGATCGCTCGCAAGCTTTCGGCGATGGCGTCGTGGTCCGAGACCGTTCCGGCGGATTCCATCGCAGCCGCGAGCAATCGCACGGAGTCGTAGACCTGCGTCGCGGAAGCAGTCGGGGTGGCGCCGAACCTTGATTGATAGTCGGCAGCGAACGTGCGTCCGACTGCACTGTCCCCGATCGCCGGGGCGCACGGCGTCACGGCGTGCAGTGGACGCCGCGCGTTCTCGTCGGCGAGGTTGCTGGAGGTCACCAGTGGACCCGAGTTCCCCGTGATGACCGGTGTGTCGATGGCGTTCTGTGCCATCTGATTGAGCTGCAGTGCAAGAACGTTCGGGAACGTCCACGACAGGACGACATCCGAGTCCCGCAGATCCAGAATCGTTCCGGTAAGGTCCGTCACCGTGGGTGGTACGTAGCGGACCGTACCCAGCTCGAGTCCCGCTGCTTCGATTGCGTCGATCGAATTCTCCGCGGATACCCTGCCGAAGGTCTCGTCCGTGGCAACGATGCCGATCCGTTTTCCACCCAGCTTGTCGGCGAGGGCGACCGCGTTCGTTGCGCGTGCGGTGTCATCGGGGTTGACCGAGAACAGCCATTCACTTCCGGACTCGGCACCTCGGGCGAGCTTGCCGTCGCTGCTGATGTGAATCATCGGGATCGCCGCCGAGTCGACATCGCGAGTGAGGGCCTCCAATGATCCGCCCCCGGGAAAGCCGATGATCGCGCTCGGGTTTTCGTCCACCGCTTTCAGGAAGGCCGTTCGTGCGGCCTGTGGGTCCGTGACGGACGCGGGAATCCTTTGGTAGTCCATCGGCTTTCCCAGGACGCCCCCAGCTCGGTTGATCTCATCGACGGCCATCTGTGCACCGTTGTTGTAGTCGTTCAACGCGTTCGGCGAGTCGCCCTTGATCTCGATGAGCCCCACGATGGTCGCCTGCTCCGGGCCGTCGGATGTCGAGGATCCCCCGAAGCTACAGGCGGCAGCCACCAGCATCACTGCTGCGGTCGGTGCAATCACCCAGCTCGATCGGAGACCGCGCGGGACACTGTGTGATTTCATATGAGCTCTTTCTACTTGTCGGGCGACGATGACTTCGAGACCGAGCTCGTTTCGGCATCAGTCTGACCCAGATAGCTTGCAAGGACGGAGCTTCGATCTGCCAGCTCGGCGGAGTCACCCTGCATCGCGAAGCGACCGTCGGCGAGCACGTATCCGCGACCCGCCAGCGAGAGCGCATCAGAGGTGTTCTGCTCGACCAGCAGCATGGTCGTTCGGGTGGCAACTTCCTCCAACGCCTTGTACACCGTCCCGACAACGGCCGGCGCGAGCCCGAGAGAGGGTTCGTCGAGTAGGAGTAGGCGGGGCGATGCCACGAGCGCGCGACCGAGTGCGACCATCTGTTGCTCGCCACCGGACAGGGCGTAGCCCTGCCTTTTTCGCATGCGGCCCAGTGCGGGAAAGAGGGTGTACACGTCGTCGTAGCTGTACGCCTTCGGCCTCCCGGCCCGGGCGTGTGCGCCCATTTGGAGGTTCTCGTGGACCGACAGTGTCGGGAAGATGTGTCGACCTTCCGGTACGTGTATCAGTCCGGCTCTGCTGAGGTGTACTGGCGATTGATTGTCGATTCGCTGCCCGTCGAAGCGGATGGATCCTTCATAGGGAACCAGCTGCGAGATACTCCTGAGCAGGGAGGACTTCCCAGCTCCGTTCGGTCCGAGCAGACACACCGTTTCGTTCACGTCGATGCTGAAGTCGACGCCGCGGACCGCGTGCGTCGCCCCGTAGCGGATGTCGAGTCCGGACACTTCAAGCATCATCTGCCACTCCCAGGTATGCGTCCATGACGCGGTCATCGGCCCACACCTGCGATGGGATCCCCTGTGCAATCAGCCGACCGACCTCGAGTACGAGAATGCGGTCACAGAGCGAATCGATGAGGTCGATCTTGTGATCGACGACGAGGATCGTGGTCCCTTCGTTCCTGATCTGCATCAGGAGATCGTGCAAATCGCGGGTCTCTGCGTCGTTGAGTCCGGCGCTGGGTTCGTCGAGCATGAGTACCCGCGGCGCAGCGGTGAGAGCCCGTGCCAATTCGAGCAGCCGTTGCTCTCCATATGTGAGCTGGCCGGCTGGGCGCGCAACGGCCCCGGAAAGGCCGACGCGTGCGAGTTGGCTGTGCGCGTCAGCTAGTCGGCCGGCTTCGTGACGCCACATGGTCGGTCTCCGAAACCACGCAGACCCGAGGGTGCGCCCCCTGGGTTCGGCCGCGCCGATCATCACGTTCTCGACGCAGCTGAGATCCGGACAGAGTTGCGGAGCCTGAAAGACCCGGATCAGCCGTGCACGTCGTGACTGCGACGGGCGACCAAGCTTGATCACTCGGCCGCCGACTGTGAGAGTGCCCGACGCAGGGACGACCCCCGTCAGAGCATTGAGCAGGGTGGTCTTTCCACTGCCGTTGGGCCCGATCAGGCCAACGATCTCCCCCGCGGCTATCTCGAAGCTGACCTGGTCGACGGCGGTCACGCCGCCGAAGTGGACCGAGAGATCGCGCACTGCGATGTTCTCCCCGTGAATCGTCATGATGCCGCCGATCCCGGATGATTCGTCCGGCGCCACTTGGTGATCGTGTCGGCGAGCCCGATGAGACCGGTGGGAAAGACCAGGATGATGACCAGCAGCAGCACTCCGTACAGGATGGACATGTACTGCTGAAGACCCGAGAGCAGCTCGGGTACCGCGACGTAGAACGCTGCCCCGACGAGCGCCCCCCAATGGGACGCGAGGCCGCCGAGAATAACCATGAGGAACAGGCCGATTCCGAGGTTCAATCCGAACGAGTCGACTCCGATGAAGCCTTGCCAGTGGGTGATCAGGGCGCCTGCGAGACCGCCGACGGCGGAGCCGGTGACGAATGTCGTCATACGTAATGTATCGACGGAGACTCCGAGTGTCTTCGACACCGTGGGCATGTCACGCACCGCGGTGAGGTCGCGGGCGACCGGGGATCGCGAGATCCAGATTGTCAGTGTCAGCAACGCGGTGAGGACCGCCGCGAGGAGCCAGAAGACTTCGCCGTCGGTCCTCAGCTCGTGCCCGAAGACGACCGGGTAGCCGATGCCGGTGATATTCCCGTTGGTACCGGTGAAAGACGACGTCTTGCCGAACAGCATGACGCCGATCTCGGTGACTGCCAGTGTGCCGAGTGCAAAGTAGAAGTGCTCCGTCCGCCACAGCACGGTCCCGACGACGAGCGCCGTTACGGCGGTCACGACCAGTGCAGCGAGCACGCAACCGAGAAATCCGATACCGCTTCGGTCGAAGTACGCGGTGGTGTACCCGCCAAGCGCCATCATAAATGTCTGGGAGAACGCAAACCTGCCGCCCAGCGCAAAGATCCAGTAGAACCCGAGCGCGGCGATCGAGTAGACGAGCCAGAGGTTCAGGAGATTGGTGGAGCTGCCCTTGCTGACGACCTGCGAACCGAACACGGCCAGCAGCACGACCCCCGAAAGGGTTACATACTGACCGCGTTTGTACAGGGTGGTAGCCGATCTCGCCAATTCGAGTGTCTTCACAAGCGCACCGCCGTCCGGCCGAGAAGTCCCTGCGGTCGAAGTCCGAGGATGGCCAGCATGGCGACATAGGGCAGGATCGATGCGTAGTCGTGGAGCACATAACCTCCGATGAGATACTGGATCACCCCGATCACCGAAGCGCCGATCAGTACACCCCAGAGGTTCCCGAATCCGCCGAGGACCGCGGCCGCGAACGCGGCCAACATGATCGTGAAACCGAAGTTCAGGTCGAGGCTCGACAGCGGGGCAACCAGGATCCCGGCCAGCGCTGCGAGCGCCGCCGACAAACCCCAGGCCGCCAGGCTGATCCGTCCGGTCCGCACACCATAGAGTTCTGCGGTCTCCCGGTCACTCGCCAAGGCCCGCAATTGTCGTCCGAAGCTGCTGTAACCGAAGACATAGATCACTGCTGCGATGCAGACGAGCGCGACGACGATGATGAGGATCCGCTGGGCCGCGATGGGTGTGCCCAAAACGGTCACTACTGCGCCGTCCACGGGCGACGGGAGTCTCTGCGGCGCGCTCCCCTGCCACAACGAGATGAAGGCGCGAATGACGAGTGCGGCAGCGAGAGTGGCGATGAGTACGGTCAGGTGCGGCCGCCGCCGTAGCGGCGCGTAGGCGACCCGTTCGAGGCCCATTCCGATCAGCCCCATCGTGATCACCGCGAGCAGATAGCCCACAACCGGGGCAGAGCCGAGATCGGTGATGAACCAGAGTGCAACATAGCCGCTCGAGGTGATCAGGTCCCCGTGCGCGAAGTTGACGACTCCCGTTGCCTTGTACAGGACTAGAAAGCCCAGCGCTGCCAGGGCCAGAACGGCGCCGTAGGCAGCGGCGCTGAACGCCAGTGCGACGAAGGTATCCACTCGACTCCTAATTGAACAAGTGCTTGGTTGGGAAATGTATTCGGTCGCCTATGTCATGTCAACGACAACCGCCACCCCCAACTTGCCAATATTGGCAGTCACTGCCAATATTGGCGACATGGCTGTCCCCGGAAGACGCGAACGCAACGCGACGCGAACCCGCCGAATCCTCACCCGCACTGCCGTCGAGCTCTTCCTCGCCCGCGGATTCGACGGCGTCACCGTCGAAAGCATCGCGGAGGCGGCCGAGATCTCACCACGGACGACGTATCGCTACTTCCCCACAAAGGAAGACCTGGCCCTCGGCTATCTCGCAGACCTCGACGATCGCTTCCTCGACAGTGTCTGCACCCGTCCCACGGATGAACCACCACTGACCAGCCTTCGACGTGCCCTCGCTGACACCTGGGCCTGGCTAGAAACATCCGGAGAGTCGGAGACGTACCTCGCTCTCCAGACTTTCATCGAGTCTCGCCCCGGACTGTTGGCCGCCAACCTCCGCCGCGGATACCAGCAAGAAGAACTTCTCGTCGCTGCCCTCCAGCCGCATCCAGCGTTCCACCAGGACAATGACCTCGAAGCCCGTCTGGCCGTCGCCGCGTTCGCGGGAGCATCCCGCGTTGCGCTGCACCGATGGCGACAATCTGCCGGCACCGTCCCAATGCTCGTCCAGGAGCTCGACACGTGCATCGCGACACTCCTCCCCGCCCTCGAATCCGCGGGCGGCCAGCACATCACCACGACGTCCCTATCCAAGAACCCGACAAGGAAGTCAAGACCCACGTGACAACTACGGGAAACATCACTGAACCCTCGACACCAGCACCATCGTCAGAACCGTTCCCACGAACCAACCCCTGGGTTGCGATGATCGCCATCGCGCTCGGCGTCCTGATCGTCTCACTCGATGGAACCATCACCGCGGTTGCGAATCCCGTCCTCGCCCATGACCTCGGCGCCAGTCTCTCTGGTCTGCAATGGATCACGAACATCTACCTTTTGGCGATGGCCGCAACCTTGGTACTTGCCGGAAAACTGGGCGATCGCTTCGGTCGACGGACAGTATTCCTAGTCGGAATCGTCGGATTCGGAGCCGCCTCGGCCGCCATAGCATGCGCACCCTCGGTCATGATGGTTATCACCGGCCGACTCGGCCAAGGTCTGTTCGGTGCCCTCATCATCACCAATGCGCTCGCCCTTCTGCGCGCTCTGTTTCCCGCCGAGACCCTCCCGAAGGCGCTGTCGCTGTTCGCCTCTCTGATCGGAGCATCCTCGGCAGCAGGACCTCTCCTGGGAGGGCTGCTCATCGAACACACCAGCTGGCGGTGGGCGTTCATGATCAACGTCCCGATCGCGCTCGTGTCGCTCGTCGTGGGATTGCTTGTCCTGCCGAGACGCCAATACGTGGACTCGACTCCCTTCGACCTTGCGGGCAGCGTTCTACTCGCGGCCGCGTTGCTCCTCATCACCTACGGCCTCATCCAGGCACCGGAAGTCGGCTGGACGAACCTCGCCGTCCTCTCCTTGCTGGCTGCCGGCATCGTCGCCGGTGTCGCGTTCGTCCTCGCCGAGAAACGCGCGGTCGATCCACTTATTCCCTTGCGCCTGTTCGCCGACCGCTCGATCACCCTCGGCGTGTTGTTGACGATCATCTCGTTCTTCTCTCTCGTTGGGTCCCTCTTCTTCGTCCTCCTGTTTCTCCAGCAGATCAACGGCGACTCACCGATGACCGCCGGACTGCACATCTTGCCGCTCAGCGTCGCAAACGTCGTCGCCTCGAGTAGCAGCGGATGGATCATCAACCGATACGGCCCGCGGCCGCCGCTCATCGGTGGAATGCTCTTCAGTGCAGTTGGCTTCGCCCTCTTCACCGGAGTCGATCCGCATGGCAGCTATCTTTCGCTTGCCCTGCCCTTTACGGTGCTCGGACTGGGCGTCGGCTTGGTCATGACATCGTCGGTGCAAGCGGTGCTCGGCAACGCGGCTGTCGACGACGCCGGACCGGCAGCCGGCATGCACCAAACGTCACTTCAGATCGGCGGCATCCTCGGTACGGCAGTGCTCGGTGCGGTGATGGCGTTCGCCGTCGCGGACAGCTTCACGACCGCGATGACAGACAACGGTGTCCCCGATGCAGTTGTCGGTGAGGTGTCGGGTGAAGCCGTGCGGGCTGTCGCGCAGGGTGTCACTCCACTGTCCCCGGAGATGGCGCCACAAACTGTGACCGCCTTGCAAACAGCAACTGAAACCGCCTTCATGCACGGGATGCACACAACGATGTGGGTAGGCGCCGGCGTCTCTCTCCTGGGCGCCGTCCTGTCGATCGGGATCAAGCGTGGGCGCGTCGTAGAAGGCGCCGCGAGCGTCCATTGACGAATGGGAGGGGTTGCGGCACACCGAGCCCCTCCCATTCGTGTCGTCGGTCGTTACCTGCCCCGGCCGCGGCGTGCATGCACGGCAACGTATTCAGTCAATTGCGCTCGAAGTGTAGGCTCGAGTCGGCGGCCGACCGGTCCGTTGAGAATTCGTCGCAGCCGATCCCTGTATCCTGCTGGTGTCATACCGAACTCGACGAGTAGGTCGCCAGAGTTTCCCCCGCCATATGGCATCCATCGACGTGCGAATTCGAGGATCTGCGCGTCCTCGATAATGGAGTCGTTCATCATGACGAAGCCTCCTTCATGTGCGACATACGGTGTTGCGTCACCTGGGCGTAGAGCCGGCCGGCGCGGTACGACGAGCGGACGAGGGGTCCGGCCATGACGCCGGCGAACCCGATCTCCTCGGCGGTCCGGGAGTGTTCGACGAATTCCTCGGGCTTGACCCACCGTTCGACGGGGTGGTGCCGGGGGGAGGGGCGCAGGTACTGGGTGATGGTGATGATGTCGCAGCCCGCGTCGTGCAGGTCGTGCAACGCCTGGGTGACCTCGTCGGGGGTTTCGCCCATGCCGAGGATGAGGTTCGACTTGGTGACGAGGTTGTCCTCGCGGGCGGCGGTGATGACGTCGAGGCTGCGCTGGTAGCGGAACGCGGGCCGGATCCGCTTGAAGATGCGGGGAACGGTCTCGACGTTGTGTGCGAGCACCTCGGGGCGGGTGGCGAACACCTCGGCCAGCTGTTCGGGCTTGGCGTTGAAGTCGGGGATGAGCAGTTCGACGCCGGTGCCCGGGTTGAGCTGGTGGATCAGGCGCACGGTTTCGGCGTAGAGCCAGGCGCCGCCGTCGGGGAGGTCGTCGCGGGCGACGCCGGTGATGGTGGAGTACCGCAGTCCCATCGCCTGGACGGATTCGGCGACGCGGCGGGGTTCGTCGCGGTCGAGGTCGTCGGGCTTGCCGGTGTCGATCTGGCAGAAGTCGCAGCGGCGGGTGCACTGCTGCCCGCCGATGAGGAAGGTCGCCTCGCGGTCTTCCCAGCATTCGTAGATGTTGGGGCAGCCGGCTTCTTCGCAGACGGTGTGCAAACCCTCGCGCTTGACGAGGCCCTCGAGCTCGGAGTATTCCGGGCCCATCTTCGCTCTCGTCTTGATCCAGTTCGGTTTGCGTTCGATCGGGGTCTGCGAGTTCCGAGCCTCGAGGCGGAGCAACTTCCGACCGTTCGCCTCGGGGAAATTCTGTTCCGCGTCCATTCCTCCACCTCGTTTTTCATTGCATCAATCGGGTCATCTACGCCGCGGGAACAACACTGTCGTCCTCGCCTCCGAGGCCCTGGCGAAAAATAGGCCCACCCGGGCATCCGCTCGGCAGAACTGCGACTCAAAATCCAGGGCGAAGGAGTGCACCGGCGACACTGCAGAGCAACAGAACTGGGGGTCTCGCACACCCGCGATCATCGGCAAACCGGCGGGGTTGTCAGTGCGTTGACTGCGGTCGACCTGGGTGTGCGGGGGCCGGCGACGATGACGCTTGCGGACTAGGCGAATCTCCTCGATGGTCAGGGACGCGGGGCGGCGTGCTTCCGCAGTTCTCGGGTCGCCAGCACCATCCGGTGGACTTCGTCGGCGCCATCGATGAAGCGCATCGTTCTGGTCTGAGCCCAGAGCATCGCGAGGGGGTGGTCCTGTGTCATGCCGCCGGCACCATGAACCTGGATCGCCTTGTCGAGAACCCAACTGACGGCGTCGGGTGCGGCGACCTTGATCGCCGAGATCTCAGACCGCGCTTCACGTGCACCGACAGTGTCGATCAGCCACGCGGTCCGTAGCACGAAAAGTCGGAGTTGATCGATCTTCACCCGTGATTCGGCAATCCAGTGCTGGATGATGCCCTGATCGGCGAGCCGCTTACCGAAGGCTGTCCGTTCGTTGGCTCGGCGGCACATCAGTTCGATCGCACGCTCGGCCATGCCGATCATGCGCATGCAGTGGTGAATGCGACCGGGTCCGAGCCGGGCCTGCGCCAGTGTCTGTCCGCGTCCGCGTTCGCCGAGCAGGTTCTCTTTGGGCACTCGCACGTTGTCGAACCGCACCTCTGCATGCCCGCCGTGTGCTCCGTGAGTGAAGCCAAACATGGACAGGCCCCGTTCGAACGTCACACCGGGAGTTTCCCGCGGAATGAGCACGAGGCTGTGGCGGGACCGTGAGTCCGCACCCGGGTCCGATACACCCATGACGACCAACAGCCTGCAGTCACTGCTCATCGCGCCGGTGGACCACCACTTGCGGCCGTTGACGACCCAGTGATCGCCGTCGTCGGCGATAGTGGTTGTCAGGTTTGACGGATCCGACGACGAGACGTCCGGCTCGGTCATGCAATAGGCGGAACGGATGGAGCCGTCGAGTAGCGGTTCGAGCCACTGCTGTTGTTGCTCTTCCGTCCCGAACAGGCAGAGAAGCTCCATGTTCCCAGTGTCGGGTGGATTGCAGTTGAACGCTTCCGGCGCCACTTCGGGGCTCCAGCCGGTCAATTCCGCGATAGGCGCGTACTGCAGGTTCGACAGCCCCGCACCGCGGGGATCGTGTGGGAGAAATAGGTTCCACAGTCCCTGCGCCTTGGCTTCCTTCTTGAGGTCCGCCATGATCGCGGGGCGTTCCCACTGCAGGTCGCCCGCCGCGGGGTTGTCGTGGAAGTGCTTTTCGGCGGGGAAGACGAAGTCGTCCATGAATGTGGAGACCCGGTCACGCAACTGGGTGGTTGTCGCGTCGAAGGTGAAATCCATGTCAGTCCTTGGTTTTGGGTTCTCGGCCGACGTCGCGCGGCTCAGGTACTCGTCGGCGTGGACCCATCAGGGCAGCGCCGCGAAGCCGCGTTCGGCCAGTGGCTGGACCATCGTGCCGATGTCCTCGAAGCCGTCGCCTACGGTCTCGCCGTTGACGAATCGCAAGTGGATGCCTTCCAGGATGACGGCCATCTTGTAGAACGCGAAACTCGAGTACCAGCCCAGTTCGCTGACGTCGAAACCCGTCGTGCGGGAGTATCGCTCGACGAGTTCGTCGAACGAGGGGTATCCGGCGTGTGTGGAAGGGGTTCCGGCGATCGGGTTGTCGATGCCCTCCCATCCGGACCAGAACAGATGCACCAGACCGAGGTCGGTCAACGGATCACCGATCGTGGACATCTCCCAGTCGAGAACCGCGGCGATTCGAGGCTGATCCGCGACCTGCGCGATCATGTTGTCGAATCGGAAATCACCATGGACGATCGCCGATTGCGACGATGCCGGCACCTGCTCACCCAGTTGTCGTCCGAGCTGTTCCAGTATTGGAAGCTCCCGGGACTTCGATGCCGTGAGCTGCTTCGTCCAGCGGCGCACCTGCCGGTCGAGGAATCCGGTTGGGCGGCCGAATGTTCCCAGGCCCAGCGCGGTGTAGTCCCGGGTGTGCAACGCCGAAAGGCAGTCGATATATGCGAACGACAAGGGCCGCCGCTGCGCCGAGTCGACCTGGGCGAAGTCAGCGTCGGTCCGTAGCACCTCCCCTTCGATCTTGTCCATCACGTAGTAGCTGCCGCCGGCGTGGCCGGCATCGTCGTCTGCGAACACGATTCGCGGGACAGGTACGGGGCTGTTCGCCAGCGCGCGCTGGACGGCGACCTCGCGGCTCATGTCGTGCGCAGTTTCGAGCCGGTGTCCGATCGGCGGCCGCCGCAGGATCCATTTGCGGTCCGAGCCGGTGAGTTCGAACGTGAGATTCGACCGTCCACCGGCGAGAAGACGAACACCGAGTTCGTCCGCCGAGTCCAGTTCGAAGAGTTCCTCGAGCTTCGCCCGCACAAGGGACAGATTGAATGGTGCCGATCGCGCGATCTCGTCGACTTGATTCATGATTTCCTCGATATGAGTTGGAGGGAAGAAGTTTTCAGTCGGTGGGAACGATTCCCGTACCTATGGGCAGGTCGTTACGCACAAGGATCTTCACGTGGTCGATCGTGCTGCTATCACTGGGCCGAAGGGCAGCGAAGACATCGTCGACTGCGTCGAGGCTGGCATAGCCGGTGACCATCAGGGATGGATCGAATCGCTGGTTGATCAGGTGATCGAAGGTCCGCTCGAACGCCCCATACGTGGCCTCGCCGCGTCCCGGGCCTCCCACGAACTCGAGCGAGATGTTTCGCAGGATGCCCGTGACCGGCCGAATCGTCTCAGGGCGCATCGCGGAACCGACGATCATGATCCGGGAGTACTTCGGTGCGGCGGTCATCAGCTCTCGGAGGATGCCTCGAGCACCGGAGGCCTCGAACACGAAGGTCGGCGCCGATGAGTCGAACTCCTTGGCTAGAACGGACATCGGATTCGTCTCGAGCGGGTTCACGGCTACGTCGGCGCCATAGGCCAGCGCGAGTTCTCGGCGCTTCCCCGACGGGTCCGAGGCAACGATGGGGTGCACGCTCCGGACGGAAAGCTCGATGATCGCACCCAGTCCGACCGGTCCGCATCCCGTGACGACTGCAGCCGATTCGGCCGTGATCCCCGACCGCTGCACGGCGTTGACCCCGGTAGCGAGGGGTTCGGTCACCGCAGCGGTGACCGGATCGATACCCGACGGGATTTTCAGGTGCCCGCCCGCCTGCACGATGCTCGCCTCCGCCAGGGCTCCAGGTGAGGAATCGCAGTAGCCGACGGTGTGGGGCGCCCCGTCGGCTGTGATGACCCACGGCAGCGCCACGATCAGGTCATCGACCTGGTAATCGGTGACACCGTCGCCGAGCGCGACGACGCGTGCAGTGAACTCGTGCCCGAACACCACATCCTTGCACGGGTCGAACAACTCGCCCGGCACGTCGGCTTCCCGATGAGCGGCAAGGAAGTCATCGGTGTGCTGCCACGCCGACAGGTCGCTTCCGCAGACACCGGCGGCGACCGGCGCGACCAACAGCTGTCCGGGACCGGCTGCCGGTTCGGCCACCTCGGTGTACACAATCGCTCCTCGGCGAAGAACTGCCGCCTTCATCGTTCGTCCTTCCCTGCCGCCGTCAGCGTTCGTCATCAGTCCTCCGCAGACCAGTTTTCGAGTGTCTGCTGCACGTCGATGAGAGTGCGCAGTGCTTCGGCGCCATCGAGCGCACGGTGATCGAAGGTCAGCCCGAGGCGGGCAATCGGACGGATCGTGAGCAGCTCGGATGCGCCGTCAGCACTTCGCCGCGCGACCGGTGTCCGGACGATGGCCGGCACCCCTAGTGACGCCACCTGCGGCTTGGTCAGGATCGGTGTCGAGACCACCCCGCCGACGCTCCCGGAATTGCTGATCGTGATCGTCCCGCCGGCCAGGTCCTCTGGCTTCCCCGTGCCGCTCGTCACCGCCTGGCCTGCGGTCGCGATCGCGTCTGCGAGGCCGCCAAGCGACAACTGCTGCGCATCGCGGATGACCGGGACCAGCAGACCATCCGCGGTGTCCACCGCGATGCCCAGATTCACCGTCTGCCACTGGAGAAGATGTGTTTCCGTGAACGTGGAGTTGACAACGGGATGCGCCGCGATCGCACGGCAGAGGGCGACCGCGATGAAGGGCAGGTAGCTGAGCTTGCTCTCACCACGCGCGGTCCGGTCACGGTTGATCTTCGCGCGTGCCACCGACACAGCGGTGAAATCGACATCGACCTGGGCCGTCAATTGGGGTGCCGTATTCCAGGATTCGGTGAGGTTCTTCGCGATCGCCCGCCGAAGCCGGGTGTGTTCGCTCGCGGTGTGCGCGACGTTCTCGTATCCCGGCGGAATCGCGGGCGAACCTTGCTGCGTCTGCAGGAATCCGCTCTTGCTGGCGAGCTGACCGGGGCGCTCCGCCGCCGGAGAGTCCGCCGAGCGGCGACGTGCCCCCGCCGGAGGTCGGTTGACGTGCGTGATCCACGATGCGGCAAGGACGAGTGAGTCCGTTGGCGGCGCAGATTCCTCGAGCGCAGAAATGGTTGGCGTCGGAGCCGCCGCTACCTCGGCGGGGGATGGCGGCGCGGACGCTGGCGACGGTGCGGTGGCGTGGTGGTCGTCGGTGCTCGGAGTACCTGAAGAGACTGGCTCCCCGCTCGCGTCGGCAATGGCCCGGGCGACCTGCTCGGGATCGCTGTCGTCCGGAGCGAAGCGGGCGATGACGTCACCGACCGGGACTTCCTGATCAACTGCAGCGATGTAGCTGATCAAGATTCCGGACTGGGGCGATTCCACCTCGGTATCGACCTTGTCGGTCGACACCTCACACAAGGCATCGCCTTCCTGCACCTTCTCGCCCGGCTTGATCAGCCATTCGGTTAGAAGTGCGAACTCCACGGAGCCCATGTGCGGCATGTGAACGTCGGTTAGTTCGAGCATGATGAGAAGGTCCTCGTGGTTCGATTTGTCAGTCACGGACTAGGTGGCGGGCTGTTTCGACGATGTCGGAGACACTCGGGAAGCAGTGATCCTCGAGGAATCGGCTCGCGGGAATCGGAGCGTCGACAGACCCGAGGCGAGCGACGGGCGCTTCGAGCCAGTAGAAGCATCGTTCCTGGATCAGTGCGGCGATTTCGGCGCCGGGGCCTGCGGTTCGCGGGGCTTCGTGCACGATCATCGCTCGCCCGGTCTTGACGACCGAATTGACAATGGCATCGCGGTCGAGCGGAACCAGCGTCTGCAGGTCGACGATCTCGAGTTCAATTCCCTCGGAGGCGAGCACGGTCGCTGCTTCGAGTGCGCGGGGAACCATGCAGCCGTAGCTGATCACGCTGATGGTCGTGCCCGCGCGTGCGATGGATGCCTTGCCCAGCGGCAGCACATAGTCGGGGTCGTTGACGACCTCCCCGCGCTTGAAGTTGAGTTGCTTACTCGGGTAGTACAGCACCGGATTGGGATCGCGGATCGCAGCTTTGAGAAGTGCCTTGGCGTTTGCCGGATTCGATGGCACCACTGCCTTCAGCCCGGGAAAGTGCATCGGCAGCATTTCCATCGAGCCCGAGTGTTCCGGGCCGGCGCCGCCGCTCGGTCCGATCGGCATGATGATCACGGCGGGCAGCTCGAATTGGCCGCCGTGCATGTGTCGCCATTTGCCGAGTTTCTGGAAGATCTCGTCGCCCGCGATGAGGCTGAAGTCCGCGAATCCGAGCTGCACGATCGGCCGCATGCCGGTCATGGCCGCACCGGCAGCCGCCCCGACCATGAACGCCTCGGTGATACCGGTGTTGCGGATCCTGCTGAGCCCGAACTCCTCGACGAGTCCACGTGTGCCACCAAAGAATCCGCCCGAAGCGATGTCCTGACCCATGAGGAAGACCGACGGATCGCGGCGCATCTCCTCGGCGATGGCCGCACCCTGGGCGGCCTCGTAGCTCGAGATCGAAGTGTCTGCTGTGTGGGTAGCGATGGTCATGCGAACACGTCCTCGAGGATGACAGAAGGGTCGGGCAGCGGGGCGGCTTCGGCCTCGATGAGTGCCTGCGCTACTTCGGTCTTTGCTGCGTCGATGATTCGGTCTGCGGTCGCGGAGTCGATGCGCTTCCGCATGATCTCCAGCGGGTCGTTGTAGGTGGCGAGGAAGTCGGCCGGGCGATACTTCTGCGCGTCGCCTTCCCAGTGGCCGCCGACTCGGGTGACCACTGCTTCGACGAGGGACGGGCCCTGCCCTGCGCGGGCCCGGTCGATTGCGTCCTTCACCGCAAGGTAGACCTCGACAGCGTCGTGTCCGTCCACGCGGGCACCCGGAATGCCGTATGCCGATGCACGCTCCGCGATCGTCTTGGTCGGACTCACCGATTCGAAAGTGGTGGACACGGAGATGCCGTTGTTCTCGCAGAAGTAGACCAGCGGGAGCTTCCAGCGAGCTGCCTCGAGAAGGGTTTCGTGAAAGGTGCCGCGTGCGGCGGTGCCGTCCCCGAAGTCGGCCAGAGCGACCTGATCGGTACCCCGCATCTGTGCGGATAGCGCGGCGCCGGCGGCAACCGGGTACACCGACCCGAGGGTGGCACCTTCACCCATGATGCCGAGAGCCGGATCGGCCCAGTGCGGTACGCCGGCACCCTTACCGCCGGTCGACCCTGTCGCCTTGCCGAGGAGATCGCCGATGATCGGGGCCAGGCCCATGCCTTTGGCGAGCGGCCAGGTCGCTCCCCTGCCCTGATAGAAGAGGTAATCGTCGGGTGCCATGGCAGCAACAGCTCCCGCCACAGCACCCTCCTGCCCCTTACCTGGGTGCCAAAAGCCCGCAAATCCGTGATCGCGAATATGTACCGATACCGCGTCCTCCAGGGCACGTGCGCGAGCGATAACGGTGAACATGTCCAGCATCAGTTCCGCACTCACCGTCGGTGACGCGGAACTGTCGGGCCGATGCTCGCTGTGCGGCGATGCCATCGTGGCCTCCTTCTTGGTTCGTGATCGGTGCCGTGGGACACCGAGATGTGCCGACGTGAACGCGAATGGGTAGCTGTGTCAGCTGTCACAGAATACAGTAAGTGGATCGAGTGCTTCAATCAAGTGCGCCACTAAGGACTGTTTCCGGCTTCTCGTCCTGGCGAGCGCACAAAATGCAGTGTGAAATGCGGAAACTTACGCAAGTGGATCACGCGATATGATCACCACAACGAATCAGGAAGGTGGCATTGTGCCTCGATCCAGCCCCCGAGACGGCGCCGCGACCCGCCGCGCCCTCATCGACGCCGCCACCAAACTCTTTGCCGCGGAGGGCGTCGAGAAGGTGTCCATCCGCGCGATCAACGCCGAGGCCGGCCTCGGCGCTGCATCAGCGCACTATCACTTCGGATCCAAGGACGCGATCCTCGACGCAGTCCTGCTCGACGCCGGATCGGGAGTGCTGTCCCACATTCACACCCTCACCAAGAACATGGTCGAGTCGGAAGAGATCCCCGACGCGGGACAGATCGTCAACTTGCTTGCGATTCCGTATCGAAAGTATCTGGTCGAGGAACCGGACAAGGGTGTCCGCTGGCTGACCATCTGCGGACAGCTGAGTCTCGCGAACGACCCGCGCCTGTTCCCCGTCGAAGACGACACCGCGAAGTTACTCCGCCAAATTCTCGAGCGGGCATATCCGGACGTGGATGACGACAGCATCGATCTGAACTGGTCCCTGACGGTGAACACCCTCATCGTGATGGCTGCGCGCTGGTCCGACGCCAGTAGCGAAAAATCGCGCGCACTCTCGGACTCGAAGTTCGATGTGCTGGTCGATTTCGTCGCGGGCGGCCTGGAAACTCTCATGCGGGGAAGCCGACCCTGACCGAAAGCTCCGTTTTCGGTCGCTCCCGCGCGCCCGAGGCCCGCATCCGCGGCGGAGCAGACTCGAGGGGTGTGCATGCTCCGTCGCCCAAAGCTATCGCGGCCTTCGCGGTGCGCGCGCCTGCATTATCGACGCTCGCCGCTGCGCGGCATCCGAAAGACGATCCACAGCGCCGGATATCGGCACCACCTGGGCATGTCGCTCTCGAATTTCGACACGCTCGACGGGAGCGCCCGAGCGTGTCGTCCCGCTCGAACGCCCCGCGTGGCACACCAGCCTCACCCGAAACTTCACGGTCGAGGGCTTCTCGTTCGAGCACACACAAATCCCCTCAGTGGATCACTTGACAGAATTGATCGATCCACTTTACTGTGCCTCACATCACAAGCTTGGAGCGACGCTGACTCCTCACCTGGCGCACGCTGCCTCCCCGGCCGCATAGCGCATCAGCGTTCCACCTTCCCGTCAGAGAAATGCAGGAAGCAAGATGACCGCCACACCCACCGACGGTGCCTCGCACCCGACGCTCGATGAAGATCCCACCTTGCCCCCCGAAGGAGTGAACCAACGATCCACCGCTGGATGGATCGGCGTTCTCCTGATCCTGGTACTTCTGTCCGAAGAAGTCGCCTACGCGTTCAACCTGGTCACACCCGCGTTGCCGAATATGGCCGCAACCTTCCAGACTCCTTACATCGCCTGGGTTTCCACCCTCTTCACCCTGACCGGCGCAATCAGCGCGCCACTCGTCGGCAAGCTCGCCGACCGAGACGGTAAGAAGAAGTGGCTGCTTATCGTCACCGGATGTATGGCGGTGGGATCGTTGATCGTCGCGCTTGCTCCGACCTTCCCCCTCGTGCTCGTTGGCCGCGCGGTCGAGGGGTTCGGTCTCGCAATCGTCCCCATCGTGTACTCCCTGATGCGGGATATCTTCCCCAAACGGATGCTGGCCGTGGCCGTCAGCCTGGCCACGGCCGGTATCGGCGTCACCACCATCACCGGCCCCATCTTCGCCGGCCTTCTCATCGACAACTTCGGTTACCGGGGTGTGTTCTTCGCACTCGCCATCTTCCCTGTCCTGATCGGTGCGCTGGTCCTGCTCGTCGTGCCTGAATCACCGGTACGTGTGCGCACCCAGATCGACTGGACCGGAGGGCTTCTGCTCGGTCTCACCGTGGCGATACTGCTGTTCGGTATCGGCGAAGGCGGTACCTGGGGCTGGACGTCATGGAAGACCCTGCTGTGCGCGGCGTTGGCGATCGCCACTTTTGCGATCTGGATTCAGCAGGCCAAGCGGTCGGCGAATCCCCTCATCGACCTTTCGGTCCTCCGTGGCCGCCCTGTCGTCACCACGTTGATCGCCCAGTTCACCGGCCAAGCCGTGATCGCACTGCAGTTCGTGCTGCTGTCCTTCATCGTGCAGACCCCCATTTCACTTGGTCTCACCTACGGGCTCGGTGAGGATGCAGGTTTCATGGCTCGGATCACCACACCCGCCGGTTTCGTATCCGTGTTGATGGGCTTCCTCGTGGGATATCTCGCCGAGCGACGCGGAGCCCGCCTGCCCAACTGGATCGGCTTCTCTCTGATGGCCGTCGGATCATTGGCACTTGCCCTCAGCCACACCGAGTTCACTCCGATTCTCCTCGGCTATCTGGTCTATGCCTTCGGCGGCGGACTGATCAGCGCCGCAATCCCGAATCTCGTCATCGCGGCCACCCCGGTCCGCCTCCAGGCGGTGACAGCGAGCACCGTCAACGTGTTCGGGTCCCTCGGAAGTGCCATCGCAGTACAGATCGGGTTCGCGATTCTCGCGCTCAATATCGCCACGGTGGTCAACGGGTCGCCGATTTACGGAGGCAGTGGATTCACCGCCGTCTATATTCTCGCGGCTGCCTTGGCGGTGATCGGACTCGTTGCCACGCTGCTGATGCCGCACGGGCGCAAATCACAATCCTCCGAAGCTCTCACGTAGAGCCGATCCCAACACTGGAAGGTGGTACGGAAAACAACTACGGCTCCGTACCACCATCTAGGTGAATCAAACCAGTTCGATATCGACCAAAAGACGATGACACCACAAGCGGCAGGATCAGTACCCCGTGACCACCTCACACTATGACGTCGTTGTCCTCGGAGCCGGTCCCGGTGGGTACGTCGCTGCTATCCGCGCGGCACAACTCGGACTGAGCACTGCCATCAT